>NZ_JBMSEF010000004.1:0-8927 GCF_049446235.1 Enterovirga sp. CN4-39 | reverse complement strand
CAAAACATGAACATATGGCGAGGAGAACGACGGAGGAGCTGATGTTCGGTTTGCTTCAGGCCCGGGGCGGAGAGACGGTGACGGCAAGGCTGGCCGTCCGCACGGCCCGCCGGCTCGACCAGGTGGATACGGGGGAGCTTCTAGACCGGATCGGCTCGCTGCGCGAGGAAATCGCGCGGGTGCGGCACGAGCTCGGGCGGGAGGGCGTCCCGGAGGCGACCCTCGGCGCGCTCACCTCGGCCCTCGACCACACGACGCGGCTGATCACGGGCGGTGAGCACCACGCGGCGCGGGGGACTGCAATGAGTTCCGCCATCCTGGCGCGCCGCTACGCGTGAGCCGCGCGGCCGGGGGATCAATCCCGCGGGGCGAGATGCGCTTCGAGGGCCAACTCGTAGGAGAGAGGTCCGAACCCCGCGATGACTCCCCGGCAAACGGCCGTGATGAAGGACTTGTGCCGAAACGGCTCGCGCGCATGGGTGTTCGAGAGGTGGATCTCGATCGTCTCCGCCTTGGCGCCGGAAATCGCGTCGCGCAACGCGACCGACGTGTGGGTGTAGGCGCCGGCGTTGAGAATCACGCCCGCGTCTTCCGAACCGGCCTCCTGGATCCAGGTGACAAGCTCGCCCTCGTGGTTCGATTGCCGGAAGACGATCTCGGCCCGACCGCCAGCGCGCGCCTTCAGCCGCTCCTCGATATCGGCAAGGCTCAGCGTGCCGTAGATCCCCGGCTCGCGCGTCCCGAGCAGGTTCAGGTTCGGGCCGTTGAGGACGAAGATGCGGCGCATGAGGGGATCCGGGGGAGGGCAGGCGATTCTCGTCGTGCCGATAGCCGTTCCCGCCCCCTCGCGCCACCAGCCTCTCGCTCAGCGACCCGCGAATGCAGGCTTGCGCTTCTCCAGGAAGGCCCGCCTTCCCTCGTCGAAGTCCTCCGAGGTGAAGAGCACCGCCTGTGCGTCGGCCTCCGCGCGGAGCATCTCCTCGAGGTCGCGCGGCATCCGGGAGAGCAGCGCCTTGGTGTAGCCGTTCGACAGGGGAGACACGGCCGCCAGTTCGTGGGCGATCGCGACCGCCTCGGCGACCGCCTGGCCCGGATCGGCAAGGACTTCTGCGATCCCCCAACGCTCCGCCTCCTCGGCCCCGAATGTCTGGCCGCGGAGCATGATGTGCTTAGCCCGGCCAAGGCCCATCCGCAGGGGGAGCGTCCAGACCGCGCCGAGGTCGGGCATGAGGCCGATCTTGTTGAAGGAGCAGCCGAATTTCGCCGTCCGTGACGCCACGACGATGTCGCAGGCGGCTGCGAGCGACAGGCCGGCCCCGAAGGCATAGCCCTCGACTGCTGCGATGACCGGCTTCTCGCCCGTCACGAGCAGCCGGATCAGGCGATGGACGTTCGCCAGGCGCTCCCGCCCGCTCACGCCAGTCACGCCCTCCATGCTCGAAAGGTCGCCCCCGGAAGAGAAGTTGCCCTCTGCGCCGCACAGCACGACAGCCCGGACCGCCGTATCGGCCATCGCGGCCGTGAGCGCGTCGATGAGCGCGGCGCGCAGCGGCAGCGAGAGCGCGTTCCGCCGCTGTGGATAGTTCATCGTGAGGATCAGGACGGGTCCGTCGCGGTCCTCCCTCAGGATGGCGGTCTCTTCGCTGCTCATCGGCCTCTCGTCTCTCTCGTCGGGGGCCTCAAGGGCCGGCCCGTCCGTGCACGGCTCCGCGCGTGGTAGCGGATCAGGCGCCTGGGTAACAGCAGCGCTGGCCCGTTGCGGGGGGACGAGCGCGTAGCTATCTGGCCTTCAAAGAAACAACACGGTGGTCCTCATGGAGCCTTTGAAGCTCGCCGCCTTCGACTCGGACGATCTCGCGATCGTTTCCACCCACCTCCAAGACGCCGTGATCCGCGTCGGTGACCTGACCTTTCTGCCCGAGAAGCGGCGTTTCGCGCTTGTCGGGCGCCGGTTCGACTGGGAGGCCGCCGACAGGGAGCCCCGACGACGCCTGACGGGCTGCCATTTCGACCGTGTGCTTGCCGTCAAGGTGCGCGGTATCGACCGCGGCCGGCCGGACGAGGTGCTGAACCTCCTCGCGATCACCTTCGAACCCGCCGATCCGCCCTCCGGGGCCGCCATCTTGCATTTCGCGGGGGGGGCCTGCATCCGCCTTGAGCTGGAATGCATCGAGGCGTTGATGAAGGATCTTGGCCCGGTTTGGGCAGCGGAGAAGCGACCCGTCCACGACGTGGAGAGCGCCTGATGGCGCAGCGGCTTGACGCTGCGCAGCCGGATTTCGCGCAGGCCTTCGCGGCCCTCCTTGGTGCGAAGCGCGAGGTTGCGGAGGACGTCGACAAGGCGGTCGCGGCCATTATTGCGGACGTCGTCAGCCGCGGCGACGACGCGCTCGTCGAGCTGACCCGCCGTTTCGACCGGCACGAGGTCACCCGGGAGATGCTGCGCGTCTCCGAGGCCGAACTCGACCGCGCGCTTGCGGCGTCGGACGGGGAAGCCCTTGATGCCCTGCGTCTCGCGGCGACCCGTATCGAAACCTACCATGCGAGGCAGATCCCGCCCGACCACGATTCCACGGACGACGCGGGCGTGCGCCTCGGCTGGCGCTGGACCGCAGTAGAGGCCGCAGGCCTCTACGTTCCCGGCGGAACCGCCAGCTATCCGTCCTCCGTCCTGATGAACGCGATCCCGGCCAAGGTGGCGGGGGTCGAGCGGGTCGTCATGGTCGTGCCGACGCCGGATGGCGTCGTCAATCCGTTGGTGCTGGCGGCCGCGCGGATCGCCGGCGTGGACGAGGTGTACCGGATAGGCGGCGCCCAGGCGGTCGCGGCGCTGGCCTACGGGACGCAGACGATCGCCCCGGTTGCCAAGATCGTCGGCCCAGGGAACGCTTACGTGGCCGCCGCAAAGCGGCGCGTCTTCGGTCAGGTCGGGATCGACATGATAGCAGGTCCGTCGGAGGTGCTCATCCTGGCGGATCGGCACGCGAACCCGGAATGGCTCGCCGCCGACCTGCTCGCCCAGGCCGAGCACGACACCGCGGCGCAATCCATCCTGATCACGGATTCGGCCGAACTCGCCGACGAGGTCGAGCGAGCTGTCGAGCGCCAACTCGCCGCGCTGCCGCGGGTCGCGATCGCGGGCGCGAGCTGGCGGGATTTCGGCGCGATCATCCTGGTTTCGGACCTCGAGAGCGCTCTGCCGCTTGTCGACAGGATCGCGCCGGAGCACCTCGAGATCGAGGCCGAGCATGCGGATGCGCTCGCCGCCCGGGTTCGCAATGCGGGCTCGATCTTCCTCGGCTCGCATACGCCCGAGGCAATGGGAGACTATGTCGCCGGTCCGAACCACGTCCTGCCGACTGCTCGTTCAGCCCGCTTCTCCTCGGGGCTGGGCGTGATCGATTTCATGAAGCGCACCTCGTTCCTGCGCTGCGATCCTCGCTCGCTCGCGCATCTCGGGCCGGCCGCCATAGCGCTCGCCCGCGCGGAGGGCCTCGATGCCCATGCGCGCTCGATCGCCATTCGGCTGGGGCAATAAGACGATGAGCGAGGCGGCGAAGCAGGAGAGGAAGAACCGCCTCATCGCCGTGACGCTCGACGAGTCCTCCATCGGTCGGGGCAACCCGGACCAGGAGCACGAACGCGCCATCGCGATCTACGACATCGTCGAGGAAAATACCTTCGGCGTGCCGGATCACGACAACGGCCCGTATACGCTTCACCTCGCGATCGTGGAAAAGAAGCTCGCCTTCGAGGTGAAGGCGGCCGATGGCTCTGGCTGCCTCACCCATTACCTGTCGCTCACGCCGCTCAAGCGGGTGATCAAGGATTACGAGTTCATCTGCGACAGCTACTACAAGGCGATCCGGTCCGCTTCTCCCGCCCAGATCGAGGCGATCGATATGGGCCGGCGAGGGCTCCACAACGAGGCCTCGGAACTCCTCGTGCAGCGCCTCGACGGCAAGGTGGAGATCGACTTCGACACGGCGCGCCGCCTCTTCACGCTGATCTACGCCCTTCACTGGAAGGGTTGAGATTGGCCGATCATCCGCCGCCTTTCCCAGGCGACGTACCCCGTCGCAAGGTCCAGTCCGTCCTCTTCGTCTGCGCGCACAACTCCGTCCGCTCCCCGATGGCGGAGGCGTTGGCGCGTCACTATTTCGGCAAATCGATCTACGTTCAGTCGGCAGGCATCCGGGCGGGCGAGCGCGATGCCTTCGCGGTCGCGGCCCTTGACGAGGTCGGCATAGACGGCTCCAGGCACAAGCCGCGCACGCTGGCCGAGCTCGAGGAGTGGGAGGGGCTCAATTTCGACCTCGTCATCTCGCTCTCGCCCGAGGCGCACCATGCGGCGCTCGAACTGACGCGGACGCTCGCCTGCGATGTGGAGTACTGGCCGACTGCCGACCCGACGATCGTCCAGGGCTCGCGCGACCAAATCATGGATGCCTATCGCGACACGCGCGACGGCCTGTCCTTCCGGATCCGGATGCGCCTCAGATCGGAGCCATGAACCTGATCGCGGCCACGATCCCGAGGCCGCTGAACAGGGCGACCACCTCGTTCCGGGTCAGGGCCATCACGATGACCCCCGCTAGGATGCCGGCAATGGCATCGTAGCCGGAGCGCGCCGCGATCGGGAGGACGGTCGCGGCGACGATCGAGCCGGGAAGCGCGGTAAGGGCGCGCTGCACCGCCGGCGTCAGCCTCACCCGGCTCATCAGGACAACGCCGGAAACGCGGCAGAGATAGGTGGCGATCGCCATGCCGAGGATCGCAAGCGCTGATCCGTATGCCGCGAGGTCAGGCGGGATCACGGCGCAGAGCTCCGGCCAGGGCGCCAGCGAGCGCACCCGCGACGATGAAGAGATAGCCTGGCACGACGGCTTGGACGACGATGCCGACCACACCCGCGACTGCCCAGGGAAGCGCCGAGACCGCGAGACCTCGCCATAGGGGCACGGCCATAGCGGCGAAGAAGATCGGCATCACGAGGTCGAGCGCATAGCGGCGCGGCTCTGCCACGAGCGAGCCGGCGAGATAGCCGGGGATGGTTCCGCCGACCCAGATCAGCCAGCTCGTGAAGCCCGCGCCGAACAGGACACCCAGGTCCCGTCCTCCTCCGTCGCGGTAGCGCGTCGCCAGGATCCAACTCGCATCCACCAGGAAGAAGAGGCCGAACGCCGTCCGGACCGGAGGGGCACCGCGAAGCCATGGCTGAAGGGCCGCTCCCATCAGGAGGAAGCGCGCATTCACGGCGGCGGTGACGATCGCGATCGTCAGCAGGGCGGCCGCCGTCCAGGTGGGCTGCCATACCTCGAGCGAGACCATCTGGGCCGCGCCGGCATAGACCAAGGCGCTCATGGCGGTGGCCTCGCCAAGGCTCATGCCGCGGTTGGCGGAGGCGGCCCCGAAGGCAAGCGCGTAGACGACAAGGCCCGGCAGCACAGGCACGAGGAGGCGCGCGCCCAGCAGGAAGCCGCTCCAGGTCAGGGTCGGGCGTGAGGAGGGAGAGGGGTCGGGCACGGAGGAGCTCCGGATGCGCCCGTTTGGGTCGCTCGTCAACGAGGATGAAGGTTTCGGGGCCCTCGCCTCGGGGCGCGGCGCCGGCTAAGCGCAACCATGCGGCTGATCGGACATCCGGACGAATGGGCGGGCGAGCTCGCGGCCGTGCTCGTCGCGCCGGCGGTCAGCCCGGAGGTACGACGCCTCGTGCTTCGCCAACTCGTCAGCAGGGTCGCCGGCTGCGCCATGGAGGACGTCCGGATCGTGCACGCCCCCGGAAGGGCGCCGGTCCTGGTCGAGCCTCGCGGTCTGGTTCTTTCCTCCGCCAGCCGCGATGGTGTGGCGGCCGTGGCGGTCGGACGCGGGCCGCTCGGCGTGGATATCGAGGCCGTCGAGCCTGGGAGGGAACCGCCCTGGAACGTCCTGCACGAGCGGGAACGAGCCCTTCTGGCGAGGCTGTCCGACGGCGAGCGGGAGCGTGAATTCGCGCGGATCTGGGCCGCGAAGGAGGCCTATCTCAAGGCGATCGGGCTGGGCCTAGCCCGAGAGCCGGCGGGCTTCGCGATCCTGCCGGGGGAGGGTGGCACGTGCCGCGCCGAAGACCCAGAGCGGCCCGGAAGTGCCAGGATCTGGACCGCGCTCCTGTCCCAGAACGCCCGGCAATTCGCGGTGGCACTGGCGGAACTTGGGTGACGAGAGCTGGGACTGCCGTACTGGGATCAAGTCATGCCGGGATCCTGTGATGCGGCAGGCCAGCGAGGCTCAGAACTCCATGTCGAGTTCTTCGATCTCGTCCGGTTCGGCGAGAGCGGCCTCGGTCCATTCACGCATCAACTGCCATGCCATGACATGGTCGCGGTAGGTCGCGCATTCCTCCGACAACGCGACGCCATAGGTCACGAAGCGCGTGCAGACGGGTGCGTACATGGCGTCGGCAAGCGTCGGCCGGTCCCCGAAGAGCCAGGGCCCGCCATATCGCGCGAGGCACTCCCGCCAGATCGTGGTGACCCGCTCGATGTCGAAGGCGGCGCCGCCCCAGATCTTGAAGTTCTCGTGCCGGGCCTTGAGGTTCATCGGCAGCGAGGAGCGCAGGTTGATGAAGCCGCCATGCATCTCGCCCGAGATCGACCAGCACCAGGCGCGCGCGGCTGCGTCTTCGGGCAGGAGGCGTGCATCCGGCCTGATCTCGTTGACGTAGGTCGCAATAGCCAGAGTATCCCAGACGCGGATCCCGCCATGGGTCAGTCGCGGCACGAGGAAGGAAGGCGACAGGTGCAGGAGCTCGGCCCGGCTCGACGGGTCGGTGCCCGAAAGCAGCTCCGTCGCAAAGTCGAGCCCTGCCATCCGGCAGACGAGCCAGCCGCGCAGCGACCACGACGAGTAGTTCCGGCTCGAGATGGTGAGCGTTGCCTCGGTCATGGCTCCCAGCGTCCTTTCGCGCGTCCGCTCCTGTACAGAAGCATCTCGCAGCGCAGCAAACAATCGTCTAGCCTTGCTCCGAGGATGTTCAGCCGGAGCGCGGGCCGCAATTGCTTTATCACGCCTATGAGATCGGGTCGGACGTGGCCCACGGCATGCGCAGCTGGGGCCGCGCCGTGCAGCGCGCCTGGTCTCCTTGGATGGACGCCGGTTACGGCCAGCCGGCCACTTGGCTGACGGCCGCGGGCGAGATGCTGACGCGGGCGGGGCTCACCCATGACCGGCCCGGCTATGGAATCGGCTCGGTCACGGTCGGGAATCGCGACGTGCCCGTCACGGAGGAGCCCGCCTGCGTCACGCCTTTCGGCACGCTGACCCATTTCCGCAAGGACCTCGACCAGCCGCAGCCGCGGGTGCTCGTCGTGGCGCCGCTGTCCGGCCACTTCGGCACGCTCCTGCGCCATACGGTGCGAACGCTCCTCGCCGACCATGACGTCTTCATCACCGATTGGACGAATGCCCGGGACGTGCCCCTGTCCGAAGGCGCGTTCGGGTTCGACGACTATGTCGACCATGTGGTCCGCTTCCTCGAGGAGATGGGGCCGGGGAGTCACGTGGTCGCCGTGTGCCAGCCGGCCGTGCAGGCGCTCGCGGCAGCCGCCGTGATGAACGAGACCAAGAATCCCTGCGCTCCCGCCTCAATGACGCTGATGGCCGGCCCGGTGGACACGAGCGTCAATCCGACCAAGGTCAACGAGCTGGCGATGGGGCGGCCGATCACCTGGTTCGAGCGAAACCTCATCGCCACCGTGCCCGATCGCCATGCCGGCGCCGGCCGCCGCGTCTATCCGGGCTTCGTCCAGCTCTTCGCCTTCATGTCGATGAATGCCGACAGGCACATGAAGGGTCATCTCGACCTGTACTGGCATCTGGTCCGGGGCGAGGCCGCGAAGGCCCTGCAGATCAAGACCTTCTACGACGAGTATTTCGCCGTTCTGGACCTTGCGGCCGAGTTCTATCTCGAGACGGTCGAGCGCGTCTTCCAGCGGAACCTTCTCGCCCAGAACCAGCTCCCCTATCGCGGCCGCACGCTCGACATGCGGGCGATCCGGCGGACAGCGCTCATGACCGTGGAAGGGGAGCGCGACGACATCTGCTCCGTCGGCCAGACGGTCGCGGCCCACGAGCTCTGCACGGGGCTAAGGCCCTACATGAAGCGCCACCACCTCCAGGCCGGCGTCGGACATTATGGCGTCTTCTCGGGCCGGAAATGGGAAGGGCAGGTCTATCCCCTGGTCCGCAACTTCATCCAGGCGAACAATTGAGGGCCGCACCGCGCGGGCTTAGGAGAGTCTAGCGGGACGCAGATCGCGCCGCCGCGTGGAGCCGGACCATGCGCATCGCGGTGCTCGACGACTACCAGGACGCCTTTCGACATCATCCGCGTTTCCCTGCGCTGGCCGGGCATGAGGTCACGACGTTCGCCGACAGCGTGAGGGATCCCGATGCGCTCGCTGAGCGCCTCGCTCCCTTCGACGCCCTCGTCATGATCCAGCAGCGGACAGCGCTGCCAGGCGCGGTGATCGCCCGGCTTCCGCACCTGAAGTTCATCAGCCAGACCGGGCGCAACACATACCATCTCGACCTCAAGGCCTGTGCCAAGGCGGGTATCGACGTCTCGGCCGCCGGAGCGGGGGATCCGAGTTCGACCGCCGAACTCACCTGGGGGCTGGTTCTCGCCGCTCTTCGCCACATCCCGGAAGAAGCCGGCCGGCTCCGTGCCGGGCAGTGGCAGGCGACCCTCGGCACGCAGCTCAAGGGCAAGGTCCTGGGCGTCTACGGCTATGGCCGGATCGGCCGGCTCGTCGCGGGCTACGGCCGGGCCTTCGGGATGCGCGTCCTCTGCTTAGGTCGCGAGGGTTCGCTGGAGCGGGCGAAGGCGGATGGTTTCGAGGTGCCCTCGGGCCGCGGCGCCTTCTTTTCCGCCTGCGACGTGATCTGCC
>NZ_JBMSEF010000003.1:0-383984 GCF_049446235.1 Enterovirga sp. CN4-39 | reverse complement strand
CGGCGCGACCAGCGCGTGAGAAAACCGCCATCCTCGCCACTCACGGCTCGCCTCCCCCTCCCCGCCCCTGGCCGGGAATGCGGCGCGCCAGGGCCTCGGAATCGGCACGGTCGCGCTTGCGCTTGAAGAAGGTGCGCTCGACGTGGAAAGCCTCCACGAAGGCGGCGAGCCGCGCCTGCACCTCGGGCGGCATCGGCACCGCCTCGACGATCTCGCCGATTCCCTCGGCCAGCGATTCCCCTTCGTATGGATCGGGCGTGACGGTCGCGATCTCATGATCCTCCCCGCCGACCGGCCGCAGCGACACCCAGAGCGAAGGCTGGCCCGAGGTCAGGTTGTCGCGGTAATGCGAGGTCTCGCCGCGCTGGAAGGAGACCTCGAAGGCGCCCGCGTAGAAGAGCTCCTCCCGCTCATCCGCGGAAAGCCGGGTCCAGGGCGGCGTGTCCGGGGCGTCCGGCAGCGCCGCGACCGGCAGCCAGGCATGATCCGCCCAGGGGTTGGAGAGCTTGCGCTTCGCGACGACGATGCCCACCGTGCAGCGGGCCGCCGGTTCGTCTGTCGGGATCGTCATGCGGGCACCTGCCTTGCCGCAAGCGGCAAGCCGACAACGAGGTTCTGCGGCTTCACGGTGAGCCGCCGCTCGGAATTCATGGCCATGAACAGGTAGATGGGGTGTCCCGCCACCTTGGGGTCGATCCGGGAGGAGTCGGGCACGCTCATCCGGAACATGGCGAGCACGCGCGACAGCGTCTCCCCCGAGAGCTTCTCGCCGTTCCAGACGGCGTTGCCGACCCGCGTCGCCTCGGCATCGAGTCCCACGAACCAGCGCCAATCCTCGTCCTGCACCCTGGCGACCGGCTCGACCCGGACCTCCAGGTGAAGGAGGTGCCGGAGCCAAGCCTCGATCGCGCGGGCGAGCCCCTCCCGCGACTTGGGGTTGGAGTTGAGGTTGAGCGCCATGGAGAACGCGTCCGAGCGGCTCCAGTAGGTCCAGGCCGTCTCGTCATCCAGGACGTCGAGCTCGGTCACCGGCTCGCGCCCGAGCATCGCCGTCAGGGGCGAGCGATGGCCGCCCGCCTCCTCCGCATCGATCAGCTCGGCATCGGCAAGCAGGACTGTCTCGCCGGTCACCGAGACGCGCTGCGGGCGAAAGAACAGCTCGGCGGCGCGCAGGACATAGGGGTCTTCGCAGCCATCGAGCGCGTTGCGGAGTATGAGGTGGACGAGCTGGTTCAGGAAGATCGCCGGCGTCGTGATCGGCTTCGCCCGGACGAGCTTCAGATAGGCCGCCTCGACCGAAGGCGAAGCGAGAAGCGTCTCGCGCAACGCCAGCATGACGGACCAGTTTTCCCGCGCATCCTCGTCCGTGATCGCGGTGACCTCGGCAGCCGCGACCGGGCGGCGCGGGTCAGCCGTGAGGCTCCCATGCAATGCGCGCTCGGCCTCGCAGGCCTCCTCGGGCGGCAGCAGCTCCGGGCGGGCCAGGATGGCGAGCAGCAACTCGTCCGTGACGGCAAGGCCGCCGCCCTCCGTCCTGCGGGTCAGGTGATGCCCGCTCGAAACCCAGAACTCCCTCACGCCGGCTTCTCCGCCATCAGGCCGGCGAGGTCGATCCGCTCCTCCGGCTCGTCATCCGCCTCCACGAACTGGAACACGCGCAGGCTCGCATGAAGCCGGTCGGAGCCTGGCAGGCTCGGCTCCTTCGGGGTGAGCGTCCGGAACTGCTCGCGCAGCTGGCCGTCCTCGAGCGTGCGGTGCATCGCCAGCACCGTATTCACGGGCGGCCCGCACAGCGAGGCCGCCGCGGCGATCTCTTCCTCGGCGGCGGCGCGCGCGCTTTCGTCGTCCGGCGCGCCGAGCTTGTCCCGAATGTGGCGGGCCAGGGTCGCCGTCGCGTCCTCCACCTCTGCCGGGCTCGCCTCGCTGACGACCACCAGGGTCGAGAAGCCGAGCGAGGACACGCCTGCGAATCCGGACCGGAACGCCGCGCGAGCCTTGCCCGACAGTGTCGCGGGATCCGCATCGAGGAACAGGAAGGAGCCCGTCACGGCCCATTCGCCCGGCTCGGCCGGATGCTCGAATACGAAGGTGTCGGAGGGATCGAGCCGGATCGTCCGCGGAAGCCTGGTGACCGTCACAGCCGGGGCGCTCCGGTCTGTGGATCGAGCCAGGCCATCCCGGCGAGCGCCGACGCGAGCTCGATCGCCGCCCCTTCGACAGGCCGTAGATTGCCGCCTGCGTCGATGCGGATAGCCCGCCCCTCCGGCAGCCAGCGCCGGTAGGCGTCCGACCAGCCCTCGAAGCCGTTCTCGCGCACGGCGTCGAAGCCCAGCATCAGGTAGCGGGCGAAAGCCTCTACGATCGCAGCCGGGGCATCCGGCTCGAAGCCTTCCTCGTCGAGGGCGGTCGTGCCCGGCGTCAGGCCGGGATCGCCGGCATGGCTCTTCGAGGCGATCAGCATGGCGGAGAAGACGAGCCAAGCGGGCACCTCGTCCTCGCCGCAGCCCCCCGGCCAGGCGAGGCGCCCTCCCCCGAGCCTGGCGCCGTCGAAACGGATCACGTCCGGATAGTCGAGCGCCGCCGGCTTCTCCGGCGGTGCGCAGGCCCCGACCGCCTCGGCGAGTCCGACCATGCAGGGCAGGATGGCGCGGCGCGCTAGCCGAAGGGGCTCCTCGGGCTCGAGCACCACGGCGAGTTCCAACCAGCGCTCGCCAGCGCGGCTCGCCAGCGTACCCGCGCCAAGCCGCGGCGCGATGGCGCAAGCGAAGTCATGCACGGCAGCGTCCGCGGCCGGCGCCACCCATGTGAAGGCCGGCGGCAGGTGCAGGCGCGGCTCGGAGCTCCGGACGGCGGAAGCGGTCATGCCGGTCGATACTGCGAGGAAGTGTCCAATTACCTTCGAGCGATTCTAGTATAAGTTCCCGTGGGATATTGCGAGGCGCAGAGCGCCGCGCCCTGAGGCTTGGACTTCCGTGACCGACCGCGTCGTATTTGCCTGCTCCTGCGAGGAGACGATGCCGCTCGATGGGCGAGCCATCGCATCCGGCTGCGGCGGCAGGCTGCAGGAGGCCGACCAGCTCTGCGGCCGCGAGCTGGATCGCTTCAAGACCGCCCTGACTACGGGAGCGGCGATCACGGTGCCATGCGCCTACCAGGCCCCACTCTTCACCGAGATCGCGGAGGAGGCCGGCGCCGCCGACCGGATCAGCGTGGCGAATATCCGCGAAAACGCGGGCTGGTCGAAGGACGCCAAGGCGGCCGGTCCCAAGATGGCTGCGCTCTTTGCTGCCGCCGCCGAGCCCATGTCCCCGATCTCCACGGTGAGCTTCGCGAGCGAGGGCGTGGCGCTCGTCTATGGCCGCGACGAGGTCGCGATCGAGGCGGCCCGCCGCCTCGCGCCGCATCTGGACATCACCGTGCTCCTCACCCGCCCGGCGGATGTCGTGCCGCCGCGGGCGACCGAGTTTCCGGTGCTCAAGGGCACGATCATGGGGGCGAAGGGCCATCTCGGCGCCTTCGAGCTGCGGATCGACGACTACGCCCTGCCCGCCCCATCGTCGCGGCGCGCGCTCGCCTTCGGCATGGCGCGCGATGGCGCCACCTCCAGCTGCGACCTCGTGATCGATCTCTCGGGCGGGGTCCCCCTCTTCCCGGCGCACGAGTTGCGCAGCGGCTACCTGCGGGCCGACCCGCGCGATCCCGCCGCCGTGGAGCGCCTCATCGCGGAAGCCTCGCATCTCGTCGGCGAGTTCGACAAGCCGCGCTTCATCGACTTCAAGGCAGGCCTCTGCGCCCATTCCCGCTCGCGCATCACGGGCTGCACCCGCTGCCTGGACGCGTGCCCGACGGGCGCCATCACGCCGGCCGGCGACCATGTGGCGATCGACCCGTATATCTGCGCCGGGTGCGGCTCCTGCGCCGCCGTTTGTCCGACCGGCGCCGCCTCCTATGCCCTGCCGAAGGTCGATGCGCTCGCCCGCAGGCTCCGCACGCTCATGCAGGCCTACCGGGATGCCGGCGGACGGAACGGGGTGGTGCTGTTCCATGACGGCGACCATGGCGAACCGCTGATCGAGGCGCTCGCCCGGTTCGGGGATGGGCTGCCGGCGAACGTGCTGCCGGTCCGGGTCAACGAGGTGACGCAGGTCGGGCCCGAGACGCTGGCTGCCCTCTTCTCCTACGGCGCCGCGGGCGCACGGCTGCTGGTCCGCGGCAAGCCGAAGCACGACCTCGCGCCGACCCTGCGGGTCGTGGATCTCGCGAACACCGTGCTCGGCGCTCTCGGCTACGGCGCGGCGCCGGTGTCGCTCCTCGCGACGGACGACCCGGACGAACTCCGGTCCCTCTTGGATTCCGCGCCGCTCGGACGCCCCTCCGACAGACCCGCCTCGTTCATCATGGCCGGCGAGAAGCGCGGCGTGCTCGAACTCGCCTTCCGCGAGTTGCACCGGGCTGCCCCGGAGCCCGTGGACGTGATTCCGCTCGCTGCCGGCGCGCCCTTCGGCGGCCTCGGCTTCGAGGTCGAGAACTGCACGCTCTGCCTGTCCTGCGTCGGCGCCTGCCCGACGGCCGCGCTCGCCGACAACCCCGACCGGCCGCTGCTCTCCTTCGATGAGACGCTCTGCGTGCAGTGCGGGCTGTGTGCGCAGACCTGCCCGGAGGATGTGATCACGCTCCAGCCGCAGATCGACTTCGCGGCCTGGAACAACGGCCGGCGGGTGGTGAAGGAGGAGGAGCCCTTCCACTGCACCTCCTGCGCCAAGCCGTTCGGGACCCGCAGCGCCATCGAGCGCGTCATCGCCAAGCTTTCCGGCAGCCACTGGATGTTCGCCGGCCCCGAGGGCGAGGCGCGCACGCGCGTCCTCACCATGTGCGAGGATTGCCGGGTGGAGGCGGTCGTGAATGCCAGCTTCGATCCGCACGAGGGCGCCGGCCGCAGGCCGCGGACCACCGACGACTACATCGCCGCCCGCAGCGAGCCCGGAACGGCCTGACCCGGCCTATCGCGTCGCCTTCTCGAGAAACTCGACGAGCGCCTTGCGGTCCTCCGCCGCCACCGTCTGCTCCGGCATCTTGGTGCCGGGCGTGTAGCGCGCCGGCCCGACCTCGAAGAGTTTCGAGATGGTCTCGGCATTCCAGGTGATGTCGAGCGCTTTCAGGGCCGGCGAGAAATTGTAGCCCGGCAGCGTCGCGATCCTGCGGCCGAAGACGCCATGCAGCGTCGGTCCGGCGCGGTTGCCGCCGTCCGGGGTCAGCGTGTGGCAGGCGGCGCAGGCCTTGAAGACCTCCGCGCCGCGCTCGCTTCCGGCAACCGCGTTCAGCTCGGCGGGCCGCGCCATCACCACCGGCCCGATATGCTCTCCCGTCCGGGCGTTCCAGCGCCTGACCAGGCGATCGCCCCCGCCCGTCAGCAGTTCCTCCCCGTCCTGGGCGAAGGCCAGGGACCACACGGGAAGACCGGGGCCGACGAGCCGCGCGGTCTCCCGGCCGGTGCGGCAATCGACCAGCGCGACGGCTCCGCGCAGCGTGGCGATAGCGGCGCGCTCGCCATCCCCGGTGACCGCGATCGCCAGGATCGGCCCCGCATCGAGATCCAGTTCCGTCCGAACCTCGCCAGCGGGGTTCAGGATGCGCAGCACCCCATCCGCCCCGCCGGCCAGGATCTCGCCCTGCCGGGCGACCGCGATCGCATTGAGCGGCGTCGGGAGCGTCCGGATTGCGGGAGAGCCCTCCCCTTCGAGCCAGATGCGGAGTGTCGCGTCATAGCCGGCCGTGACGAGGCGCCCGTCGGGCAGGAAGGCGACGGCATTCACCTGGCCCTGATGGCCTTCCAGCAGCCGGGCTTCCCCGCCCCCGACAGGGCCAACGCGCGCGGTCCCGTCCCATGATGCGGAGGCAATCCGCCTTCCGTCCGGCGAGAGCGCCAGTCCCACGACTGGCCGTTTATGGGCCTGGAAGACCTCGACCGGTTCGCCCCTGTCCCGCCGCCAGAGAGCGATCCGCCCGTCTTCGCCCGCGGTCGCGAACTGGCCATCGGGGAGAGCCAGGACGGCATTCACCGAGCCTTCGTGGAACCGAAGGACGGCCGCCGCCTCTCCCGTCCGGAGATTCCACAGGATTGCCGACTGGTCGAAGCTGCCGGAGACGGCTGCAGCGCCACCTTCGAGGATGGCGAGGGCGCGGACGGGACCGCCATGTCCCCTGAGCTCAGCTGCCGCGGGAGCGGCCAGCGCAAGCGCGGCGATCAGGGGCGCGAGACGGGGCATGAGCATTGAGCGGCTATGTCCGCGGCGATTGTTGTCGCCGCCATATCGCACCGAGCCGCGGCGGCGGACAACGCGGCGGATCTGCGGGGATGGGTCGCGCTACACCGCCCTGGCCCGGACGAGGGCGAGTCCCGGCCTCGAGGCCGGGACGTCTCCCCTGTCACTAACAACCGTTAGAGCTTCCGGCCTCCTCCGGTGATGTAGTCCGAATCGGGCTGCGAAATCGGCCCTGGCCGGCCTCCGCTCTTCTCCGTGGTCCTTGAATCGCGGGGGTCGGCCTACAAATTCGGATGTGACAATGCCAGCCACTCTCCTCCGCAATGCCGGTGCCGTCTTCGGCCCGGCCGAGATCGCCAACCTGACCCAGGCCTACGAAACCGCTCTTTCCTCGATCGACGAGGGCAGCGTCCAACTCGACGTACCGAGCCATGCCCTGCGTCGGAAACTCGCGTCGCGGATCATCGACGAGGCTCGCCAGGGTTATTCGGATCCCAAGCTCCTGGCCGAGCGAGCCCTCGCCGGCCTCACGAGCTGACCTTCCGCCCCTCTTCTTGGAGGGGGTTGCCCCTCTCAGCCCCTTCCACCTGGGCGGCCCTCCTCCTCGGGGCGGCCTTTCTTGCAATCGGGGTCGTCTTCGCGGCCACACCCCAGCTCGGCGCCTGGATCTTCGGCATCGAAACGAACCACCCCGTCGCTCTCGCCTATGTCCGGGCGATCGCCTTTCGTGATCTCGCACTGGCGCTGTACATCTTCGGCCTCGTGGCATTCGGCACGCGGGCCGCGCTGAGCACGGTCCTAGCCGCCAGCCTCATCATTCCCGCCTGCGACCTCGCCCTCGTCATGTCCGTTTCGGGAACGAGCGCCGGCGGCCAGATTCTCGTTCACCTTGCAGGCGCGGCTGCACTCGCGGCCGTCTCGCTTTGGCTCAGAGCGGACGGCCGCCCGCTAAGTCACTGAAGCGCTTCGCCCGGCGCAGAGTTGAACCCTTTCCGTAGTACCTCGTTGGCCCATACCTGCCCCGTTGATGGGCCTTCCAGAGATTGGGAAAGATGCGACAGATTCTGACCACGACGATTGCGGCTGCCGCGCTCGGCGCCGCGGGTCTCCTTTCCGGCGCCGCCACGACGAGCGCATCGGCAGCGCCAATTACGGCCGAGCGGCTCGACGCCTCCGGTGTGAAGACCGAGTACACCCAATGGCGCCGCGGCGTGCGCGGAGGCCGCGGATATTACGGCCGGGGCTATTACGGCCCGCGCTACGGTTATCGCGGCGGGTACTACCGCCGCGGCTACGGTGCGGCGCCGCTGATCGGCGGTCTTGCTGCCGGCGCGCTGATCGGCGGGGCGATCGCCTCGCAGGCCGCCCCGGCGCCCGGCTATTATGCAGCGCCGCCCGCCGACGATGCGATCGCTTACTGCATGCAGCGCTTCAAGTCGTACGACCCGGCTTCCGGGACGTATCTCGGCTACGACGGCATACGCCATCCCTGCCCTTGAGGCATCTTGTGGCCGGGCCCAGCGCCCGGCCATTTACGTCAGGTGAGCGTCGTATCGAACCGCTCTAGGAGCAGCCTGGCCTGACTCGGATCGGCCCTGATGGCTTCGATCAGGCGCCGTAGCCGCGCCACCTCCGCCTCGAGCTTGGCGACGCGGTCCTCGCCCGGGCGCTCGGCGGCAGCCTGGCCCTCGCCGTCCTTCTCAAATTCGACACCGGCGAACCCTTCGCGGTGCCAGCGGAGCAGGGCCTGATACCGCCGCGCGTGCTTGGGCACGAACAGCGTGAACCTGGGCGGCAGCACGGCGCTTTCCGGGATCTGCAGGCGCGCGCCGCTTTCGGACAGGTCGCGCACCGTGCAATCGACGGTCTGCGCCCCGCCGGCGAACTCCACCCGCGCCCGGAGCAGCGTCCGGGTCCTTGGTGTTGAGCGCTCGGACATGCCTTCGGCCAACGGTCTACCCAGGCTCCTCGATTTGACGGTAGAATCGACGTTAACACATCCAGGGCGGCCGGGCGGAGAACTTGGCGCGCCCTCCGCCGCACGCGAGCTCCGCACTCAAACCGAACGCGTGACTCTCTTGTCGGCCCGGGCGCGCGGGGCGCCTTGGCTGCTCCGCGTTTCCGCCTGCCGCGCCAGCGAGCGTTCAACCACCCGCGCCATGCCGATCATGATGCGGTCGAGCTCGTAATCCTTCGGCGTATAGACGGCCGCGACGCCCATGTTGCTGAGCACGAGCTCGTCCTCCGCCGAGATGATCCCGCCGACCACCACCGGGATATGGTCGAGGTTCTCCAGCCTGAGGCGCGCCATGACCTCGCGCACCAGGGGAACGTGCGAGCCGGACAGGATGGAGAGCCCGATGATGTGCGCGCCGGTCTCGGCCGCCCGCGCGACGATCTCCGCCGGGGTCTGGCGAATTCCGTCATACGCCACCTCCATGCCGACATCCCGCGCGCGAAGCGCGATCTGTTCCGCGCCGTTGGAGTGGCCATCCAGCCCGGGCTTGCCAACCACGAGGCGCGGCGTCTCGCCCAGCTTCTCCCCGAGTTCAGCGATGACCAGCTTCACGTCCTCCCCTGGAGCCTGGCTGCGCGTCTCTACCGTCACGCCGGTCGGGGCGCGGTACTGCCCGAAGACCTCGCGCAGCGTCTCGCCCCACTCGCCCGTCGTGACGCCCGCCTTCGCGGCCGCGATCGAGGGCGGCATGATGTTGCGCCCCTCGCGCGCCGCAGCCTCGAGCTCCGCGATGGCCGCAGCCACCGCCGCCTTGTCGCGCGAGGACCGCCAGGCTCGGATCCTGTGCACGGCCTCCATCTCGACCGTCTCTGGCACAGCCAGGAAGGTGCCCTCACCCGCGACGAGCGGCGACGGCTCGCCCTCCTGAAAGCGGTTGACGCCGACCACGACCTGCTCGCCCGCCTCGACCCGCGCGATGCGCTCGGCATTCGACTCGACCAGCGCCCGCTTCAGCAGCCCCGTCTCGACCGCAGCGATGGCGCCCCCGATCGCGTCCACCCGGGCGAGCTCGGCCCTGGCCTCCGCCTTCAGCCGCTCGACTTTCTCCTCCATCACCTTCGAGCCGTCGAAGAGGTCGTCATGCTCCAGGAGGTCGGTCTCGAAGGCGAGGATCTGCTGCATGCGCAGCGACCATTGCTGGTCCCATGATCGCGGCAGGCCCAGCGCCTCGTTCCAGGCCGGGAGCTGAACGGCCCTCGCACGCGCCTTTTTCGACAGGGTCACGGCCAGCATCTCGATGAGGATGCGGTGGACGTTGTTCTCGGGTTGCTGCTCCGTGAGGCCG
Organism: Enterovirga sp. CN4-39; assembly: GCF_049446235.1. NCBI lineage: Bacteria > Pseudomonadati > Pseudomonadota > Alphaproteobacteria > Hyphomicrobiales > Methylobacteriaceae > Enterovirga > Enterovirga sp. CN4-39. Next base: position 374,419 of record NZ_JBMSEF010000003.1, on the reverse strand, counting down.
AGCGAGTTCACCTGGACGCCGTAGCGGAACATCCGCTTCTTCGGATCCGCGATGCCGTAGCGGTCGCGCGTGATCTCGTCCCACAGCTCGGCGAAGGCCCGCATCTTCGCGATCTCGGTCACGAAGCGGAGCCCGGCATTCACGAAGAAGGACATGCGCCCCACGACATCGGCGAAGCCGGCCTCGTCCACCTCGCCCGAGGCCTTCACCGTGTCCAGGACAGCGATCGCGGTTGCGAGCGCGAAGGCGAGTTCCTGGACCGGCGTCGCCCCCGCCTCCTGCAGGTGGTAGGAGCAGACGTTCATCGGGTTCCACTTCGGCACCTCGCCGGTCGTGAACAGGATCACGTCCTTGGTCAGCCGCATGGAGGGCTCGGGCGGGAACACGTAGGTGCCCCGCGACAGGTATTCCTTGATGATGTCGTTCTGGGTCGTGCCCTGGAGCGCGGCGAGCGGGGCGCCCTGCTCTTCCGCGACGGCGAGGTAGAGCGCCAGCAGCCACGCCGCCGGCGCGTTGATCGTCATGGACGTGTTCATCTGCGCGAGCGGGATGCCGTCGAACAGCGCCCGCATGTCGCCGATATGCGCGATGGAGACGCCGACCTTCCCGACCTCGCCGCGAGCGAGTTCGTGGTCAGGGTCGTATCCCGTCTGGGTCGGGAGATCGAAGGCGATGGACAGCCCCGTCTGCCCCTTCGCGAGATTGCGGCGATAGAGCGCGTTCGAATCCGCGGCCGTAGAGTGGCCAGCATAGGTGCGGAACAGCCAGGGCTTGTCCCGGCGCGTCTCTGTGGTCATCCGTCGCTCCCTCCGCCCCATCATGCTGCACCGCATCCATAATGGAAGTCCCGCATAGGTCTATGCGGGAACCGAACGCCGCCTTGACCTTCCGGGCGACGAGGCAGATACGGGCCGGCGGGAGACCCCTCCCCACCGAGGGGCGCCCATCTGGAAGGATGGACTACATATGGCCACGATGCCCGTTACGCGTCCCGCGGATCGCCCGCGCACGCCCTTTTTCTCCTCCGGCCCATGCGCGAAGCGCCCCGGCTGGACACCCGAAGCACTGAGCGACGCGCCCCTCGGCCGCTCGCACCGCGCCAAGGTCGGAAAGGCTAAGCTGAAGCTCGCCATCGACCTGACCCGCGAGGTGCTGCAGGTCCCGGCCGATTACCGCATCGGCATCGTGCCCGCCTCCGATACCGGTGCCGTCGAGATGGCGCTCTGGTCCCTGCTCGGGGCACGGCCGGTAGACCTTCTCGCCTGGGAAAGCTTCGGCGAAGGCTGGGTGACGGATGTCGTCAAGCAGCTGAAGCTCACCGACGCCCGCGTCATCAAGGCCACCTATGGCGAGTTGCCGGATCTCCGCGAGGTCAACGCGAGCTCGCGCGACGTCATATTCACCTGGAACGGCACGACCTCGGGTGTTCGCGTGCCGAACGCGGACTGGATCGCAGCCGATCGCGAAGGTCTGACGATCTGCGATGCGACCTCGGCCGCCTTCTCGCAGCGGCTCGACTGGCCGAAGCTCGATGTCGTCACCTTCTCCTGGCAGAAGGCGCTCGGCAGCGAGGCCGCGCACGGCATGCTGATCCTCTCGCCGCGGGCCGTCGCCCGGCTGGAGAGCTACACGCCCGCCTGGCCGCTGCCGAAGATCTTCCGCATGACCAAAGGCGGCAAGCTCATCGAGGGGATCTTCGAGGGCGAGACGATCAACACGCCTTCCATGCTCTGCGTGGAGGACTACATCGACGCGCTGAACTGGGCGAAGGCCGAGGGCGGCCTTGACGGGCTCGTCGCTCGCTCGGACCGGAACGCGAAGGTGATCCTCGACTGGGTCGCCCGCACGCCGTGGATCGCCAACCTCGCAAAATCCCCCGAGATCGCCTCGAACACGAGCGTCTGCCTCGTGATCGCGGACCCGGAGGTGGTTGCGAAGGGCAAGGATGTCGTCGCATCCGTCGCCAAGGGCATCGCGTCCGCGCTGGAGAAGGAAGGCGTCGCTTTCGATATCGGCGCCTACCGTGATGCTCCGGCAGGCCTGCGCATCTGGTGCGGGGCGACGGTCGAGACCTCCGACCTCGAGGCGCTCACGCCGTGGCTCGACTGGGCCTTCGCGCAGGAAAAGGCGATGCTTCTCGCCCAGGCCGCCTGAGCCATGACGGACGAGATCGGGTCCGACGGCTTCGCCCCGCAGAACGAGCTCGAGGTCGAACTCGTTCGCGCTGCGCACGAGCCGGCTTACCGAGACGCGTTCCTCCGGGAACTCCTGGATTCGGAGGTCTGCCTGGCGCTCCTGCCCGCAAACGGCCGCATCGAGGTCGGGGCGAACGGGCAGGCGGTCGTTCCGCCTGACGTCCGGCTCGAGCTCGAGCCCGTCGTGCAAGATGGCAAGACTTACCTTCCGATCTTCTCGGCCCCGATCCGGGCGCAGGCGCAGTACAAGGCGGACCATTTCATCGCGACCGACAAGGTCCGCGACCTCTTCCTGCGCCATCCGGGCACCGAGTTCGTCCTCAATCCGGGCTCCGATTACGGGGTCCTCCTGCTCCGCAGCGACGTCGAGGCGATGCTGCGGGGCGACCTCACCGCACACTGACATCCGCCCCGTTCATCCCGGCGCAAGCCGGGATCCAGGCGCAATCTTGGACCCCGGCCTGCGCCGGGGTGAGCGGCGGCCAGCCTGGAGCCTTCCATGCCCCGCGTCCTCATTTCCGACGCCCTGTCCCCAGCCGCCGTCCAGATCTTCAAGGACCGCGGCGTAGAGGTCGATTTCCAGCCCGATCTCGGCAAGGACAAGGACCGCCTCGCGGCCGTCATCGGCCAGTATGACGGCCTGGCGATCCGCTCCGCCACCAAGGTCACAGCCAAGATCCTGGAGCAGGCGAGCGCCCTGAAGGTGATCGGCCGCGCCGGCATCGGGGTCGACAACGTGGACATCCCGGCCGCGACCGCCCGCGGCGTGATCGTCATGAACACGCCCTTCGGCAACTCGATCACGACCGCAGAGCACGCGATCGCCATGATGTTCGCGCTCGCCCGCGAAATCCCGGCCGCCGACGCCTCCACGCAGGCCGGCAAGTGGGAGAAGAACCGCTTCATGGGCGTGGAGATCACGGGCAAGACACTCGGGATCATCGGCTGCGGCAATATCGGAGCGATCGTCGCCGACCGCGCGCAGGGCCTGCATATGCGGGTGATCGCCTTCGATCCCTTCCTGTCACCGGAGCGGGCCCTCGATCTCGGGGTCGAGAAGGTGGAACTGCCCGAGCTGCTCGCCCGGGCAGACATCATCACCCTGCACACCCCGCTCACGGAGAAGACCCGCAACATCCTCTCGGCGGAGGCGCTTGCCCGCACCAAGAAGGGCGTGCGCATCGTGAACTGCGCCCGTGGCGGCCTCGTGGATGAGGTGGCGTTGAGGGCCGCCCTCGATTCCGGCCATGTCGCCGGCGCCGCCTTCGACGTCTTCTCGACCGAACCCGCGACGGAGAACCCGCTCTTCGGCCACCCGCACGTGGTCTGCACGCCGCATCTCGGGGCCGCGACCAGCGAAGCTCAGGAGAACGTCGCTCTCCAGGTCGCCGAGCAGATGTCGGACTATCTCATCAAGGGTGCGATCCAGAACGCGGTGAACTTCCCGTCGATCACCGCCGAGGAAGCGCCGAAGCTTCGCCCGTTCATCGCCCTGTCCGAAAAGCTCGGATCGTTTGCCGGCCAGCTCACGGAGACAGGCCTGAAGCTCGTCCGCGTCACCTATCAGGGCGAGGTTGCCGGGATGAAGACAAAGGCACTGACGAGTTCGGCCGTTGCCGGCCTGCTGCGCCCGATGCTGGCCGAGGTGAACGTGGTCTCCGCCCCCTCCGTCGCTAAGGAGCGCGGCATCGTCGTCGAGGAAGTGACCCGCGAGCAGGACGGCGATTACGATTCCCTCGTGACCGTCACGGTCGTGACGGAGAAGCAGGAACGCTCGGTGTCAGGCACCGTCTTCGCCGACGGCAAGCCGCGCATCGTCGACGTAAAGGGCCTGAAGGTGGATGCCGAGTTCGCGCCGTCGCTGATCTATGTCTCGAACGAGGACAAGCCGGGCTTCATCGGGCGCTTTGCGACGACGCTCGGCGACGCGGGCGTGAACATCGCCACCTTCGCGCTCGGCCGCGACCAGCCGGGCGGCTCGGCCATCGCCCTCGTGGAGGTGGACGGCGAGGTCCCGCCCGAGGTGCTGGCCCGCATCCAGACCATCCCGGGCGTCAAACAGGCCAAGCCGCTCAGATTCTGAGCGGCCTCATCGAGCGCCGCTGCCTCAAGCCGGGCTCCGCGGCTTTCCGATCTCGGCGAGAGCGATTCCGGCGAGCACGAGCGCCAGCGCGACTGCGTGATACGCGGCGAATTCCTCGCCGAGGAGGAGCACGGCGAGGATCGCGGCGAAGACGGGCACGAGGTTCACGAACAGTCCCGCCCGTCCGGGCCCGATCAGCTCGACGCCGCGCATGTAGAAGATCTGGCTGATCAGCGAGGGACCGATCGCGAGCATCAGGAGGATCGCCCACCCTTTCGGGCCCGGCCACCGGATGGTGCCGGCCATGATCTCGAGCCCAACGAGCGGAATGGTGCTGAGGAAGGCCGCAAGCGAAAGGCCGGCAAAGAAGGCAAAGGCCGAGATGGGTGGGCGCCGCCGTAGAGCGACCGTATAGCCGGCGTAGAGCACGCAAGCGAAAAGGATCAACAGATCGCCTTCCCGGATCTGGAGCGCCTTCAATTGCTGTATCTCGCCATGGCTCACGACTACCCCAACTCCGAGGACTGCCACTAGAAGGCCGCAGACCTGGAGAGGCGTGAAGGGAGTGCGATAAGCGAGAAAGCTTCCGGCCAGCACGAGTGCGGGCATGACTCCCTGGATCATGCCGATGTTCACGGCGGTCGTGGTCGCCGCCCCAAGATAAAGCGGCGCGTTGAAACCTGTGAACCCGACGGCGCCCATCACCAGGATGAAGCGCCAGTGACGAGCCAGGAGATATCTCTCCGCTACGATCTGGCGACGCGCGATGATCCCCAGGATGATGATGACCAGCCCCCATCGGAGGATCGTCGTTACCATGGGCGATACCTCGCCGACGAGCGCACGTCCCGCGACGGCATTGAGCGCCCAGATGAGGGGCGTGAGCGTAAGCAGCAGATAAGGCTGGGCGTAGAGACGCCGCCCGATATCCCGGACCAGCGACATCATTCCGATCCTGATCTCGCTTTGGGGAAAATGGCGGGATCCCGATAGTGACCAGCGCGGATAGCGGCGCCGTCGAGGACGATCCGGTCCGCGGTGGCGGACCGGCGCTCCACTGCTTAGCCGATCGCCTCTGCGACGGCCCGTCCGCAGGCCTCGGTATCGGCATTACCGCCGAGGTCCCGCGTGCGCAGTGTGCGTTCGGCCAGCACGCGCTCGATGCCGGCGACGATCTCGGCCGCCGCGTCAGTTTCGCCGAGATGTTCCAGCATCATGGCGCCAGACCAGATTTGGCCGATCGGGTTCGCGATCCCCTGTCCCGCGATGTCGGGCGCAGAGCCGTGCACGGGCTCGAACACGGAGGGATGCTCGCGAGTCGGGTTGATGTTGCCGGAGGGCGCGATGCCGATCGTTCCGGTGCAGGCCGGCCCGAGATCCGAGAGGATATCGCCGAAGAGGTTGGACGCGACGACCACATCGAAGCGGTCAGGGTTCAGGACGAAATGGGCCGTCAGGATGTCGATGTGGTACTTGTCCCAGCGCACGTCCGGGTAGCCGGCGGCCATCGCCTCGAGCCTCTCGTCCCAGTAGGGCATGGAGATCGAGATGCCGTTGGACTTGGTCGCCGCGGTCAGGTGCTTCTTCGGCCGGGACTTCGCGAGTTCGAAGGCGAATTTCAGGACCCGATCGACACCCGTCCGCGTGAAGACGGATTCCTGCAGAACGAACTCGCGGTCCGTCCCCGGGAAGGCGCGCCCGCCGATGGCTGAATACTCGCCCTCGGTGTTCTCGCGGACGACCCAGAAATCGATGTCGCCCGGCTCCCGGCCGGCGAGCGGGCACTTGACGCCCGGCATCAGCCGGACCGGGCGGAGATTGATGTACTGGTCGAACTCGCGCCGGAAGAGGAGGAGCGAGCCCCAGAGCGAGACGTGGTCGGGGATCTTCTCCGGCCAGCCGACTGCCCCGAAGAAGATGGCATCGTGCCGGCCGACCTGGTCCTTCCAATCCTCCGGCATCATCCGGCCGTGCTTGGCGTAGTAGTCGTAGGAGGCGAAATCGAACCAGTCGAGCTTCAGCTCGAAGCCGTGTCGCGCGGCGACCTTCTCCAGGACGCGCACGCCTTCCGGTACGACCTCCTTGCCGATCCCGTCTCCGGGGATGACCGCGACGCGATAGCTGCGCTTTCCGGGGGCCATCTTGGGTTTCCTCCGCCTTCGGGCCGGCGCGGCCCCTTGCTGGCCCACCGCTTCCGGCATCCGGAGCGTCGGGTCAACACGGCGTGGGCTCAGATCATCTGGAAGACGCCTGTTGCACGATAGAGCGCATAGGCATCGAGCGTCCGGCGCATGACGGGGAGGAGAGGCGGCAGGTCGTCCGGCGGGAACCAGCCGACTTTAAGGCTCTCCTCGTTGCCGGCGATCACAGCGCCCGTGAAGCGCCGCGCCGCGTAGAGCAGCGTGAAGTAGTGGCACTGGTCGCCGTTCGGATAGGTCCACACCTCGTGCGCCGGATCGCACGCGAAGCCGAACGGCTTGGGATCGACAACCTCGATTCCTGTCTCCTCCAGGGTCTCCCTGATCACCGTCTCGTCCGCCCCCTCCCCTTCATCCGGAACGCCGCCCGGCAGGCCCCAGAGACGATAGTCGGAGCGAAGCTGCAGAAGGATCGCGCCATCCCCACGCTCGACGACGATGCGCATCCCGGGAACCAGCAGCAAACGGCTTCCGACTGCCGCCCTCAGCCGGCCGAGATAGGAACTGGCGAAATCGGTCATGGCTTTGCGCCCGCAGGTTTCCGCTTCGTGGCCCGGAAGGTCACCCGACGGAACGCCGGATTCGCTTCGCGAAATCTAAGCTTGGGCGTACCATCCACAGAGACGCCCTGTCCTGCTCGTGGAGGTGAGGGATGGCTACGCTCAGCGACACCGTTGACGAGGTCGTCGCGGCTCACCCGTTCGCGATCGTCATGCGAGGGCATCGCGAGGCGCTGGTCGCTGCGCCCTGGTCAAGGTCCGCCCCATGGCTGCAGGCTGCCCGGCTTCGCTCCGAGGACGAGATCGGGCGTTGGGTTGCGTTGCAGGATCTCGGAAATGTCCTTCCGGACATCAGGCGGATGGTGGACGCCGAACCGAGTTGGTCCGACCAGGACGTCGTCCAGCTCTTCATTCGTCAGGCAGTTGCTGGCCGGATCTGCGCCGCGACCGCGCGCGAGCGGCGGGAATTCCGCATGCCGCCCCTCCTGGGTGGCTTCCCCACGCGATTCCAGCCCGCCGAGGTCGCCGCAGCCGTCAACTCCGCGGAGCTTCCAACGAAGATTCAGGCGGATTTCTGGAAGCCGCTTATCGAAGTCTGGCTGGACGACTACGCGGAGATGCCCGGCAGCACGTCGGATACCCTCGAGTTCAGCGATCACGGATATCGCTTCCTCTTCGACGTAGGAGCCTCCCGCACGGTCGTCGCGTTCGGGACGGCAGGTAAGAAGTCAGGCAAGCGCGACAGCAGCCGAATGGCAGGCTTCCTCGGCAAGGATCCGAGTGATGTCGCGAGCGAGTCCTGGCGAGATCGCTTCTTCCGCCTCTACGAGGGGAAGTACGATCGTGGCCACTTCATGAGCCACGGTCAGGGTGGTGGGCTGGACGCGAATCTATTCCCGCAACGCTCGGACGTGAACCAGGGGCACAGCGAGGCCGGGAAGAGCTACCGGAGCATGGAGAAGTTTGCTGCCGACAACGCCGGGACGCTCTGTTTCTCGCGCCCCGTCTACAGCGAGGACAGCTGGGTTCCCCTGGTGCTGGATTACGGATTGATCCCGAAGCACGGGCAGTTGCGGGCCGAGCGGTTCCAGAACCGCTATTGAGACCGCGGCAGACCTTGTGTTCCGAGGCCGAGGGCGATACATCGCCTACGCGCTCCTCAGAAGCGCCCGGGCCGCCGTAGCTCAGTTGGTTAGAGCACCAGATTGTGGATCTGGGGGTCCCCCGTTCGAGCCGGGGCGGCGGTACCACGTTTCCACCACACAGGCGGGTGTCGTTCTCCCACGGGAGACGAGAGGTTTACGTTCTCCATGCAAGCGTGGTGGCGGGCCGGGCCTGCCCTGGTCTGCGTATGGTACAGAACAAATGCCTCGCGGTTGCCTAGCCGCTTGAACCAGGAGCGTCAGATGGCGGGCAGCGCGGTTGGCTCGACACCTGCCGGTCAGTCCGGAGAGCGTCGCTCGGATGCCTTGGCGCTCCTTGACCGATGGATCGCGGAAGAGGGCGGACCTTCGGACTCGGACCTGCTCGGCCTTCCAGAGGAACCGACCCAGCGCCGACCGGCCCGTCGACGCCGCGATCTCTTTGAAGTGTCGGTAGCCGATTTCGCCACGCAGGCGCGCGCCGAGCCCTGGGGATTCTGGCGGGGCGTCATGCTGGGCTTTTGCGCGGGCGTGACGCTCACCTATGCCGCTGTCACAGGTGAACCGCTTTTCCGGATCGGATGACCCAGGGTCTCGGGGCCAACTCGGCACGCCGCCAAGCTGGTCCCCCTGCTGGTCTGGCTCTGGTACAAGGCCGTGGTCCTTCGGTAGACATACGGAATGTGCCCTTTTCCGGTGCTCATCGCCCTGACAGCCTACGCGGGCATCGGCGGGCCAAAGCCGATCTATGTGAATGCTTGTGCGATTACGGCGATCTCCTCCTTCAACGAGGAAGGCCGCCGCCCGGGAACGCTGATCGGCGTCAGCGGAGCGGCCCCGCTCAGCGTCGGAGAGCCCGTCGACGAGGTGCTGCGCCGCGTCCGCGAGGCTGATCGCCACCGATGACCAGCCCCCGCGAACAATCGGATCCACCTCTGGATTCGGACGAGGAGATCGAACTCCTTTCCCAATCGCCGGACTATGCGTGGCAAGCGATCCTCCGTCGCCTCGCATGGAGCGGGGTTGTCGCACTCTTGATTATTGGCGGGCTCTGGTTCGCATCAAGATGAATGCTGCCGATTATCATGCGTTAAGGCTTCTATCCTGGAGTTGAATCGTGCTGTCGCTTGCGCGATCGGCACGGAACCAGCGGGGATCTTCCTGCGTCTACGGATCAGTCGTGAATCCGCCGATCCGACTCGGAGACTTTTTCAAGGGCGTCTCTGATGCAGCGTGCAGCCCTGCCCGCCTCCGCAAACCCCGACGAGGATCGCGAGGCGATGCTCATCTGGCGCATCGAGCAGGAGCTGCGCGATTTCGGACCGGTGATCGAGCACGAGCCGGTCCTGCTCGAGGAGTTGAAAGACGACGAGGCGAGCGACTTGGTGGGGCCTGCTTTCGCCATCGCCACCGGAGCGGCGATTCTCGGATTGGCGCTTTTTGTCGCGAACCGTTTCCCCGGCTGGTAGGCAGGGCGCTCCTCGTCAGGTTGCTCGCGGGGAACCCGTCGTGTAATCCCTCGTCGACCCGAGCCCCGGACCGAACCGGCGGGGCTCACGAGAGATTCGAGTTATGTCGTCTACATTCGAGACGGTCGCGGGCATCATCTCCGAGACCGCCGACATCCCGCGCGAGAAGATTACCCCCGAGAGCCACGCGATCGACGATCTCGGGATCGACTCGCTCGCCTTCCTCGATATCGCTTTCGCAATCGACAAGGCGTTCGGCATCAAGCTCCCGCTCGAGCAGTGGACCCAGGAGGTGAACGAAGGGAAGACTCCCGCGGAGGAGTATTTCGTCATCCGCAATCTGGTCGCCCGCATTGACGCGCTCGTCGCGGCCAAGAACACCTGAAACGGTCCGCCGCGGTCCCGCTTTCGAGAAGGATCGCGCCTCTTCCTGCGCACGCTTAGTCCCCTACCGCCCGGTCCTCTGATCCATGCGCCTCGAATATTTCGAGATGATCGACCGGGTGGCCCGGCTAGACCGGGCTGAGAGGCGCATCGAGGCGCATTCGACGGTTCCGGACCATAGTCCGGTCTTCGAGGGTCACTTCCCGGATCATCCGCTCGTACCGGGTGTGCTTCTGACCGAGACGATGGCCCAAGCCTCGGGCTACCTCATCCTCGCCCTCACGGGCTTTGAGATGATGCCCTTCCTGATGGCCGTTGACCGCGCCCGATTCCGGGACTTCGTGCCGCCGGGCGCAGCTTTGGAGATCACAGCGCGGCTGGAGCATGAGGGTTCGGGCTACATGGCCACGAAGGCAAGCATCACCTCGGCCGGCAAGAAGATCGCCGATGCCGAGTTGCGGTTTCGCACTATGCCCTTTCCTCCAGGTTTGAGTGAGCGGATGAAGGATCAGGCGCGCCGCATCGGATTGCCGGCCGAGGCTTCGGCGTGACCCGGCCTGTCGTCGTCACGGGGATTGGACTCGTCTCCAGCGTCGGCGAGGGTGTCGCGGCGCACCTGCAGGCGCTCGCCTCTCCGGCCGGACAGCGGATCGATACGGACCGCTTCGCGCCTTACCCGGTCCATCCCATGCCGCCCATCGAGTGGGACCGGCACATCGCGAAGAAGTCCGACCAGCGGCAGATGGAGCCGTGGCAGCGCCTGGGCGTCTACACGGCCGGTCTCGCACTGGAAGCAGCGGGGCTGAAGGACGATGCCGAGGCGAAAGCCCGGATGCAGATGATCGTGGCGGCCGGCGGAGGCGAGCGCGACTATGCCGTCGACGGCCAGATCCTGACGGGACTGCGGAACGCCTCGGACCCGGGCGCCTTCCTGAACGAACGGCTGATGAGCGATCTTAGGCCGACGCTCTTCCTCGCTCAGCTCTCGAACCTGCTCGCCGGCAACATCTCGATCGTGCACGGCGTGACCGGCGCTTCGCGGACGTTCATGGGCGAGGAGATGTGCGGCGTCGACGCGCTCAGAATCGCCCAGGCCCGCATCGCCTCGGGCCAGGTCGATGCGATGCTGGTCGGCAGCTCCTACAATGCCGAGCGGGCCGATTCGATTCTGATCTTCGAGCTGGGCGGCTATCTCTGGAAGCAGCCTTTTGCACCCGTATGGGAGCGGCCCGAACGGGGTGGCGGGCTCATCCTGGGCTCGGCCGCCGCCTTCCTCGTGCTCGAGTCTCACGAGCACGCGGCGAGGCGCGGCGCGGCGATCCAGGCCGAGCTCAAACCTGTGCAGGCCGCTCGAACCCGTCGGGACAGAGAGGCCGTCGCATCGACCCTGGAGCGCCTCTGGCGCGAATCCGGGATCGGCCCGGACGCGATCGTCCTTTCGGGCGCAACGGGCGTTGCCGGGGCGACCGAGGAGGAGCGGAGCGCCCTCTCTGCCCTTGCTCCTCAGAGCAAACTGCATGCGCTCGGCGACCTTCTTGGTCATCCGCTCGAGGCGACGGCGCCGGTCGGGGCTGCGATAGCCGCAGCGCTCGTTGCAGCGGACCACTCATCGGAGGCGGTCGCCACCGCGATAGGCCACCGCAGGGGCGAAGGCTTGGTGCGGATGGTGCGGGCGCAGTAGAACGCGACATGGCACAGGCTGAGACCGACAAATTCGGGCGTCCGCTCGTCGTCGTGACGGGCATGGGCGTCGTGACCTCGCTCGGGCGGGGGCAGGACGAGAACTGGGCCGCCCTGACGGCCGGGCGTTCGGGCATCCACGAGATTCGGCGCTTCTCGACCGAGAACCTGCGCACCCGTATCGCCGGGACCGTGGATTTCGAGCCAGTAGAGCCGTTCTGCGCGCCCATGCTCTCGGAGCGTCTCGCCGAGTTGGCGGCCGGAGAGGCCGTCGCGCAGGCCGCGTTCGCTCGGACCGGCGAGTTCCCAGGGCCTCTTTTTGTTGCGGTCCCTCCCGTCGAAGTCGAATGGCCTCAGCGCGAGGCTCTCGCCGCGGCGGCGAGTTCAGGCGACGAAGCGAGCATCACCTACTCTCAACTCCTGGCCGGAGCCGCGACCCGTCGCTTCGATGCCTGGCATGATCTCTTCACCTTCGGAACGGTCGCCGACCGCATCGCCGATCGGTTCGGCACACTCGGCTCGCCGATCTCGCTCTCGACGGCATGTTCGTCGGGCGCGACCGCGATCCAGCTTGGCGTGGAGGCAATCCGGCGCGGCGAAGCGGAAGCCGCGCTCTGCATCGGGACCGACGGTTCCGTGAACCCGGAATCTCTGATCCGGTTCTCCCTCCTGTCCGCCCTTTCGACGCAGAACACGCCTCCCGAAGGCGCAGCGAAGCCGTTCTCCAAGAATCGCGACGGCTTCGTCATGGGTGAAGGCGCGGCAGCGCTCGTGCTTGAGAGCGCCGCCTCTGCGAGGGCGCGCGGCGCTCGCATCCTCGGCTACGTGCTCGGCTGCGGGGAGAAAGGCGACGGCTTTCACCGTACCCGCTCCAGCCCGGACGGCGCTCCGATCATTGCCGCCATCCGGGAGGCGATCGAGGATGCCGGCCTCAGCCCGGATGACATCGACTACGTCAACGCGCACGGCACCGGCACGCCCGAGAACGACAAGATGGAGGCGCTCGGCTGCATGAAGGTCATGGGCGAGCGCATGGGCGCGGTGCCGATCTCGTCCAACAAATCGATGATCGGCCACACGCTCACCGCAGCTGGAGCGGTCGAGGCCGTGATGTCGCTGCTCACCATCACGAACGGGCGCCTGCCGCCCACCATCAACTATGCGGTTCCCGATCCGGCGATTCCGCTCGACGTCGTCCCGAACGCGGCGCGTGATTCGCAGGTCCGTTTTGTCTTGTCGAACTCCTTCGGCTTCGGCGGCCAGAATACCTGCCTCGTCCTCGGGGCAGAGCCCAAGTGAGCGCCGGTTCCGAGCAGCGGCGCGTCCTCGTCACAGGTGGAGGCCGGGGCGTCGGCGCCGCGATCGTGACCGCACTGGCGGGTGCAGGCTTCGCTGTCGATTTCACTTATCGCAACTCGGCCGAGGAAGCCGCTCGACTCACGGAGACCCTCGCCGCCTCCCATCCCGACGTGGCGATCCGGGCAAGGAAGCTGGATCTCTCCAACAAGACCGCACTTGAGGACTTCGCGACCGAGATCGAGGCCGAGACCTGGTTCGGTCTCGTCCACAATGCCGGTCAGCCCTACGACGCGCTCACGGCCATGATCGCGCAGGACAAGGCCGAAGCCGCCATGCAGGTGAACTTCTGGTCCCTGACCCGCCTGGCGAAAGCCGTCATGCGCGGCATGCTGCGCGCCCGCGAGGGACGCATCGTCGCGATCGGGTCCGTCGCAGCCTTGCAGGCGAATGCGGGCAATGCCGCCTACGCGGCTTCAAAGGGCGCCCTCCTCTCCTATTGCCGCACACTAGCGATCGAGACCGCCAAGCGCGGGATCGCGGTGAACTACGTTGCGCCAGGTTTCATCGATACCGAGATGATGGCTGGCTACGCCGCCCATCGGCCGCAGATGGAGAAGCAGATCCCGGCCGGCCGCTTCGCCCGGCCGCAGGAAATCGCGGCGCTGGTCGGCTTTCTCCTGACGCCGCCGGCAGCCTACATCACCGGCGCGGTCCTCCCCGTCGATGGCGGCCTCACCGCGATGCTCGGCGTGCATCGCTGAGAAGGCCCGATCAGAATGAAAGCTCTCCAACTCTTTGGCGATCGCGACCTGCGCCTCACAGAGGTCGATCCGCCTCCCCCGCCGGGGCCCGGCGAGGTTCAGATCCGCGTCAAAGCCGTCGGCCTGAACCATATCGATGTATGGGGCTTCCGGGGCATGGCGTTCGCCCGGCGGAAGCTGCCGGTCGTGGTCGGCGCCGAGGCGTCGGGCGAGATCGCGGCCGTCGGGCAAGACGTCGCCTCGCTTTCACCCGGCCAGCGGGTCGTCATGTACGGCGCCCTGATCTGCGGGCGCTGCCGCGCCTGCCGCGAGGGCCGCGACAACCTCTGCGAGGAGGTGGGCGGCATCATGGGGTTTCACCTTGACGGCTTCTCGCGCGAGCTCGTGAACATGCCGGCCCGGCTGGTGCTGCGGATCCCGGATGCGGTCTCGTTCGAGGACGCGGCCTGCGCGCCGATCGCCTTCGGGACCGTCCAGCACATGCTGTTCGATAACGCTCGCCTGGAGCCGGGCGAGACGATCCTCGTCCATGCCGGCGGCTCGGGCATCGGCACGGCGGCGATCCGGATGGCAAAGGCGATCGGCTGCACGGTCTTCACCACCGTCGGGGACGACGAGAAGGGCAAGAAGGCGCGTGACCTCGGGGCCGATCACGTCATCAATTACCGGGCCGAGCGTTTCGAGGGCGAGGTTCGCCGGCTGACGAAAAGGCGCGGCGTCGATGTCGTCTTCGAGCATGTCGGCGCCGAGACCTGGAACGGCAGCCTGCTCTGCCTCAAGCGGGGCGGCCGCCTGGTGACCTGTGGTTCGACCTCCGGTGTCTCCACCTCGATGAACCTGATGCAGCTGTTCCAGCAGCAATACCGCATTACCGGTTCGTTTGGCTGCCGCATGGCCAACATCACGGATTCGCTCGCCAAGATGGAAGGCGGCCTGAAGCCGGTCCTCGACGAGGTCCTTCCGGTCGCAGAGTTTTCGCGGGGCCTCGAGAAGCTCGAATCGCGGCGCGTGTTCGGGAAGATCATCGCGACGCTCTGAACCCCGCCGCCCGGCGCGCTCCCGTCTTGCCGCGCGCGTCGGCTTGCCCCGCGGCCGTGCTTCGGCGTAAGCGGGTCCATCGCGTTCATCCATGCGGATTGCGGCCCGTGACGGGCCCGCCAGGGCGTTCTCTTTTGAGGGAAGCCACTCCCCGGCACGGTACTCAGATTTCGACAATGTCCCGCTCACGTACCGGATTCCGAGCCATCAAGTCTCGTGTGCTCGGCGCCATCATGGCCACCGCCGTGCGGGGCGTTTTCGGCTTCGCGCGCCTCCTCGGCCCTGAGCGGTCGAGCGATCTCGGCGCCTGGCTCGCCCGCACCGTCGGGCCCCTTCTGCCGCAGCACCGGATTGCGCTCGCGAACCTTCGCGCTGTCTTCCCTGAGATGAGCGAGGCCGAGCGCATCCGCATCGCGCGGAGCGCCTGGGCGAATCTGGGTCGCACGGGCGCTGAATACGCTCATCTCGGCAAGCTCTTCGACTACGATCCCGAGGCACCGGCGCCTGGCCGCGTCGAGGTGGTCGGCATCGAGCATTTCCTGAAGCTGCGAGACGACGGCCTTCCGGGGATCATCTTCTCGGCCCATCTCGGAAATTGGGAGCTGCCCGCCATCTGCGCCGCCCGGTTCGGGCTCGACGCGACGGCCATCTTCCGGCCGCCGAACGATCCGGCGGCGGCGCGGCTCGTTTACGAAGTTCGATCCGGCACGATGGGCGGCCTGACGGCATCCTCCGGTGGCGGCGCGGCTTTTGCGATCGCCGGAGTGCTGGAGCGTGGCGGCCATCTCGGCCAGCTCATCGACCAGCACTTCACGCGGGGCGTGGTGACGACGTTCATGGGAAGGCCGGCGCTCACGAACCCGCTCCTCGCCAAGCTCGCCCGCCACCATGATTGCCCCGTTCACGGAGTTCGGGTGGTCCGCCTGCAGGGTCATCGCTTCCGCCTGGAACTCACCCCGCCGGTTGATCTGCCCCGCGACGAGGAGGGGCGGATCGACGTGGCGCGGGCGACGCAGGTCATGACCTCGATCGTCGAGGAATGGGTCCGCGAGAACCCGGGACAGTGGCTCTGGATGCATCGCCGCTGGCGCGTGAGCGGGAAATAGGGCGTTTTCCGACGTTCGGTCTCGCGAGCGGCGGAAGCTGATCGCGCTGCGGTTCGCCGAACCGTCCCGAACGGATCCAGGCTCAGGAGGGCGTCAAAGCAGGACGACCCTGTTGGGCAGTTCGTCCGCGTCGCGCTCCTCCACGGGTGCGTGCCGGGCGAGGAGCACCCCGATCCCCTGGACGGCCTCCACCAGCCCCTGCGTCCGCGCGTTGCGGGCAAATGCGGCGATGAGCCGTTCGATTATGCCGCGCCATTCCGCCTCGCCGACGCGCCCCGAAATCGCGAGGTCACCGATGACCTCCGCATGGTGCTCGGCTGCCGACACGAAGAGGAGAACGCCGGTACGCCCGCGGGTATCGGCCATGCCGCGCGCGAGCCATTCGTGCTGGGCCGCCTCCCGGGCGCGGGCCCGCCTGATCGGACCAGGCACGAGGCGGAGCCGCAGCGGCATCCAGGCGCCGAGCGCGAGGACGAGAATCGCGATGCCGAGCTGGACGGAGAAGATGCGAACGGGGCCGAGCTCGGTCCAGAGGATGAGCGGCCACGGAGCGGCTAGCACCGCAACCAGCGCGTACAGGAAGGGAATGGCCCGGTAGCCGCTCGCCTGGCGCGCTACGACGACGACGATCTCGCCGGCCGTGCGCTGCTCCGCCTCGCGGATTGCGGCCTCGACGCGCAGGCGCTCCTCTTCGCTCAGCATCTCACCATGATCCCGAAGCCCCCCCGCCGCCGGAGGAGCCTCCCCCGCCGGAAAAGCCGCCGCCGAACCCACCCCCGAAGCCTCCGCCGCCCGAGAAGCCGCCGCCCCAGCCTCCCCCGCTTGGAACCGGCATGACGACCCAGGATCCACCCCGGCGGCGATGGGAGCGGGACGACCCGCCGCCTCCGCCCCGGAAGAAGGCCCGCACGATGATGATCAG
The DNA here is from genome assembly GCF_049446235.1 of Enterovirga sp. CN4-39. Lineage (NCBI taxonomy): Bacteria > Pseudomonadati > Pseudomonadota > Alphaproteobacteria > Hyphomicrobiales > Methylobacteriaceae > Enterovirga > Enterovirga sp. CN4-39. Next base: position 357,642 of record NZ_JBMSEF010000003.1, on the reverse strand, counting down.
GATCACGACCATGACGATGATCGTGATCCAGTCGATCTCGGATTGATCGTCAGCGCGAACCTTCGCGCGGCGCTGCCATTCCTCGGCGTCGCCCGTGAGAATCGCGAGGATCGCGTCGACGCCCGCATCGATCCCGCCGGCGAAATCCCCCTGCTTGAAGCGGGGCGCGATGGCTGTCCGGATGATCACGCCGGACAAAGCGTCGGTCAGCGCGCCTTCGAGACCGTAGCCGACCTCGATCCGGACCTTGCGCTCGTTCGGCGCGACCAGGAGCAGCGCGCCGTTGTTCTTGTCCTTCTGCCCGAGCTGCCAGTGGCGATAGAGGCGGTTGCCATAATCCTCGACGCTCGTTCCGCCGAGCGAGGGCACGGTCGCGACGACGACCTGATCCGACGTCTTGTCTTCATGCGCCTTGAGCTTCGCTTCGAGGGCGGCGCGCTGCTCCGGGCTAAGCAGGTTCGCGGCATCCACCACGCGGCCGGTGGGGGCGGGAAAACCTTGCGCAAGCGCGTGAACCGCAACCCCGCAGACCAGCAGCAGGCCGAGCGCCAGCACCGCCAGCATGCGGCGCGGCATCTGGGCGACCAAGCCCGGCCTTAGCAGAGCCACTTCCAGGCTCGCAGGCTAGAACTTCACCTGCGGCGGCCGGTCCGAGCCTTGCGTGGCGGTGAAAACCTCCATCGGCTTCGCGTCCGGATAGAGGATGGCGGCGATCCACCGCCCGGGTATCGTACGAAGCTCCGTATTGTAGGCCTGCACCGTCTGGATGTAGTCCCGGCGCGCAACCGCGATGCGGTTCTCCGTCCCCTCCAGCTGCGATTGCAGGGCCAGGAAGTTCTGGTTGGACTTCAGGTCCGGATAGCGCTCGACCGTGACGAGCAGGCGCCCCAGTGCGCCGGACAGCTGGTTCTGCGCGTCCTGGAATTCCTTGAACTTGGCCGGATCCGTGATGGTCGAGGCATCAACCTTCACGCTCGCCGCCTTCGCGCGGGCCTCGGTGACCTCGGTCAGGACCTCCCGTTCCTGCTGGGCATAGCCTTTGACGGTTTCGACCAGGTTCGGGATGAGGTCGGCCCGCCGCTGGTACTGGTTCTGCACCTCGCCCCATGCCGCATTGGCGCGCTCCTGCAGGGTCGGCACATTGTTGATCCCGCAGCCGGCCAGGACGAGGCTGAGAAGCCCGGCCAGGAGGCCGATGCGAATGCCCGATGCAGCAGCCATGATGTTCCCTTCTCAATAGCCTTCGGCGAGCGTGCCCCGCTGCCGGGGATCGGCAGCGCCGGCCAGGCCCTCCGGCGTGACGACGATCGAATTAGCGGATCCCGACGTCGAGCCCACCACCACGCGATGCCCTTTTTCCCGCAGAAGACGCAACGTGTCGGGCGATAGGCCGGTTTCGACCAGCAGCGCATCCGGCCGCCATTGATGGTGGATGCGCGGCGCGGCCACAGCCTCGGCGATGTTCAGCCCGAAATCCACGGACCCGAGGATCACCTGGAGGACAGTCGTGATGATGCGGCTGCCGCCGGGGCTCCCGGTCGCCATGACCAGCCTTCCATCGCGGAACAGGAAGGTCGGCGTCATGGACGAGAGCGGGCGCGCACCGGGCGCAACGCTGTTCGCCTCCCCGCCGACGAGGCCGTAGGCATTGGTCGCCCCTGGTTTCGCCGCGAAGTCATCCATCTCGTTGTTGAGGAGGATGCCGGTTCCTTCCGCCACCAGACCGAGCCCGTAAGAGAAATTCAGCGTGTAGGTGTTGGCGACCGCATTGCCCTGCCCGTCCACGACGGAGAAGTGGGTCGTCTGGTCCGGTTCGAAGGGCAGCGGATCGCCGGCCGCCACCTCGTCGGCAGGTCGGGCTCGGGCAGGGTCGACCCGGGCCCGCAGCCTCGCCGCGTACTCCTTCGAGAGAAGGCCGGAGACGGGGATCTTCACCCGGTCGGGGTCACCCAGCCACGCCGCGCGGTCCGCATAGGCCGGCTTCATGGCCTCGGCCATCAGATGGATCGCCTCCGCGCTGCCGCCGCCCAGAGCCGCGAGATCGAACCCCTCGAGCGTGTTGAGGATCTCGATGAGGTGGACGCCACCGGAGCTCGGCGGGGGCATCGAGACGACCTCATAACCCCGATAGGTGCCACGAACCGGATTCCGCACGAGCGGCGCATAGCGGGCGAGATCATCCGCCGTCATCACGCCGCCCGCTTTGCGCACGGCGTCGGCGATCCTGGATCCGGTCTCCCCCTCGTAGAAGGCCTTCGGACCGCCCTTCGCGATCGTGGCCAGCGTATCGGCGAGATCCCGCTGGACGAGACGCTCACCCCGGCCGAGCGGGCGGTCCCCCGCGAAGAAGACCGCGCGCGTGGCCGGGAAACGTCCGAGCCGCCCGGCGGCCCCCGGCAGCGAATCCGCCAGGTCGTCCTCGACCTCGAACCCATCGCGGGCGAGGCTTTCGGCCGGCGCGATCAGGTCCGCGAGCGTAAACCGGCCGGAGCCGAAGCGCTCGCGGGCTAGGGCGAGGCCCGCAACAGTCCCGGGCACGCCGACCGAGAGCCCGCTGTCCCGGGATTTTCGGGGATCCGGCTCGCCTCCCGAGTCAAGGAACATGTCGCGGGTCGCGGCGGCCGGCGCGGTCTCCCGATAGTCGATCGCGACCGTCTCGTTCCGATCGGCGAGATGAACCAGCATGAAGCCGCCGCCGCCGAGATTGCCGGCGCGGGGCAGCGTCGCGGCGAGCGCGAAGCCGACGGCAACGGCTGCATCGACCGCGTTTCCGCCCCGGCGAAGGATGTCGACGCCGATCCGGGTCGCCTTCGCCTCCTGCGAGGAGACCATCCCGTTGCGGGCGATCGCCGGCAGGAGCCGCGCCCTGTCGGACAGGATCGTGGCAGGCCCGGGGGCAGGCATCCCCGGAGGCGCTCCTTGCGCCAGGGCGCCCGACGCCCAGGCGGCCAGGGGGAGCACGAGCGCGAGCCTGCTCAGCATCTGTCGCATGCCACGATGTCCCCTGCTGGCCTTCAAAAGCTGGACCACCCCGAGGCGCTCATTTAAGCCCCGGCCGGTCCCGCCGGAAGCCGGCCTCACGGGTTACGGTCGACTGGACAGGAGAGAATGGGATGATCGATCGCCGACGCATGCTCGCGGGAGGGGCGGGAGCGGCCGCGGCTCTCGCCATGGCCAGACCCGCCTCGGCCCAGTCCTGGTCGCCGAGCCGCACGGTCACGATCGTGGTGCCCTATCCGGCAGGCGGCGCCGTCGACGTGCTCGCCAGGATCGTGGCCGAGGGCATCCAAGGCCCGCTCGGACAATCGGTCGTCGTCGAGAACCAGCCTGGCGCCTCCGGCGCGCTCGGCACACGCCGTGTCGCGCGTGCAGAGCCGGACGGCCACACGCTCGTCCTGTCCACCAACCAGACGCACGCGACCAACATTTCGCTGCTGCCGGATGGGGGCGGCTACGACCCGGTGAAGGATTTCGCGACCCTCGGCGGCCTCGCCGACCTGCAGCATCTCCTGGTGGTCCGGAAGGATCTCGCCGCGGCGAACGTCGCGGAGTTGCTCGCGCTCGCCCGGACTGGCGGCAAGGAGCTGACCTGTGCGTCCACCGGCCTCGGCTCGGCCTCGCACCTCACGATGGAGCTCTTCAAGGCGAAGACAGGTATCGCCCTCGTCCACGTGCCTTATCGCGGCGCGGCGCCGATGCTGCAGGACCTGATGGGCGGGCGTGTGGACATGAGCTTCGCCACCGTCCCGACGGTGCTGGGACAGGTCCAGGGGCAGGAGTTGCGCGCCCTCGCGGTCGCCTCGCCTCGCACCTCCCCTCACCTGCCGAGCCTGCCGACGCTGTCGGGCGCCGGCGTTGCCGGTGTCGAGGCGGATGCCTGGTGTGCGATCTTCGCGCCGGCCGGCATCGCCCCGGCGATCCGCGACCGCTACCGCGACCTCATCAAGGCCGCGCTGGAGAAACCGGAAGTGCAGGCGAACATCGCCAAGCAGGGCATGAGCCTGAACTGGCGCGAGCCCGATGCGTTCGGCGCCTTCCAGCGCGAGGACGTGGCTCGTTGGGCCGAAATCATCAAGGCCGCCAAGGTCGAACCCTTGAAGCCCTGAGGAACGCCCATGCCTTCGCTCATGGAGTTCGTCCCGGCCCCGGGCGTCCTCGCGACCTACACGCTCGCCTGCTTCGTGCTGTTCATCACGCCCGGGCCGGACATGAGCCTGTTCCTGGCAAAGACGATCACCGGCGGGCGCCGCGCGGGCCTTCTCGCGATGCTCGGCACGATGGCCGGCTGCTGCATCCACACGGTGCTGGCCGCGATCGGCGTCTCGGCGCTACTCGCCGCGTCCGAGACGGCCTTCATGGTGCTCAAGATCGTCGGCGCCGGGTACCTCCTCTGGCTCGCCGTGGATGCCGTGCGCCATGGCTCGGCACTCCGCCTCCGCGATACGGGCCGGCAGGAGCTCTCGGCCTGGCGCACCTTCCTGCTCGGCTTCGGGGTCAATCTGACGAACCCGAAGATCGTGCTCTTCTTCGTGACCTTCCTGCCGCAATTCGTGAACCCCGGAAACGCGAACGCCGCCGGCCAGCTCCTCTTCCTCGGCCTCTATTTCGTCGTGTTCTCGACGCCGCTCGCAGCCCTGCTGGTCCTAGGGGCGGAGCGCACCATCGGCATCCTGACGCGCCACCCGCGCGTGATGCGCGGCATCGACTACACCTTTGCGGGTGTCTTCGGCATCTTCGCCCTGCGCATCGCCACGATGCCTGGCCGATAGGGCAGTTCCAGGTGCTGCCCGCGGCGAGATCGCGCCTGCCTCGTCAGGCGCGCCACAGCGGGCAAATCGGCAGCTTCCATTCTTGACAGGAAGCGCCGGCCGTCCCTATACGGCGCCTCCCGGTTTTCACCGCGGACGGCGGAGTAGCTCAGCTGGTTAGAGCAGAGGAATCATAATCCTTGTGTCGGGGGTTCGAGTCCCTCCTCCGCTACCATTCCTGCATTGACGCTGTTGCCCTTTAGGGGCGAGCTCCGCTTTTACAGCAGGGCGTCGACGCGGACCGAGACGTCGATTTCAGCAAAGCTTTGAGAACGGCCACCCTGGTGAAGGGATGGCGGTTCGCATCCGCTGCCTGCCGTCATCGGCCATGAGGCCGGTCGGGTCGGCCAGCCCAGCGCGCGTCCGAGCGCGACTGTCTCTCGGCGATTGCAGCCGTGATGCGCTCCCTTCCCGTTGAACCGAGACGCGACTGCGCGACCCGAGCCGGGTGCGCCTGCCCGATCCCCCTCCCAAAGCGTTGAGGAGGTGCATGAGGAGCGGAATCCCGCCATGGGCGCAGCACCGAAGAGCGCAGCCGCCGCGCCGATCCCCTACACAACGGCCACGACCACCTACCGAACGGTGGCGGTGGAGGGCCTGGACCTGTTCTACCGCGAAGCTGGGCCCGAGGACGCGCCGGTGATCGTCCTGCTGCACGGGTATCCCTCCTCCTCGCGCATGTGGGATGGCCTGATCCCCCTCCTCGCCGACCGGTACCGCCTGATCGCGCCCGATTATCCTGGATTTGGGCACAGCGGCGCGCCATCGCCGGATCGGTACCGCTACACCTTCGACCACTTGGCGGAATCGATCGCAGCTTTGCTGCGGGAGCTGGGCGTCGGCCGCCACACGCTCTTCATGCAGGATTACGGCGGGCCGGTCGGTTTTCGCATGGCCATTGCCGCGCCTGAGAGCGTGGAGGCGATGATCATCCAGAACGCCAATGCCTATGAGGAAGGGCTCGGCGCGAAATGGGCCGGCATCGCGAGATACTGGGCGGATCCTGCCGGTCACCCCGAGCAGGTCGAGGCGTTCGTTGGGCTTGAGGGCACGAAGCAGCGGCACCTGGGCACAAGTCGCCATCCGGAGCGCTACAATCCGGACAGCTGGACCGATGAGTTCGCCCGCCTGTTGCGTCCAGGGCAGCGGGGGATCCAGGCCGCCCTGCTCTACGATTATCGCACCAACGTCGCTTCCTATCCCCGCTGGCAGGCGTGGCTGCGCGAGCGCAAGCCGCCGATGCTCATCCTATGGGGCCGCTACGATCCCTCGTTCATCGTGCCGGGCGCCCATGCCTACAAGCGCGACGTGCCGTCGGCCGAGCTCCACATCCTCGATGCTGGCCATTTCGCGCTCGACGAGAAGACCGAGGAAGTGGCGCAACTGACCCGCACGTTCATGGCCCGGCTTCACCACCGACCGGCTTCTTGATGACGACCGCCAAGGCCGCTCCGAGGGGCCCCGCCGTCAGTTCAGCTCCTGCACGCCGCCGCCCGAGACCGTGAGGATCTGCCCGCTGATCCAGGATGCCGCCGGGGAGCACAGGAACAGGGCCGCGTTCGCGATGTCCTGCGGCTCACCGAGGCGGCCGAGCGGGGTATGACGCAGCATCGCCTTCTCGACTTCGGGCGTGAGCACGCTCGAAAGAGCGTCGGTGCGGATTGCGCCAGGGGCGATCGCGTTCACGCGGATGCCCTGAGGGCCAAGGTCGAAAGCCATGTTGCGGGTCAGGTGGTTCACGGCTGCCTTCGACGAGCCGTAGGAGGTCATCCGCACGTTCCGGTTCTCGCCCGCCATGGAGGAGATGTTGAGGATCGCGCCACAGCCCTTCGCCGCCATGTGCGGCGCAGCGAGCTGGGCTAGGCGGAAAAGCGAGAACACGTTGAGCTCGAACGCCCGACGGAAATCCTCCATGGGCATGTCGAAGGGCTTGGGGCCACCGCCGCCAGCATTGTTGACGAGGATCGTCAGGCTCCCGAAGCCATCCACGGCCTTCCGGACAGCAGCCTGCAGGTCGGCTTCCTTCGTAACGTTGCAGGGTGTGTCCTCGGCCTGCCCCCCGGCCTGCCTGATCTCCGCCGCAACCCGGCCGGCAGCGTCGGCATTGAGGTCGCTCACCACGACGGCGGCGCCTGCCTCGCCGAAGGTCAGGGCGATGCCGCGGCCGATACCCGCTCCCGCGCCGGTGACCAGCGCCACGTCCCCGTCCAGTCGAAACTGTCTCGGATCGAACATGCCCGCGCTCCGTGCACCTGGGAGCGGAGCACACGCGCCTTCGTATGCGCCTGCCCAGTTCCGGGAGATCGATCCGTCCGACCTTTTGTTCCGACAACTGGGGCCCCAGTCTGGCGCCCCAGTAGACCTACGCCGTCCCCGATCTGCAGCGCGTTCCTGGGAATTATTCGCTATCGGGCAAGCGCGTCCCTGTGGGGCTCAGCTGCCTAACGGCACCGGCCTGAGAGGTCGTCTCATCGCCCTTGAGCGCCCTCAACGCGTTCAGGATCACGATGACGTCGATGACTTCCTGAATGAGCGCACCCTGGACCGGCGTGAGGTAGCCGAACGCCGCCGCGATCATCCCGCCCCCCGACATCAGGAGGCCGGCCCAGACGCTCTGCAGGGCGATGTGCCTCGCATTCCGGGCGATCGTGATCGCCGGCAGCAGCCGGTCGAGTTCGTCCACCAGGATTACGACGTCCGCAGCCTGCGCCGATGCGGCCGCGCCTCTAGCGCCCAGCGCGACCCCGAGGTCGGCGGCAGCGAGCGCCGGCGCGTCATTGACGCCGTCGCCCACCATCATGACGGGTCCATGGTTCCGCTCCGCCTTGACCGCCGCAAGCTTGTCCTCAGGGGTGAGCTCACCAACCGCGAGATCCACCGGCAGGCCCGCAGTGACGGCCTTTACGACCTCGCGCCGATCACCGGAGGCGACCACGATCCTCCTGATCCCGATGCTGCGAAGTGCCGCCAGCAGGCGCACCGCCTCGCTCCGCAGCGCGTCCGCGAAGATCAGCGTACCCGCCCAGCTTCCATCGACGGCGACCGCAACCCTGCTTGCCCCCGGCTCGGGCGATCCGCTCCGGCCGATCTCCGCGCCTGAACGCCTCCCGACGAATGTCGGCCCGCCGACGACGACCGCTCGTCCGTCCACCTCGCCCGCGAGACCCTCGCCTGGACTCTCGATCACCGCCGAAGGCACCGAGAGCCGGAGGCCTTTCTCGTGAGCCGCGGCGACGAGCGCCTGCGCGGTGACGTGGCTGGATGCCTGGTCGAGGGAGGCGGCGAGGCGCAGGACGTCTTCGCCCGACCAACCGGCAGCCGCATCGCTCCCGACCAGCCGGGCTGTGCCGTGGGTCAGGGTTCCGGTCTTATCGAGAACGACGGTGCGAACGCGCGAGAGGGTTTCGAGCGCCCGCCCGCCCTTAACCAGGATCCCGACCCTCGCCGCGCGCGCGATCCCGCAAACGATCGCAACCGGTACGGCGAGGATCAAGGGACAAGGCGTCGCCACGACCAGCACGGCAAGGCCGCGGGTCGGCTCCCCCGTCCAGAACCACGCGCCGCCCGCCAGGGCGATCGTGGCAGCCAGGAAGACCATCGCGAACCGGTCCGCGAGGCGCGACATCGCGGCTTTCGATCGCTGCGCCGCCTCGATCATCGCTACGATGGCCGCGTAGGTGCTGTCGGCGGCCCGCAGGGAAGCCGTGAGGTCGAAGACATCCCCGGCATTCGTCGCGCCACTGAGGACGGAGCCCCCCGGCCCGACCCGCGCCGGCAGCGTCTCCCCAGTGATGGCGGAGAGGTCGAGAACGGCCACGCCGCTCTCCACGGTGCCGTCCACGGGAACCATCTCGCCCCGGCGCACGAGAAGACGATCACCCGGGACCACCGCGTCGATCTGCACAGTCTCGAGGCGGCCGTCCACGTAGCGCATCGCGGTTCGCGGCATGCGCTCGAGAAGCGCCGTCATGCTGCGGGTGGCACGGCGCTCGGCGAAGGCTTCAAGCGCCTGCCCGCCAGCATACATCAGCGCCACGACGGCGGCGGCGAGCGCTTCTCCGAAGATGAGCGCAACCGTCATGGAAAGCGCAGCCACGATATCGAGGCCAAGCTCGCCGCGACGCAGGCTGGAGACGATCTCTACCAGCAGCGCTGCGAGGACGGGCACGGTTCCCGCTGTCCATAGCGGTGCGGCCCAGTCCGCCTCGCCGAGGAACTGGGCGGCGAGGCCGCCGGCAAGCCCCGCGAGCGCGACTGCGATCAGGGCTAGCCGCAGGACATGTCTGCCCGAGATCGGGGGTCGGTGCTGGACGGAAGACATTGCAGCCTCTTCGGCCGCAAGAGGCGCATTCATCTTGACCTGGATCAAGGCGGGTTCTGCAGCACGAAATTCGGGAATGAGCCCGGCGGCCATGAGCGGGGGCCCGGTCGTTGGGGCCGGCACTCACCTCGATTTCAGGTAGGCCGAAACGGCCTGGAAGGCTGGAAGAGAGGTTGGATCGATGAGCGAGTTCTCCGCCCTCGGAAAAGACGCGAACCGAACCAGCACCATGTGGGCCGAGGGATCGACATAGATGGTCTGCCCGTGCACGCCGCGGGCGGCGATGACGCCGTTTCCTCCCGGATAGACCCACCACATGCTGGTGTAGCTGCCACCCACCAGCGCCGGATAGGCGGTGCCGAACTTCGAAGGATCTCCTCCCCGGCGGATCTTCCGAACGACCTCGGCCGGAAAGAGCCGCTTCCCGTTGATGACGCCTTCGTTCAGCATCAGAAGGCCGATCCGGCCAAGGTCGCGCAGGCCGGCGCTGAGCCCTCCGCCGGCAAAGGGCACGCCTCTCGCATCGACGGTCATGTAGGCATCCTGCTCGGCGCCCATCGGGCGCCATAGCCGTTCGGACGCGAGATCAGTGACAGCCTTCTCGGCGACGCGGGAGACGATCCAGCCCAGCATGTCCGCATCTACGGTTTTGTAGTGAAAGGCATCGCCATGCCGCCCCTCGGGCAGGAGGAGCTTGAGATACTCCCAGTAGCCGTTCGGCCCCTTGTAGCCCGCAGGTTTCGGAAGAGGACTAGCGGCGGCTGAGTAAGTCCAAATGTCCGCCTTCGGATCCGAATAATCCTCCGAGTAGCGGAGCCCCGTCGTCATATCCATGACCTGCCGCACGGTCGCGGAGGCCAATGCGCTGCCCTTCATCTCGGGGATGATGCTCTCGACGAGCGCCCCCTCGTCGATCTTACCCTCGACGACCAGTATCTCGCCCAGGAGGCCTGTGAGCGACTTCGTCATCGACATGGCCGCGTGCTTGCCGAGATCGTTCAGGCAGCCGGAGTAGCGCTCGTACACGACGCGATCCTTATGCAGGATGAGGATCCCGTCCGTGAAATTGGCGTCATAGGACTCGGCCCAGGTCATGACCTCGTCGCTGCCGAGCGGCCTGAACGTCAGCGCATCGATCTTTCGCCGCTCCTCCGCCAACTCGTCTGGAGGCAGGGAGCTGAGCGGGACGGGTGCATCGATGCCCCGGCTGATTTCCTCGGTCGGAAGCAACTCGCGCATGTAGCAGACGGACCAGCGGAGCCGAGGGAAGCTGAAGTAGATCGATTCAGGCTGCGTGATGATCCTGTCTTCCGGAGGCGGAAAACCCTTCATCCACCCCATCACATTCGGGTCAGATTCCTGCGCAGACAGTGTCGTCGGCTGGGCCGCCGCGCCGGTAGTCGAAGCGAACACTGCCCCGAGGCACGCGGCCAGCAGGACGAGGTCGATGGTGGGCGACGACATCCGTGAGCCTCCTAACCGGCCAGGGGCTAATCCTCGACGACCTTCCGGCCCCGTTCCGAGTGTCCGGAGGCCGGCTGCATCGACCCTGCGGGTATGGGCTCGCAGACTTATCCGACCGTTCTTCTACGAGCGCTGGCCGAGGCAGCGTCGCGCGTGACGCCCCGAGTTGGCCTCAGGGCGTGATCGCCACTTTCAGCACGCCGTCGCGCTGGTTCGAGAAGAGGTCGTAGGCTGCCTCGATCTCTGCGAGCTTGAAACGGTGCGTGACGAGCGCTCGGGCATCCATCCGGCCGGACGCGACGACATCCAGAAGACGCCGCATCCGCTCCTTGCCACCCGGGCAGAGGGTCGTGACGATCTTGTTGTCACCGAGCCCCGACACGAAGGGGCCGAGCGGAATGCGGAGGTCATCCGAATAGACGCCGAGCGAAGACAACGTTCCTCCAGGTCGCAGCACGCGCAACGCTGCCTCGAAGGTCGCCTGCCGCCCGAGGGCCTCGATGGCAACATCGACACCGCGGCCATCGGTGATCCGCATAATTCCCTCGACCGGATCCTCCTTGGAGAAGTCAACGATCTCGTCGGCACCCATGCTGCGCGCCATCTCCTGCCGCGCCGGGATGCTCTCCACCGCGATGATCCGCGTCGCGCCCATCAGCCGGGCTCCTGCCGTCGCGCAGAGCCCGATCGGCCCCTGCGCGAAGACCGCGACCGTGTCGCCGATGCGCACGCCCCCGCTCTCTGCACCGGAGAAGCCGGTCGACATGATGTCGGGACACATCAACACCTGCTCGTCCGTCAGCTGGTCGGGCACCGGAGCGAGGTTTGTCATGGCGTCCGGGACCACGAGATATTCGGCCTGAGCGCCGTCGATCGTGTTGCCGAAGCGCCAGCCGCCCATCGGCTTGAAGCCATGCTTCGTGCCCGGTCCGTCCTGGGACGAGCATCCGCACATGCAGGCATTGCTGTAGCCGGACGGCGTGATCGCGCCCGCAATGACCCGCTGGCCCTCGCGGAAGCCTTCGACCGCGCTGCCGAGCTTCTCGATGATCCCGACCGGCTCGTGCCCGATCGTGAGCCCCCGCGCGACGGGGTATTCACCTTTGAGGATGTGGGTGTCCGTCCCGCAGATCGTCGTGGTGGTGATGCGCATGAGGGCATCGAGCGGGCCGATATCCGGGATCGGCTTCTCGTCCAGCACGATCCTCCCCGGCTCGACGAAGATTGCGGCCTTCATGCGCGCCGCGCCCGCCCGGTTTCGTTCGACGAAACCCGTTCCGGCCTGAACGTTCATCCCGCTTCTCCCTGCCGTCTGGCGGACAACGCCCGACCTCCCGGAAGGTTAGTCGTCCGCTTACGGACCCGGGCCGTCAGGCAGGCGTCAGGGCCAGGGTCTCGCGGCCCCTGAGTTCCCGGTATAATTGCTCGACAGTCTCTGGCCGGCAGAGCTCCGTCCCGGCGGACAAGACGGCAGCGCTGCCGGCCGAAAGACCGCGCGCGAATGCCTCCTCGACCGGGCTCCCCTGAGCCAGGGCCAGAGTCATCGCCCCGACGAAGCTGTCGCCGGCTCCCACGGCGCTCTTCGCCGTCACCGGGGGCGCAGGGAGCCTGAGCGTTCCATCCCGGGTAGCGAGCAGAGCACCGTCATGCCCGAGGGACAGGGCAACGATCTCTGCGGCGCCAGACCGCACCAGCCCGAGAGCAGCCTCTCTCTGGTCGCCCGGATCGGGCAGCGGACGCCCGATGATCGACTCGAATTCGCCGAGGCTCGGCTTGATCATAAAGACGCCGTGTCCGAGCGCCTGCCGAAGCGCCTCGCCCGAGGTGTCGACGACGAGCTTTGCGCCCCTCGCGGTCACGATCGCCGAAAGCCGTACATAGAAGTCAGTCGGGACGCCCGGCGGAAGGCTGCCGCTCGCCACGAGCACGGCAAAATCCGTCTCCTCGACGGCCGCGAGGCAGGCCCTCCATTCGGGCTCCTCGATCTGCGGCCCTGCCGGTACGAACCGGTATTCCAGCCCGCTCGAGCGTTCGAAAATGACCTGGCTGATGCGAGTGTGGTCGGCGATGGCTATGCGGCGGGACGGAATGCCCGTCTCGGCGAACAGGGCATCGAAGAGGGGTCCAGGCACGCCGCCGGACAGGTAGATAGCGAGCGCGTGGCCGCCGAGTTCGTGAATCACTCGCGCGACGTTGATCCCGCCGCCACCCGGGAAGTAGCGCTCGTTCGAGGTGCGGATCTTCCGGATCGGCCGGACCACCTCGGCCTCGGCGGCTCCATCGATGGCGGGATTGAGCGTAAGCGTCACGATCGGCTTCAAGGCGGGACTCCGGCGATAACACCCGAGGTGTTGTTCCATGAGGCCGGGAAGCACAGATTGACGAGATGATGCTACCGCTCCCCGTTATCCTCGGCGATGTCGGGGGGACCTTCGCACGGTTCGCGGTGCTTTCCGAGCACGGCAGGCCGGAGGTGCTCCTTGCGAAGGCCCCCACCGCGTCGCATCGGACGATTATCACTGCCATCCGCGACGCGCTGCGCCAGCACCGGGGCGCCCCCCCGAGGTCGGCCATCATCGCAGCCGCCGGCCCGCTCTCGCGTGGCGCCGTGCATCTCACGAACGCCAACTGGACGATCGATCCCGCGGTCATCGGCCAGGAGCTGGAACTCGACGAGGTCGTTCTCACCAACGACTACACGGCAACGGCCGCGGCATTGCCGGGCTTCTGCCGCGACGGCGGGGGAGCTCTGCGGATCGGCTCGTGCGACGACCGGGCTGGCCCCCAGCTCGTGCTCGGCCCCGGGACCGGCCTAGGCGCGGCGGCGCTCCTGCCGTTCGGGAGGACCCGGGTCATCCAGGCGACGGAGGCCGGTCACGTCGAGTTCGGCCCGGTGAGCGAGCGCGAGTTCAGGATCTGGCCCTTGCTGGAGCGGGTTCATGGACGGATCACGGCCGAAGCGCTGCTGTCCGGGGCGGGCGTCGTCCGCCTCTACCGCGCGGTGGCCGCTGTCCACAGAGCCGCAGCGCCGTTCGAGACACCAGCAGCGATCATCGCGGGTTGGCGAGGGGGCGACCGGATCGCGTTAGAGGCCCTCCGCCTTTTCGTCACGCTGCTCGGCCGTTTCGCCGGCGACCTCGCCCTCATCTTCGGCGCGAATGGTGGAGTGTTCATCGCCGGCGGCATCGCCCCTCGCATCGAGCCGCTATTTACGCACGACGGCACCTTTCGCGCGGCCTTCGAGCACAAGGCGCCTTTCGAGGGTACGATGCGGCTGGCGCCCACCTATCTCATCATGCGGGCGGAGCCCGTGCTCGCCGGGCTGTCAGCCATCGCGGCCGATCGCGAGTCGTTCCTCATGCATGCGGCGCATTGGCGAGCAGGCTCTCGATGAACGCGACGCCGCCGTGGCAGATCATGGGGGGTTTCACGCCGGCCCACGGCTCGGCGGGATGGCCAGCACGTCCATCTCGGCCGTCCGGAGCACCTCTTCCGCCACGCTTCCGAGCACGAGCTTCATGAGCCCGGTCCGGCACTCGGTCCCGACGACGACCATTTCGGCGCCCTGCCTCTTCGCCTCGGCCAGGATGGTGGAGGCGATCGGCCCCTCGTTCAGCAGCACGGATTGCCCCATGGGGGCGAAGCCAAGCTCCGCGAGAAAGGTGGCGACCTCCCTGGAGGCCCGCGCCTCCTCTTCAAGGCGCGCCTTGCGCACCTGCTCGCCCGCCATGGAGGCGCCGACGAGGAGGCTCGTGACCGGTGAATCGAAGATGTGCAGCACCGAGACCCCGACCTGCCTGTCGATCCCGAGAGCCCGGACAGAGCTGACCGCATCACGGCCAGAATCCGCCAGTTCCAGCGCGATCATGACGTGCCGGTAAAAGCCGGCCGGCACGCCATTGACCATCAGGACGGGACAGCGGCTCGCCTTGATGATCCGCTCGGCCGTGGTTCCGACGATCGTGTCGCCAACCACGTGGCGGCGGTGCGGCCCGATCACGATGACCTCGGCCGAATGCCGCTCGGCAGCTTCCGTGATCGCCGCGTAAGGATCGCCGGTCAGCAGATCCGTGCTGCACGCCACGCCATCGATCTCTCCGATGCTCCTCGCCTGCTCCTCGAGCAGCGACAATGCAACGCTGCGCTCCGCCTCGATCAAACGCGGGGCCTGGTCGTCGTCGATTGCATGGACGACCACCATCTCGGCCGCATGCTGCCTGCAAAGCAGAGTAGCGCGACGCAAAGCACGGTCCGATCCTCTCGAAAAATCCGTCGCGAGGAGGATCTTCTTCATAGCGCCAAGCCCCTCCCGCGCTCGAACCCCCGTTGGATCTTAGGGTTGAGCTGTCCCGATCTCAGGGACGACCTTCCCGCACTTCGAGGCTAGCATCGCGATCATGACCAGGAAACGCGATAGGGCTTGGCACAGCCTCCCACCCGAGACGGTGCTTGCTGAACTCGAGTGCTCGCCGGACGGATTGTCCGAAACGGAGGCCGCACGGAGACGCGACCGGTACGGCCCCAATCAGCTGCCCGAATCGGCCAGGCGGCCGGCGTTCCTTCGGTTTCTGGCACAGTTCAACAACGTCCTGATCTACTTCCTCCTCGCGGCGGCCCTCGCAGCCGGGCTGCTCGGCCATCTTGTCGACGCCGCGGTGATCATTGCGGTCGTCGTCGTGAACGCCATCGTCGGCTACATCCAGGAGGGTAAGGCCGAGGAAGCCCTCGACGCGATCCGGGGCATGATCGCGCCCAGCGCCAATGTCATGCGCGAAGGGCACCGCAGCCGCACCCCCGTCGTCGATCTCGTTCCGGGCGATATCGTGCTGCTCGAGGCGGGGGATCGCGTGCCGGCCGACCTGCGGCTCCTCCGGGCGCGCCGCCTGCTCATCGACGAAGCGCTGCTGACAGGCGAGTCGGTCACGGCAGAGAAGGACATCTCGACGGTTCCCGAGGAAGCCGGAATTGGGGACAGGCGCGGTATGGCCTTCTCCGGCACGCTCGTCGCCGCGGGCCAAGCGACCGGAGTGGTTGTCGAGACGGGACTGGGAACGCAGATCGGCCGGATCAGCGAACTCCTGCAAAACGTCACCCCGCTCAGCACTCCCCTGCTCCGGCAAATCGATGCCTTCGCCCAGCGCTTCACCTGGTTCGTGCTGGCTGCCAGCGCCGCCCTGTTCGGCTTCGCGGTGGTGGTGCGCGGGTTCGACTGGGTCGATGCCCTGATCGCCGTGGTGGCCATCGCGGTCGGGATCGTGCCGGAAGGCCTTCCGGCGGTGATCACCATCACGCTGGCGATCGGCGTCCGTCGCATGGCCGCCCGCAATGCGGTGATCCGAAAGCTTCCGGCGGTCGAAACCCTCGGCGCCACCTCGGTGATCTGCACGGACAAGACGGGGACGCTCACCCGCAATGAGATGACGGCGCGCCGGGTGGTCACGGCGGAGCACGAGCTCCTGGCCTCGGGATCCGGCTATTCGCCGGAGGGCAGCCTCCAACCCACACAGGGCGACGAGCCGCCCGCCCTCCGGTCAGCCCAGGAGGTGCTCCTTTGCGGGCTGCTCTGCAACGATGCCGAATTGCGCCGATCGGGCGAGACGTGGGTGGTGAACGGCGATCCCATGGAAGGAGCGCTGATCGCCCTCGGCATGAAGGGCGGGCAGGATCCGCAGGCGATCCGTGAGATCTGGCCGAGGCTCGACGAGATCCCATTCGACGCGGCGTACCGGTTTATGGCGACGCTTCATCGGGCACCGGACGGCACCTCTGTCGTCTTCGTGAAGGGTGCGGCCGAGGCCCTCTTTCCCATGTGTTCGGGCGCCGTCGATACGGCCTTCTGGAACAGGGAGATATCGCGGGCAGGCGCAGAGGGCGAGCGCGTCCTGGCATTCGCGGCAAAGCGGCTCCCACCCGGCACCACCAGCATCGGATTCGAAGACCTGCGGGACGGCGTAGGCTTCCTCGGCATCGTGGGATTTATCGACCCGCCTCGGCCAGAAGCCGCCGCGGCGATCGCGCAGTGCCGCGCCGCCGGCATCGCCGTGAAGATGATCACGGGCGACCACGTCGCGACGGCGCTTGCGATCGCCCGGCAGCTGAAGCTGGATGACGACCCGCAGGCGACGACCGGGGCCGAGATCGAGACGCTGGCGGATGACGAGCTACGCGAGCGGGTGATGCACGTCTCCGTGTTCGCGCGTACCAGTCCCGAGCACAAGCTGCGCATCGTGCGGGCCCTTCAAGCCCACGGCCTCGTGGTGGCAATGACGGGCGACGGCGTGAACGACGCGCCCTCGCTCAGGCAGGCCGATGTCGGGACCGCCATGGGGATCAAGGGAACGGAGGCGGCGAAGGAAGCTGCCCAGATGGTGCTGCTGGACGACAACTTCGTCTCGATCGTCAACGCCGTGAGCGAGGGCCGCACGGTCCACGACAACATCCGCAAGGTCGTCTCCTGGGAGATCCCCACGAACGGGGCCGAGGCCCTCGCGGTGGTGCTCGCCATCTTGTTCGGCTTCAGCCTACCGATGTCCGC
The DNA here is from genome assembly GCF_049446235.1 of Enterovirga sp. CN4-39. Lineage (NCBI taxonomy): Bacteria > Pseudomonadati > Pseudomonadota > Alphaproteobacteria > Hyphomicrobiales > Methylobacteriaceae > Enterovirga > Enterovirga sp. CN4-39. The sequence goes on along the minus strand of NZ_JBMSEF010000003.1, from coordinate 340,514 downwards.
CACGCAGATCCTGTGGGTGAACCTCATTTTGGCCGCCACGCTCGGACTGGTCCTGGCCTTCGAGCCCCCGGAGCCGGGCGTGATGCAGCGCCAGCCGCGGCCCGCGGACGCACCGCTCCTGTCGCCATTCCTTCTCTGGCGGGTGGTGGTTGTGTCGGTCCTGCTCGCCGCGGCAGCTCTCGGCATCTTCTTCTACGCGCTGGAGAGCGGCCGGGACCTGGAAACGGCGCGGACCATGGTGGTCAACATGTTCATCGTGGGCGAGATCTTCTACCTCTTCAACGTCCGCTATCTCCACGTGACGTCGTTCACGCTGAAGGGCGTAGCCGGAACCCCGGCAGTGCTTCTCGCGATCGCCGTGCTCGTCGCGGGGCAGCTGCTCTTCACCTATGCGCCCTTCATGAACGCGCTCTTCGGATCGCGCCCGCTCGGGATCGAGGACGGGCTTCTGCTCGTCGCAATCGGCTTCACGCTGATGCTGGTTCTCGAAGGCGAGAAGTTCGTGTTGCGGCGGCTCGGCTGGTTTGCCGAACTCAAGGGATGATGGAAGGCGAGCGGGACAGCTGCGCGCCTCAGCGGGCCTTCCCGCCGGACCCCAGCGCCTGATCGGTGAATGGGGAACTCGTCGGGGTCTGGATCCGGATGAAGCCAATCCCCGCCGCTTGGTGGCAAGCGTTGCAGCCGGCCTGGAGATCGCGATACCCGGCCTGGAAGAGCGCCGCGTTCCTCTCCTTCGCAGCTTGGCCTATATCCTTTAGCGGCTTGTTCATCGCGAGCACGAGTTCGATCGGGATGTTGGAATAGAGGAGCGCCGAGCGCGCAAGCGAGTCCTGCAGCTGTCCGGCTTCGTAGGCGAGAGCCTCCCAGTTCCGAGCCTTACCGGCGATCCAAAGCTTGATGTGGCGGAACTGGACGAAGGTCATCAGATCGCCCAGCGATGGTTGCGAAAGACGATCGGCCTTCGCCCTGGGCTCGCCGAACGGCACACTCTGCCCGGAGGCGAGCGAGCCGGAGAGGAGACACGCGGTCAGGACGATGGCGGGCCGCTTCATGTCCGACTCCTGCTGAAGCACGATACCGAGCGGACCGCCCGCACGGAGACGAGCCCAACCCTGTCACCGCACGGTGCCTTCGTCTTCCCCACCTATCCGAATGATCCTCACGGGCGTTACGCGAGAACAAGCGCCTCCCTCGCCCTTCGCCACGATTACGGCCGGTCACTCCAACGCTGCCGCCGTGCCTGGGCCCGACAATCGCTGGGGCTCATGCCATACCGGCTGCGGAAAAGGCGGCTGAGATGGGCGGCATCGCTGAAGCCGAGACGGTCGGCGATTGCGTGGACCGGCTCGACGCCATGCGGGTTTTCGAGCGCCTCCCTGGCAGCCGCAAGACGACGTGAGCGGATATAGGCTTGCACGCCGCCTTCCAGTTCGAAAGCGCGGTGGAGCGTCGAGCGGGAGACCCGCAGCCTTCGGCAAAGGCGTTCGATCGTCAGCGCGGCGGAGCCCAGTTCCGCATCGATGATCCGCCGCGCCACTAGCCGAAGGCCGTGGCGTCCGACCCTTTCCTGCGGGATGCCAGCTCCCACCTCTCGCATGGCGAGGGCAAGGAGATCGAGAATCCCGCGCGTCAGCGCGGGCGCGCTACTCGCGGGCAACCCTCGGGCGGAGCGAAGGAGGTTCTGAAGATGCGAGACGAGAAAATTCGCCAGCGGTGAATCTAGGACGAGGCCGTGCAGGCGCTCGGCGTGGAAACCCCAGTCGGTCGCGATCGTGCGGGGCAGCGTGAGGACGATCGTCCGGCCGCCAGTCGAGGCATGCGCGGATGGCCGGGCGAAATCCGCGAACTGAATCGAGCCCGGCCCTGACTTGGCGCCCCGATCGTCCCAGACGCCTCGCGTCCTTCCGGCCACAGTCAGAGCCACCCCGAGTGCATCGGGGGTCCAGGAGCGGATAAGGCCAGAATCGCGGATCCATTCCTGCCCGGTGATCGTCGCATCGTGGAGGACGAGGCTGTTCAGCGCGAGCGAGTCGACGGTCACATCGAAGGGTTCGGTCGGATTGGTGCGATAGACCGGAGCCACGCTGGGCCAATGGCGATTGGCCCAGGCTTCATGCCGGTCGCGACTCGGCAGCCCACGGGTGGAGAACCGGCTGAGCGTAAACGGCGCCGTGGCCAGCAATCCCGTATCCTGATGGCGCTGTTTGTAAGACACGGCTCGTGATTACGGACCGGCGCCTGGCCAGCAAGGCTAGCCGGCATTGGGTGAGCAGCGGCCGGGACCTTTCCTGATCCCTTGTTGCTGTGCGGCATCATCGGCGTTGGTCCCATCGGAGGCTCGACTGGGATACGGACGTCCAACCCCGAGACACGTCCGTTCAAGGACACTGACAGATCGGGCTGCTAGCTCAGCCGTGCAGGATGGCAGGTCCCCGTGGGGGCCGAGCCGTCCCAGCGGGGAATGGCCGGCAACTGAAAGCGAGGGCCGGCCGCAATCGGGGGACATTCACGTTGAAGAAGAGAGTTCTGGCCTGCGCGGTCGCCGCATTGTGCGGCCTATTCGCCCAGGCCGCATCGGCTCAGCGCGGCGACGACAAGCGCTTCGGGCTCATCAACGAGACAAGGGACGACATTCGCGAGTTCAAGATCTTTGCGAATGGTCGCTGGAGCAACAACTGGCTTTCCCGTCCTCTGGCGGCCGGCCGCCGCTCAAACATGGCGTTCCGGGCCGCTGGCCCTTCCACGTGCGCCGGCCTCCGGACCCGAGCAGTCATCAACAACGGCTCGCCCTACCGGGTCGACGAGCAGGTCATTGAGCAGGTCGTCAACTATTGCGGCCTGCGGAACCTCCGAGTGCGTGAGGGCCGGCTAAGGCCGGAGTGGGACTAGGTTACCCCACTCATTAGCCCGCAAACCGATGCGTGTTGAGGCGAGTTTGATCAAACGCCGGCCTGCGCCGAAGGGCCAGCCTCGGAAACAAGGTTCCGAATGAGCAGCCCGGCCGTTTCCGAACGGCCCGGCTACTCACCTTCTAAGTCAATGAAGAGACTGGAGCGGGTGAAGGGAATCGAACCCTCGTCATCAGCTTGGAAGGCTGTTGCTCTACCATTGAGCTACACCCGCGAGCCAGTCGAGCGGATCATAGGCGTGGGCCGGTGGTGGGGGAAGTAGGACTCGAACCTACGAAGGCATAGCCAGCGGATTTACAGTCCGCCCCCTTTGCCGCTCGGGACATTCCCCCGTCCCCGGATAGCCGGAATCCGCTAGGGCCCGGCAATCCCGAGAGCGAACCCTCGGGGACCTCGGGGCTTATGCTGGCGGGCTCCCTGGGTGTCAACCCAGGGGTCGCCATCTTGCGTGGACGTTGGTCAGGCACTGGACCTCTGGCGCGTTCCCCGCGATGAAACCGGCATGAAGCAGATGACGAAATCCGGCCAGCGGGGTTGGGGCGCGCGTCGAGGCGGACCGCCTGGCCGGCCGCGTCCCAGACGCCAAGAGAGCGAAGATCGTTCGGTCCTCTATGGCTGGCACCCGGTATCGGAAGCGCTGCGAAATCCCGGGCGCCATCACCTCCGCCTGCTGGCGACCGAGAACGGCGCACGCCGGCTTGCAGAGGAGCTCGGTGAGCTTCCCCTTCCCCCGGAGATCGTGCGGGCGGACGAAATCAGCCGCCTGCTCGAGCCGGATTCGGTGCACCAGGGCCTCTATCTCGAATCGGAGCCGCTGGCGGGACCGACGCTCGATTCGCTGAGCGACAAGGGACTCGTGCTGGCGCTGGACCAGATCACCGACCCCCACAATGTCGGCGCTATCGTGCGCACCGCGGCCGCCTTCGGCGTCGAAGCCATAGTGACGACCGCCCGCCACAGCCCGGCGGTGACGGGTGTGCTGGCAAAAGCGGCGTCCGGAGGCCTGGAGCACGTGCCGTTTCTCGTGGTCCGCAACCTCGCCGAGGCGCTCATCGTGCTCGGCGAGCGCGGCTTCCGCCGGGTCGGCCTGGATTCCGAGGGCGCGGCTAGTCTCGCCGATGTTCCCGTTTCGCGTCCGACGATTCTCGTGCTCGGAGCCGAGGGAAAGGGCCTTCGGCAACGCACACGGGAGTGCTGCGACGTGGTGGCCCGGCTCGACATGCCGGGTGCCATCAAGAGCCTGAACGTCTCGAACGCAGCCGCGATCGCTCTCTACGCACTCAGCGGCCGGGCGGAACCCTGATGAAGGCGGGGCCGGACGCCATCCGGCCGTTGGCCGAGCCCGAGATCCGGGCGCGATCCGCACCTGCCGGAGAACGGCCCCGCCGGGACACGGCCGCGTTCTGCCGGTTCTCACCGATGACGTAGATCGCCGGTGGCTGCACGGGCGATGGCGGTATCCCGACCGCAACGGGCCATTGAGGCGGCCCAAGAACCGGCGGACCACCGCCGGTGAAGTAATTGTACCCGTCCGCGTAAGCGTAGGGCAGGCCGTAGAATGCCCCCGAATAGCCGAAGCCGCCGCCGTACCAACCGCCGTATCGGAAGCGGGCGCGATGGAAAGCTCCGCCGTGATGGCCCGCACCACCCCTGGCGAAACCATGCGGGAAACGGCCAGGGCCGGGCTTCCGCGCAGGAATCGCGATCGTGGGCGAGAAGCTCAGCGGAGGAAGCGGCCGCACCCGAAAGGTCGGAGCGACCGTCCTGGCGTAGCCTGGACCGCCTCGCGGTGCGGCCAGCAGGCTCGCTGACGAACAGGCCACTCCAATGCCGGCCAATGTCACGGCGATGAACAAACGCGAGGCTTCTGGCCGCATACGCGACGCTCCATCATGATCAGGCCTCCGCCCGCCCAGTATATGGCCGACGCCCCCAAGTTACGCAACGAAGGTGCTAAGACCTAGGTTGCACGACCAATTGCCAAGTCGCCGGTCATCGACGCTGGCGCAGGCCTATCCTATGCCGGATGAGCGAGAAAGGGGGCGCTCGCGGGCGCGATTCGCGGCCGGGCGCCGACATAAACGGAGAGAGCGCCATGGCCGTCGCAGCCACGTCCACAAGTGACAGGGCGGTGCCCCGTCCAATGTCGAAGGAGGAACGCAAGGTCATCATCGCGTCCTCCGCGGGCACTGTTTTCGAGTGGTACGACTTCTACCTTGCCGGATCCCTGGCCGCGAACATCGCCGCCAACTTTGTTCCCGGCAACAACGACACCGCCAAGTTCATCTTCGTGCTCTTCGGGTTTGCTGCCGGCTTCGCGGTACGCCCCTTCGGCGCGATCTTCTTCGGCCGGCTCGGGGACATGATCGGCCGCAAGTACACCTTCCTCGTCACGATGACGGTCATGGGCATCGCGACCTTCGTGGTCGGCCTGCTGCCCGGCTATGCGACGATCGGGTATTTAGCCCCCGTAATATTCATCATCTGCCGCCTCCTCCAGGGTCTCGCCCTTGGCGGCGAGTATGGCGGCGCCGCAACCTACGTGGCCGAGCACGCGCCCCAGGGGCGCCGCGGCTTCTACACGTCGTGGATCCAGACGACCGCGACCGTCGGCCTGATGCTGTCGCTGATGGTGATCCTGACGCTGCGCCTCAGCATGACCCCGGAGGCCTTCGCCGATTACGGCTGGCGCATTCCGTTCCTGCTCTCGATCATCCTGCTCGGCTTCTCGATCTGGATCCGGCTCTCGCTCGCCGAGTCCCCGGCCTTCCAGAAGATGAAGGAGGAAGGCACCGCTTCGAAGGCCCCGTTGTCGGAAGCCTTCGGCCGCTGGGACAATGCCAAGATCGGCCTCATCGCCCTGCTCGGGGGCACGGCGGGTCAGGCGGTCGTCTGGTACACTGGGCAGTTCTATGCCCTCTTCTTCCTTACCCAGACGCTCAAGGTCGACGGCACGACGGCAAACCTCGTCATCGCCATCTCGCTGCTGATCGGAACACCCTTCTTCATCTTCTTCGGATGGCTGTCGGACAAGATCGGCCGCAAGCCGATCCTCCTGGCAGGATGCCTGATCGCGGCGGCGACCTACTTCCCGCTCTTCACCCAGTTGGCGAAGATCGCGAACCCGAAGCTGATCGAGGCGACGGAGAACGTGAAGGTCGTCATCACGGCCGACCCGGCGCAATGCGGCACCCTGTTCGACCCGGTGGGGGTGCGGACCTTCACGGCACCGTGCGACCTCATCCGCCGCACGCTGGCGACGAACTCCATCCACTACGATCTGGTCTCGGGTCCCGCAGGCTCGCCGCTGACCGTGAAGGTCAACGGCACGGAGGTCCAGAACCTGCAGGGGACCGGGGCGAGCGTCGTCGCGGCCGCTCAGGCCGCCGGTTACCCGAAGGCCGGCGATGCGAGCATCCTGAAGACGCCGTCCATCGGCACGGTGCTGACGGACAGCCGCTCGCTCGCCCTGATCGGGGTCCTGTTCCTCCTGGTCCTCTACGTGACCATGGTCTACGGCCCGATCGCCGCGCTCCTGGTCGAGCTCTTCCCGACCCGGATCCGGTACACCGGCATGTCGCTGCCCTACCACATCGGCAACGGCTGGTTCGGCGGCTTCCTGCCACCGACGGCCTTCGCGATCGTGGCCGCCAGCGGCAACATCTTCTCGGGCCTGTGGTACCCGATCATCTTCGCACTCATGACCTTCATCATCGGTCTGCTTCTGCTGCCCGAGACGAAGGACCGCGATATCTTCACCTACGATCCCCATCGCTGAAAAGCGCAGGGACCCAGACCAAAGACCGGGAGAGCCCTCTCGACAGGGCTCTCCGTACAACGAATGGGGAGGCGGAGGCCGCATCGGTGACGATGCGGCCTTTCCGTTTGGCCCTGCGACGAAGACAGACCAGCCTGGACTTTCCCGATCTGCGCTCGCAGCGCAGTCTGAGACATGGCGAAACGCAGCGCGGGCATCCTTCTCTACCGGCGCCCCCCGGAGGGGCCAGAGGTCCTCCTCGTTCACCCGGGCGGACCGTTCTGGGCGAAGCGCGACCTGGGTGCCTGGTCGATCCCGAAGGGCGAGATCGACGCCGGTGAGGATCCCCGGCGTGCAGCCTTGCGGGAGTTCGCGGAGGAAATCGGGACCTGCCTGCCCGAGGCGGGCCCTTTTCTCGATCTGGGCGAGGTCAAGCAGAAGAGCGGCAAGGTTGTCTTCGCATTCGGCCTCGAGCACGATCTCGATCCAGCCCTCATCCGCAGCAACCTGCTCGAGATCGCCTGGCCGCCGCGATCCGGCCGCAAGCTCACCGTGCCGGAGATCGACCGGGCCGGCTGGTTCTCGCTTGCGGAAGGTCGGGAGAAGCTCCTCCCGGGCCAAGTGCCCTTCTTGGAGCGCCTCGCCAGAGCGCTGCAGGACCGAATGTGCGCCGTCACTTCTCAGAAGGTTCCGTCTGGCTGACCTGCGCCTCGCGCTGGTCCCGATGGCCGAACGCCGCCCCTACATTGCGGTGCAGCAGAAACTCGCTGCAGAAGGAAGTTTATGTCCGACGCATCACCGCTGTTTCAGCCGCTGAAGGCCGGCGCCATCGCGATGGCCAACCGGATCGTCATGGCTCCCCTCACCCGTAACCGAGCGACACCGGGCACGGATGCTCCTCGCGCGATGCATGTCGAGTATTATCGTCAGCGCGCCGGGGCCGGCCTGATTGTCACCGAAGGATCGCAGATCTCGCGGCAGGGCCAGGGCTACATCTGGACGCCCGGCATATATACCGACGAGCAGGTCGCGGGTTGGAAGAAGGTGACGGATGCCGTCCACCAAGCTGGCGGGCGGATCGTCATCCAACTCTGGCATGTCGGCCGCGTGTCCCACGTCTCGCTGCAGGCAGAAGGGGCTGCGCCAGTCGCCCCGTCCGCGATCCCCGCCAAGACGCGCACCTATGTCGAGGCTGGCTTCACCGAGGTCTCCCAGCCGCGGGCGCTCACGCTCGACGAGATCCCTGGTATCGTCAAGGATTTCGCCCGTGCCGCCGAGCGGGCTCGGGAGGCCGGGTTCGACGGTGTCGAGATCCACGGCGCCAATGGCTACCTGCTCGACCAGTTCATGAAGGACGGCGCCAACCAGCGGACGGACAAGTATGGCGGCTCGATCGAGAACCGCGCCCGTTTCACCCTGGAAGTAGCCGAGGCTGTTGCGAAAGCCTGGGATCCTGACCGCGTCGGTATCCGCCTGTCTCCGGTTACGCCGGCGAACGGCATCACGGACACGGAGCCGCAGCCGCTCTTCGAGCACGTCGCCAGGAAGCTCGGCGAGTTGCGGCTTGCCTTCATTCACGTGATCGAGGGCGCGACAGGCGGGCCGCGGGACAACATCCCCTTCGACTATGCGGCCCTGCGGGAGGCCTTCGGGGGCACCTACATCGCCAATAACGGCTACAGCCGCGAACTCGCCGTCGAGGCCGTTCGCTCGGGCAAGGCCGATGCGATCGCCTTCGGCAAGGCCTTCATCTCAAATCCCGACCTCGTCGAGCGGCTCCGCATCGGGGCACCGCTGAACGAATGGGACCAGAAGACCTTCTATGGCGGCGACGAGCGCGGCTACACGGATTACCCGACGCTGGACGCTGCCAGAGCTGCGTAGGCGCCGGCTACCACGAGGGGTCGGCCCAGGACCCAGGACCGGCTCCTCAGCCTTTGGCGACGAGCACGTCCTCTGCGGGGGCGATGATCTGCTGGCAGCCGGTGTTGAAGTCATCGCCGAACAAGTTCGGGATCGTCGGCACCGACTGGCACTGGACCTTGTAGTTGCGGACCGGCGTCGGGTTCACCGGGTTGCCGGTGACCGGGTAGGGGTAGTCTGTCGATGCGACGCAGCCGGCCAGAGAGCCGGACGCGGCGAGAGCGAAGACAAGTTTGAGAAGTCGCATTCGGGCCAGCCTCGAGGATGTCCGGAAGGTGCCTGCCGCCACGCCTCCGCGCAACCGTGCTCTGTCGAGGCAGAGCAGATCCGCCTCGCGTGTTACATCCGATCAACAGAGCCCGTTATCCCAGGCTTGACCGCACCGGCCTTGCCGGGCTTGAGGGCACGAGAACGGTCGCGCTCGCGACCCGGGATTAGCGGCTCATGATCATCGCGACCTGGAACGTGAACTCGGTCAAGCAGCGGCTCGGCCACCTGCAGAAGTTCCTCACCGAGACACGGCCCGACGTTCTCTGCCTGCAGGAGATCAAGTGCGTCGACGAGGCGTTTCCCCGGCTGGAAGTCGAGGACCTCGGCTACAACGTCGCCGTACACGGCCAGAAGGGCTTCAACGGCGTCGCGATCCTCTCCCGCCTACCATTGGCCGACGTCACGCCTCGCCTGCCCGGCAACGAGGAAGATGTGCAGTCGCGATATCTGGAGGCGGTGATCTCTCTGCCCGGAGGCAAATCCGTGCGGGTCGCGTCGATCTACCTGCCCAACGGCAATCCGATCGGGACGGAGAAGTTCACATACAAGCTGGCCTGGATGGATCGCCTGCGAAACCACGCAGCGGAGTTGCTGGCCCTCGAAGAGCCTACGATCCTCGGCGGAGACTACAACGTCATCCCGGAATTCAAGGACGTGTCGGACCCGGAAGCCTGGGCCAACGACGCCCTGCTTCAGCCGGAGAGCCGCGCCGCCTACCGCCGGCTTCTCGGCCTCGGCTACACGGACGCACTCAGGGCGTGCGATGATCGGGGCGGTCTTTATACGTTCTGGGATTATCAGGCTGGCGCCTGGCAGAAGAACAAGGGCATCCGCATCGACCACCTGCTCTTGTCGCCCCAAGCCGCCGACAGGCTCAAGGAAGTCGAGATCCACAAGCGCATGCGCGCGCTAGACAAACCGTCCGACCACGTCCCAGTTTCTGTGACGCTCGACCTGCCTACGGACTGAGACCGGCGAACTCCCGCAGGCTGCCCCGTCCCGCCGCACCGACCGGGAGAACGGATTCTGCGATCAGCGGCGCCGGCTCTGAAAGCGCTCGACGAAGGCGCTGGCGTTGCGCCGATCCGACTCGCTCGCCCCCTCCAGTGCCTCGGCATGCATCGCCCAGATCCACGCATCGCGCTTCGGGTCCGCGGCTTCCTTGGCGAGCATGAGCCACATCAGCCCGCGGGCACGCTCCCGCGGCACGCCCTGGCCGTTCAGCAGCATGCGCCCGAGCAGCGCCTGGGCACCGACATGCCCCTTCTCAGCCGCAAGATTGAACCAGCGCGCCGCCTGGCGCTCGTCGCGATCCACGCCGCTTCCATTGAGGTAGAGTTGGGCGAGGCTGAATTGTGCGGTGGGATCCCCGAAATAGGATGCGGCGTAGGAATACAGCTCCGCCGCCTTTTCCGGATTGACCCCGACGTTGCTGTTCTTGATGCCCTCCAGGAAATAGCTTCCCAGGGCCACGAAGGCACTCGCCACGACCCCGGCGCGCGGGGAGTCCGGGGCCTCGTCGGCATTCTCGTCGGCGATCCTGGAGAAATACCCGAAGGCCTTCAGGTCGTCGCGCGGGACGCCGTCACCTTCCGCATACATGCGGCCGAGCTTCCAGGACGCGAGCGAGTGCCCTTGATCGGCCGCGTATTCGAGAGCCTTAACGGCCGCGGCCTTATCGCCCGCATTGTAGTTGCGGACGGCGGAACGAAGCGCCTCGCGCGCGGAGAGATAGCCCTCCGGAACCGGATTGCGCGGCCCCGGGCGGGGCCCGGTCAGGTCACTCGCAGGTGCCCTGACCGGGCTCGCCGCGAACACGGCGAGCCCCAGCACGGACAGAAGAAGCGGCCTACAAGTCCGCATAGGTCGCGATGTCCTTTCCGCCACCTGGATGCGTGACGGCTCCGTTGAGCGCGTTCCCGACCCCCTGAGCGTACTTCCACAGATAGCCCGAGAGCGGCGGGCGCTCGGGCGCCTTCCACTCCGCGCGGCGCCGGGCGAGCTCATCATCCGTCAGGTCGACGGAGAGCGTTCCCTTGATCGCGTCGAGCGTGATCATGTCCCCGTCGCGCAGAAGCCCGATCGGCCCGCCGACAGCCGCCTCGGGCCCGACATGGCCGACGCAGAAGCCACGCGTCGCGCCGGAGAAGCGGCCGTCCGTGATCAGCGCGACCTTGTCGCCCATGCCCTGTCCGTAGAGCGCGGCCGTGGTGGACAGCATCTCGCGCATGCCCGGGCCACCCCGCGGACCCTCGTAGCGGATGACGAGAACATCCCCTTCCTTGTAGGTGCGCTTCGTGACGGCCTCGAAACAGGCTTCCTCGTTGTCGAAGACGCGGGCGGGGCCGGTGAAGACCTGCTTCTCGACGGGCATGCCCGCCACCTTTACGATCGCGCCCTCGGGAGCGAGGTTGCCCTTGAGGCCGACGACGCCGCCGGTCGGCGTGATCGGCCGGTCGGCCGGGTACACGACGTCCTGATCCGGGTTCCACTGCACCTTGGCCATGTTCTCCGCGATCGTGCGGCCCGTCACCGTGATGCAGTCGCCATGCAGGAAGCCGTGGTCGAGCAGCGTCTTCATCAGGAGCGGGATTCCGCCGACCTCGAACATGTCCTTCGCGACGTAGCGGCCGCCTGGCTTCAGGTCGGCGATGTAGGGCGTGCGCTTGAAGATCTCGGCGACGTCGAACAGCGTGAACTCGATCCCGGCCTCGTGCGCGATTGCCGGCAGGTGCAGCGCGGCATTCGTCGAGCCCCCGGAGGCCGCGACGACCGTCGCAGCGTTCTCCAGTGCCTTGCGGGTGACGATGTCGCGCGGCCGGATGCCCAGCTTGAGCAGCTCGACCACCATCTCGCCGGCCGTGGCGCAGAACCGGTCGCGGATCTCGTAGGGAGCCGGCGCTCCGGCCGAGTAAGGCAGAGCAAGGCCAATCGCCTCCGAGACCGTCGCCATCGTGTTGGCCGTGAACTGGGCGCCGCACGCACCTGCGGACGGGCAGGCGACCTGCTCGAGCTCGTCGAGGTCGGCATCCGACATGTCGCCGACGGAGTGCTTGCCGACGGCCTCGAAGAGATCCTGGACGGTGACGGGCTTGCCCCGGAACGAGCCGGGCAGGATGGAGCCGCCATAGATGAAGACGGACGGCACGTTGAGGCGCACCATCGCCATCATCATGCCCGGCAGGGACTTGTCGCAGCCCGCCATGCCGACCAGCGCGTCATAGGCGTGGCCCCGCATGGTCAGCTCGACCGAGTCGGCGATCACCTCCCGCGACGGCAGCGAGGCGCGCATGCCGCCATGTCCCATGGCGATCCCGTCCGTCACCGTGATGGTGCAGAACTCGCGCGGCGTGCCTCCTGCGGCCGCCACGCCCTTCTTCACCGCCTGAGCCTGGCGCATCAGGGAGATGTTGCAAGGTGCGGCCTCGTTCCAGCAGGTCGCGACGCCGATCAGGGGCTGGTGGATCTGCTCCTTCGTCAGACCCATCGCATAGAGGTAGGAACGGTGCGGAGCCCTGGCGGGACCTTCGGTCACGTACCGGCTCGGCAGCTTCGATTTGTCGATTAAACGCGCGTCCATAACTCGATCTCGCTCACACCCACCGCTCAGCGGCCGAAAGACGTCCGCTCCTACCACCCGCGCGACGGCGCAACGAGACTCGCGACAGGGCTCGCCAGCAATGGAAGGCAAGCGTCGAGCCCGTCTCAAAGACGCACTAAACCGTTGTGGGGCAACAACTTTACCGCGGCTATGGACTGATCCGGGTTTATGGCGGCATCGCGGCGAAGCGTTGTAGGTTCCGGGGCGTGATCGGGATGTTTTGCCGATGTGGCAAACCTACAACATGCTCCCCGGGAGCCCAGGTCAGACCTCGCGAGTAGAAAGCCAGACATCGGCATAGATCGCCGTCGCCGATTCGTCCGGCGAGCTCTCGGAGGAGAGCCAAACCGAGCGGGTCCTCCCGATCGGCTGGGCCGGCAACCCTCGCGCCCGCACGTCACGCGCTTCCGCCCCGATGCAGCCCACGAAGGCCACGCTGCCGTGCAGCTGCACCGAAAACCCGCCGGGCTCGCGCCGGGCGAGAAGCGTCCGTCCCTCCATGGGCGCGGGTTGCCAGGGCATGATGAGGCGGCCCTGCGGCTTCAGGCAGCGCAGCCAGGCAGGATCGGGCGCTACCGCACCGGCCGAGACATAGACGATGTCGGCGAGCGGGAGCGCCGCGCCGACAGCCGACGCGGCATGGACGGCGACTTGCGGAAGAGAGGCGAGGTTCTCCCGGGCGACGGCCGCAAGGCTCGGCTCGATCTCGAATGCCTCCAGCCGGCCGCCCTGCCCCACCAGCTCCGCCAGGATCGCGGTGTAGTAGCCCGCCCCGATGCCGACCTGGACCACGGTCTCGCCAGCCTGCGGATCGACCATCGCCATCCAGGCGGCGTGGAGAGAGGGCTGGCCGTTATTGATGCCCTTGCGCCTGTCCAGGACGACGAGCACGTCCTGGTACAGCCGGGCCGGGTCCGACGTCTCCTCGTCGACCGGTCCCCCGCCGGGCGAGAACACGCGCCATGGCGGAGGCGTGAGGTAGCTCTCCCGGGGAACGGCCGCGAAGGCGGCTTCGACGCGCGGGTTGTCGAAGCCCTCCTGCCGCGCCCAGACCATCGCGGCCGCCGCATAGCGGGCGCGGATTGCCGAAAGGTCTGGGCGCACCGGCATGTCTGGCTCCTACCGCATGGCGATCGGCGCGACCGTCGATCCCGAGCCGCCCTGGATCTTCAGCGGCTGCAGCACCAGGGCGAATTCCTGCACGCCTTTTTGGGCCAGCTCGTCGAGCTTCATGTTCTCGAGAAGATGGACGCCGTGAACCACGAGCGCCAGCTGGTGGAGCGGGAGGGAAAGCTGCGGATCCGGGTTCGGGCTCACCTCGACCGGCCAGTTGTCGGACCCGAGCAGGACCGGATCCTTCGCGATCAGCCACTCGGCGGCCTTCACCCCGAGCCCCGGACAGGACTTCACATAGCGGGCGTTGTCCTTCGCCCAGAGCTTTCCCCAGCCCGTATTGATGAGCACTGCATCCCCCGGCTGGATGCTGAGGTTCTGCTTCTTGAGAGCGTCCTCGAGATCCTGCACCGTGATCTCGTAGGTGTCGGGGAGCGTCTCGACGCCCTTGAGGCCCGCGACGTCGATCAGCACGCCCCGCGTGACGATCGCGCCGACATTGTGGACGCCGAGCTTCGCAAAACCGCCGCGGGTCGTGTTCTCGTCCACCTTCAGGCAGTTGTACCAGCTGTTCTCGACGGTCTGGTGCGCGAAGGCGTCGAACTGCGTCCCGACCTGGCCGATCTCGCTGATGACGACCTCCTCGTTCGAGCCGCGCCGGTTCGAGCCCGCATTCATGAAGGTTCGCTTCGCGTGGACGTCGAAGCGGCGGGTGCCGAAGAACGGCATCTTGTCGTTCAGCACGTGCCCGAGCTCGATGATCTCGCCGGTCTTCACGAGCTTCATGGCGTTGGCGACGAGGGCCGGCTTGATGTGGTTGGCGGCGCCCCGCTCGTCGTTCGCGCCCCACTTGGAGGGGCAGCGCTGGTTTTCGGGCGGCGGCGACCAGGTCGGGCTCTGCGCCAGCGCCGCCCCCGCTGCAAGCCACGCCGCGCCGATGATCGCGAGCGATCTCACCATCCAATCCTCCCGGCCTTGTCGTTGACCCGCGTCGAGGCGGGCCCCGCCAGGATGCGGCCCCTCCGCCGCGACGGCAAGCAGGACCGCTACAGGGCGGGCGCCCGGTCGCTCGGATGCTCCCCCGCCGGGAGGACGAGAGCCGCGAGCGCGGAGCGCACGGCGGCCCGGCCCTGGAGGTTGTGCATCAACTGAACTTCCCCACGCTGGCCGTGCCGGATGCCGTGCGACATGAGCCGGAGCCGGATGTCGCCCGCACGGCGCAGCCCCTCGTCCGCCATCTGGATCGCGCCCGCATGGTGATGGGACATCAGCGCGATGAAGCGGCCATCGAACGAGGCCGCGTCAGCCTGCCGGGCGCTCTCCTTCTGGTCCGGGGTCAGCATGCCGGGCATGGCAGCCCGCTCCTGCGGCGAGCAGACCTCTAGGGGCGCGGCGAACCAGCTTCGCCACCACTGCTCGAGGATCTCCGTCTCGCCGATCTGCACGGCCGCGATGAGGCGAGCGACCATGCGCAGATGCGGATCCTGAGCCCGCTCCGCCCCGAGCCGGGCGAGCTCGATGCCCTGCCGATGGTGATCGATCATGCGCCGCATGTAGCCGCGATCATACGCCTCGTCGGCGCCCATCCAGGGCAGTTCCCGCCCCTGCGAGCCCAGGAGGGCCAAGATGCCGAGCCCCAGCACGCCGGCCGCCGCGGCACTGCTCCAGCCGATTGCGAAACGCCGGTTCGGCGAAGGCATGTCGCCCGCCACCCAGTCCCGGAGATACGGGAAGAGCGGGTACATCGAGGCCGAGGTCGCGTGGACCAGGAAGCCGATCCAGTACGGCTGCTCGAGCACGAAGATCGGCTGGAAGAAGGGAAACAGCGGAACCAGGAAGGCCCATTCAGAGAACGACGTGAACAGCGCCCAGATGAGCGCGACCGGGATGAGCGTCCAGGGCGAGAGCCGGGCCGTCCAGCGCCCGAGCAGCCCGAAGAACACGATCGCCCAGGAGAAATCCGCCCATTGGTGGAAGGCGATGCCCGCCGCGATGATCCAGCCCGAGGGTTCGATCTGGATCATGCCGTCCCGGAGCGGGATCGCGGCGACGGACATCCAGTCTACGACCGCATCCCGCCCGAGCCGTGCCGCCGTGAACTGGCTGACCAGGGTCGAGAAGGTGGAGCTGACCAGCCCCAGGAGCGCCGCCGCGCGCCAGTTGATGCCGGTCGGGGAGCGCCACCACGATGCCATGGTCGGTCAACTTGGGGCCGGCGGATGGGTTGCCTCTTACCTTCGGGGCTCGCCCGAAGGAGCCGGATCCCCGACAGCCGCCGCCTCGTCTAGACCGCCCCGCGCGGCCCGAGCCGCCTCAATACGGCAGCGGCCCTCCCGCCCGCTTCGCCGCGAGGGCCTCGGCGTACCAGGCGAACTCGTCGAGGAAGCGTCCCGCCGACCTGTCGATCCAGGGCTCGTTCGCGGCGCCCTCGTCGGAGAGCGACTTGCCGATGCTCGGGATCGCGAGGATGGAGGGGATCGACGGCATGCCGAGCTCGCCCAGCACCGTCCGCAGCGTCACGGCGGCCCGGACGCCGCCGAAGCGGCCGGCCGAGTAGGACATGATGGCCGAGGGCCGCCAGAAATACTCCTCGAGGAAGTGGTCGAGCAGGTTCTTCAGCGCCGGCGGGACGGATTGGTTGTACTCGGCCGTGACGATCATGAAGCCGTCCGCCCGGCGGTAGAGCCCCGCCAGTTCCTCCAGCACCTCCGGCGCGGTCCCGGTCGGGTATTCCTTGTACATGCGGTCGAGCAGCGGCAGCCGCTTCTCCACAGGGTCGACCAGCACCGCCTCGTGCCCCCGCTCGGCGAGCCGGCGCATGATGTAGCGGGCCGCCTTGATGCCCTGCCGCTCCGTCCGGACCGAGCCGAGGATGACCGGAATGACGAGGCCCATGGCTTACCCTCCCCTCACATCCTGAAGATGCCGAACTTCGTCTCCGGCACCGGCGCGTTCAGGGCCGCCGAGAGGGCGAGCGACAGCACGCGCCGGGTCTCGGAGGGCAGGATGATGCCGTCGTCCCAGAGGCGGGCGGTGGCGAAATAGGGGTTCGATTCGCGGTCGAACTGGTCGCGGATCGGCGCCTTGAAGGTCTCCTCCTCCTCGGCCGACCAGGCCCCGCCGCCCGCCTCGATATTGTCACGGCGGACGGTGGCCAGCACGGAAGCCGCCTGCTCGGACCCCATCAGGGCGACGCGGGCATTCGGCCAGGTGAAGAGGAAGCGGGGCGAATAGGCCCGGCCGCACATGCCGTAATTGCCGGCCCCGTAGGAGCCGCCGACCACGAGGGTCAGCTTCGGCACCCGCGCGGTGGAGACGGCGGTGACGAGCTTCGCGCCGTTCTTGGCGATGCCGCCCGCCTCGTAGTCGCGCCCGACCATGAAGCCGGAGATGTTCTGCAGGAAGAGCAGCGGGATGCGGCGCTGGCAGCAGAGCTCTATGAAGTGGGCGCCCTTCTGCGCGCTCTCCGAATAGAGGATGCCGTTGTTGCCGATGATGCCGACCGGGATTCCGTTCAGCCGGGCGAAGCCGGTGACGAGCGTCGTGCCGAACAGGCGCTTGAATTCGTCGAACTCGGAGCCGTCCACCAGCCGGGCGATCACCTCGCGGATGTCGTATTGCTTCTTGAGGTCGGTCGGCACGACGGCCTCGAGCTCGGCGGCGTCGTAGCGGGGAGCGACGACCGGCTCGATGTCGATGTCCGGCCGCTTCACGGTGTTCAGCGTGCCGACGATGCGGCGCAGGATGGCGAGCGCATGGACGTCGTCGGTGGCGTAATGGTCGGCAACGCCCGACAGGCGGGCATGGACGTCGGCGCCGCCGAGGTCCTCGGCCGAGACCACCTCGCCCGTCGCCGCCTTCACCAGCGGCGGGCCGCCGAGGAAGATCGTGCCCTGCTTGCGCACGATGATGGCCTCGTCCGACATCGCCGGCACATAGGCGCCGCCCGCCGTGCAGGAGCCCATCACGCAGGCGATCTGCGGGATACCCTCGGCCGAGAGATTCGCCTGGTTGTAGAAGATGCGCCCGAAATGCTCGCGGTCGGGAAACACCTCCGGCCATTCGGGCAGGTTCGCGCCGCCGGAATCGACCAGGTAGAGGCAGGGCAGCCGGTTCTCGCGCGCGATTTCCTGGGCGCGGAGGTGCTTCTTCACCGTCACGGGGAAGTAGGTGCCGCCCTTGATGGTCGCATCGTTGCAGACGATCACGACCTCGCGGCCTATCACCCGGCCGATGCCGGTGATCACGCCGGCGGCGTGGATGTCGCCCTCGTACATGCCGTTGGCGGCGAGCGGCGACAGCTCCAGGAACGGCGAGCCGGGATCGAGCAGCCGTTGCACCCGGTCCCGCGGCAGCAGTTTTCCGCGGCCGACATGCCGGTCCCGCGAGCGCTTCGGCCCGCCCTCCCCGGCCTCGGCGCGCTTGGCGAGCAGCTCGTCCCGCAGCGCGGCCCACGACTCGCGGTTCGCCCTCGCCGCGTCGGACGAAAGGTCGGCCGAGGACTGGATGACAGGCATGCGCTCTCCCTGACGCGTCTGGAGAGCGGCTTATCCCGAGCCCGCGGAGGGGGCAAACGCCGGCCGGCTGTTTTCGAGGGCTCCCGCCGCCGCTCACACCGGCGAAAGCCGGTGCCCATGGGGCCTGGATCCGGCTTTCGCCGGGATGAGCGGGGCGCTGCGCGTCTCCCCTCCCCCTCGTGGGGAGGGGCCGAGTCGAAGCGCAGCTTCGAACCGTGGGGGCGTTCCGTCGTCGAGCGGGTGCCAGGCGGACCTGACCCTGCCCGCCCGCACCGGCGAAAGCCGGTGCCCAGGGAGGCTGGATCCCGGCTTCCGCCGGGATGAGCGGGTGAGCGTGTCTCCCCTCCCCCTCGTGGGGAGGGGCCGGGGGTGGGGGGCGTCCCACCGTCGAGCGGGTGCCAGGTGGAGCGCCCCCCCACCCGGCTCGGGCTTTGCCCGAGTCCGCCCTCCCCACGAGGGGGAGGGGAAAGCGCCCACGCGCCGTCCGTCCCCGGCCCGGGGTCTGGTCCAGCGGTGGTTCAAACAGCCTTCCCGAAATCCTGTGAGGGAGCGGGACGCCGGTTCTCCGGCCTTCGATGATGATGGTTTGCGGATTTGCCTGGTCCCTCCCGGCGTCCCGCGACGGTCTTTTCGGCCCCTGGGCACACGCCCGGTTAGCCGCCCGGGCGCCACGGTTTCCGGAACCGCGACCTCGGGACCCGCCCTCGCCTCCGACAACGGTGCCCGGTGTCGACCGCCGTTCCCTCGCCGGAGACGAGTGACGGCAATATAGGAATAAATGCTAGATCTGTCAACTCGGGATTCCGCTCACACCGGCGAAAGCCGGTGCCCAGGGGGTGGGGCCCGGCCTGCGCCGGGGCGAGCGGGGAGAGGCTGGATTGCTTCGCTACGCTCGCAATGACGAGCCCGCCCGCGCCGCCGCGCGCCCTCTCCCGTGCGGGAGCGGGACGGGGTAGGGCAGGAGGTTTCAGGATCGAGCAACCACCGAGCCGCTGCGTCTGCCGCGAGACCCATCCGGCCGCCGCACAACCCCCACCCCGGCCGCCCTCGGCGCGCCTCCCTGCCAGCCCCGGCGCCTGCGCAGCAAGCGGGAAGGGAATCCAGACACCGCGGCCGCTCCAGACTTCATCTATGCCGGTGAACGCTCGGCCTCCTACAACCCGACGCTGGGCCTGCCGGAGATCACGGCCCCTCTGCTCGCCATCAACGCCGACGACGACGCGCGCAACTCGCCGATCACCGGCCTCACGGAACAGACGATCGGCAAGATCAAGGGCACTTGGCTGTTCCTGCTCCCGGCGAGTCCGGAGAGCCGCGGGCATGGCTCGGGCGGGCTGGCGAAGCTTTATACGAAGGAGCAGGGGATTTGGCTGGCGGGGGGGGGGGGCCGAGAAGGGATGGGGAGTAGGACTGCCTCATCGTCCGCTCAGCTCCGCTACACGCGATTAGCAACGGGTCTCGGAGCGCGCCGTTGACTTAGGTCCGAGTGTTAGTCCCTCGCATCC
This sequence comes from Enterovirga sp. CN4-39, assembly GCF_049446235.1. Taxonomy (NCBI): domain Bacteria; kingdom Pseudomonadati; phylum Pseudomonadota; class Alphaproteobacteria; order Hyphomicrobiales; family Methylobacteriaceae; genus Enterovirga; species Enterovirga sp. CN4-39. Next base: position 320,919 of record NZ_JBMSEF010000003.1, on the reverse strand, counting down.
CGCTTCATCACCAGAGGGAGCCCGGCCCGAAAACCGAGAGGCCGCCTAGTGCAAACCGCAGGCCGCAAGCCGTTCCTCAATCGAGTCCACCTTCCCTCTTGCCTTGTCCTTTTCGTAGCTCCTAAGCAACTCTCCGAGCATTTTCTCGACGCTCGATCTACTCTTCAGATCTGACTTATAGTCGGAGAAATTGCCCTGATCGACCTCGTGATTTAGATCAATGATGATAGACCCTAGAAGATCATTTATTACATTTATGACGCATGCGAGCCTACTTTCCTCGAATGCCAGCCGCGGAGACTGACAGAGTTTTCGACCGGCCGGCTCAGATGCGAGCAGCTTTTTAAGTGCTGCAATGAGAAAGTACTGCGACAATCCGTAGTGAGCAAAAGGACTATTTTTGATTTCATTCGATCTAGCTGAAATGAGAGACATTATTTTCGCCAGAAATATGATTCGCTCCGCATTTACCTCCGGCCTGGCAAATATCTCCGCATATTTTTCATCAAAAACTTTGTATGTTTGATGACAGGACCAGGGCTCCTCAAGGTCGAATGCAAGCAAAAGCTTGCCGACATACTCGTTGGAGATTGAGTTGCCCGCGGCGATCTCGCCTCGTTTCACATCGAAGGAGTATCCTTCGAAATTCAACTTCTCGAACTCAGCCTGAAGTCGAACCTGAACCGCGTCATTGGATCGCAAATCCCGTGGCTTGATGCCGTTTTGATTATTGCTGTTGAGCGATATCTCTCTCGCCAGATCCTTGTCTGAACCAATCTCGATGATACGAGTAAGCACCTTCAGATCCGAGCTTATTCTTCCCTGCTCGCCGTGAAATTGCTTGAGGCTCTGCGCTCCATTCACGACGACGAAGTTCTCGATGGTGACCCCCCCGCTGCAACAGTGACCCGTTCCGCAAGGGCGGTAATCCCGTTATGGAAGAGTGGGAACTTCACATGCTGCGTAAGGCTCTCGATGGAATCACGGATGGCCTTGTTCACCTTGGTACTGCCAAGTGGCAATCGAACGTTCAACTCAAACAGAGAGCCGTCGGAGATTCCGGGCAACGCCGCGAGCTCCTTACCTTCCGCGAAAAGCACAACTACTTTTGCAACTGCGCCAGCTTGAAACTGAAGCGGTGCACCGTCGACGCTAAACGTGTATTTTTGTTTTATTCCACCTTCAACATTAAGATCCACGAAGTTACGTGTGATTGCAGGTCGATCATAGATGATAATCGAGGGGTCTGACTTCGTGACATCCAGCCCGTTTGCGTCAACAGGAACATTGGTTACGAAAACGCCCCTCACCCCGAACCCCTTGTCGATCAGGCTCGGGATGCCAAGCCTTGAGATCTTCGATTTGACCTCATCATCAACCTTGCCCTCAAGAAAGGCATCGATAGCCTCTCGTGTCCGCAACTGATTCAGGGTCCCCGAAAATTCACGAAGATCTTTGTCGCCGATCGTGCCAGACTGCTTGGTCTTAGATTGCAGAATGTGGATCTCAAGTTGGTTATTGTCAATGTAAATACCATCGATGCCACGATCATTGCTCTTGTCGCAGATCGCGTCTTCCGCTGAAACTTGATCTAGACGATATAAGTTCTCAAGAATCCAGTTCAGGAATGCGATTGAGATTGGCCGCCCCTTGTCGACGAACGGCTTTATCACCTCCATGAGGTTGCCGTACTCGAGATCACTTTCCTGCATGGACTGAACCCTTTCGGCGTAGATACGATGAGTCAGTGAGGGGTTGGTCACCTTCAGCACGTTACTAGTTCTGAAGCAACGGCTTACTCGACTGCCTGACGCACCGCCGGCTTCGCCCGCCCGCTCCTCATTGGCTCCGCCGCGACCGCCTCCTTCGCCCGCTTCACCGGCCGACGGGCCAGCACTTCGGCCAGGAGCCGCCCGGTAGAGCGCGCGGGCTGCGGGCGATCTCCTCGGGGGTGCCCTGGGGACACGATGCTGCCGCCGCCTTCGCTGCGATGCTCGCCTCACCGTCGCCCGCCGAGCCACCGCGCGGCGGCGTCGCCCGTCGTCTCCGGACTCGTGGCGATTGGGGTGCCGGGGGCGCCGCGCGCGCCCGGGTTGGCCACGCGCTCAAAGACCAGCCCCTTGGCTGGGATGCGGAGGCCGCCGCCGATCACGGGATCGCGCTGGCTGCCCGGGTCAGGCCTGAGATGACGTTCTCCACCCTCGTCATGCTGAGGAGCGCTGCGCAGCGGCGCGTCTTGAAGCACGCAGGAACGCTGTGCGTCCCCGGAGCAAGTCCGGGGCAAGCTCTTCGAGACGCATCGCTGGCGCGACGCTCCTCGGAGTCCTGCCCCGCGAAAGCGGGGGATGACGAGGTCGAGGGTGGCGGTACCGGCTGTTTGCCCGAGGTACGTCATTGCGAGCGCAGCGAAGCAATCCAGGGGGCTCGATTGTTTCCTCCGGTCGAGCCCGAGGACCGGCACTGCCTCCTCACAAGGCGGAGCCGCGCCAAGTCACCCCCCCGCCTCCTGCCAGTGCGGGTAGGTCACGTAGGCGGTGACGGCCCCCTCCGCGTGCGAGCGGATGGTGACCTTTTCGCCCTTCGGCATGTAGACGATCTCGCCAGGGCCGGCCGTGACCGGGCCGGCGCTCCCCGTCACCGTCAGCCGGCCCTCCAGGACGACCATGACGTCGTGCACGGTCATGGTCTCGTCGAGGCTCTGGTCGGGGCCGTAGCGGCCGTAGCCGATCGTGATGGGGCCGCCATGGCGCTGGTCGATCACGTTGCCCGCGAAGATGTCGGCATCCTGGCCGGGCGAGCGCTCGAGCGAGGCGTCGGCGAGGGCGAACTTGCGAACCGGCATCGACATCGTGTCCGATCTCCGTGGCAGGACCGGGGAGAAAATGGCCGGAGCGGCCTTCGGTTCGGCGCCGGGTGCCCGGGGCACGTCATTGCGAGCGCAGCGAAGCGATCCAGGGCGGTGTGGATTGCTTCGCTATGCTCGCAAGGGCGGAGAGCGCTGGATCCTCAGGTCAGGCCGGAGGACCATTGCGGGGTGCCGGAGGGCTGGTGCGTCCCCGGGCCGAGCCAGCGCGCGGCGGCGTCGGCCGTCGTTTCCGGGCTCGTGTTGAAGGCGATGGGGGTGCCGGGGGCGGCGCGGGTCACGGCGTTGATCACGCGCTCGAACAGCAGCAGCCCCTTGGCGGGCAGGCGGAGGCCGCCGCCGATCACCACGCAATCCCACTTGTGCGCGAGCGCGGCCGCGATCGTTCCTTCGGCGCTGTCGTCGGGCCGGAGGGAGCAGAACTCCGCCTCCCAGCCCCGCCCCCGCATGTCGGCGAGTGCCGCCTCGATGCCGGCCGCGATCTTTTCGGCGTTCATGCCGGGCGGCAGGTCGGGATCGGAGAAATCCACGGTTTCGGGCGCGAGCCCGATCAGCAACACGCGCGGCATGGTGCGGCCTCCGGCGGGTGGGGTGGGCTCAGCATGTCATGGCCGGGCTCGTCCCGGCCATCCCGATCGGAGGAGCGGGCGGGACGTCGGCCCGAGATCCTCGGATCAAAGCCCGAGGATGACGGAAGGACGAGGCGGTCGGGCGCCGTCAGCCCGCCAGCGGCAGGAGCTCGAAGACCTTGGCGTCCTTCGCCGCTTCGGCGATGTCGCCGCGACGAAGGGCCAGTCTCACACGCTCGATCTTCTTTGCGTCTTCGAGCGAATAGTAGGGTGACCACCCCCCCTCGCTCTCGATAAGCTCGACCTGCACTTCGGCCGCATAGCGGCCCTCGTGAAGGTTCTCGGTGAAGGGGCGGGTCGTCATCGCCGCCTCACCAGGAAGTCCGTCGACCATCTTGTTACCTCCGGCCGATAAGCCGTCACCAGAACGGCGGGCGAGATGGTGCCCTTCTCCAGACCCCACAGGACGTGGACGGGCCGCCCCGTGCTGTCGTGCTGCAGCACGAGCACAGATGGACCTTTGAAGTGGTCGGGATATTCCTCGACGACCACGGCCCCGTCCAGCCCGTCAACCAGATCGGCGATCATCAAGCCTCGGTCGAGCAGCTTGCCCGATCCGTGCCGGGAGAGAACCACAGCTCCTCGAGCCGCAAGGGCCCGGACCCGGTCGAGCGTCGCGCTCATCGAACCGGGGTGGCCGGGACGAGCCCGGCCATGACGCCGGTGCGGATCACTCGGCTGCTTCGCGGCGGGGGGAGGCAGCGGCCTTGCGGCCCTTCCTCGCCGGCTTCGGCTCGGGCGCGGCCTCGGCGGCGCGCTTCACCGGGCGCCTCGCCAAAACTTCGGCCAGGAAGCGGCCGGTGTGGCTCGCGGGGTTCTTGGCGATCTCCTCGGGCGTGCCCTGGGCCACGATGGTGCCGCCGCCGTCGCCGCCCTCCGGGCCCATGTCGATCACCCAGTCGGCCGTCTTGATGACCTCCAGGTTGTGCTCGATCACGACGACGGAATTGCCCTGGTCGGCGAGCTCGTGCAGCAGTTCCATGAGCTTCGCCACGTCGTGGAAATGCAGGCCGGTGGTCGGCTCGTCCAGGATGTAGAGCGTGCGGCCGGTGGAGCGCTTGGACAGCTCCTTGGCGAGCTTCACCCGCTGCGCCTCGCCGCCCGAGAGCGTCGTGGCCTGCTGGCCGACATGGACATAGCCGAGGCCAACCCGGCAGAGCGTCGCCAGCTTCTCGCGGATGGTCGGGACGGCCTTGAACAGCTCCGTCGCCTCCTCGACCGTCATGTCGAGCACGTCCGCGATCGACTTGTCGCGGAACTTCACCTCCAGGGTCTCGCGGTCGTAGCGCTTGCCCTTGCAGACGTCGCAGGTGACGTAGACGTCCGGCAGGAAGTGCATCTCGATCTTGATCAGGCCGTCGCCCGCGCAGGCCTCGCAGCGGCCTCCTTTGACGTTGAAGCTGAACCTACCAGGACCGTAGCCGCGCGCCTTCGCCTCCGGCAGGCCGGCATACCAGTCGCGGATGGGCGTGAAGGCGCCGATATAGGTGGCCGGGTTCGAGCGCGGCGTGCGGCCGATCGGCGACTGGTCGATGTCGATGACCTTGTCGATATGCTCCAGCCCCTCGATGCGGTCATGCGGGGCCGGGTGCTCGGCCGCGTTGTTGAGGCGCCGCGCGACGGCCCGGTAGAGCGTGTCGATGACGAGGGTGGACTTGCCGCCGCCCGACACGCCCGCCACCACCGTGAAGGTGCCGAGCGGGAGCTCCGCCGTCACGTCCTTCAGGTTGTTGCCGCGGGCGCCCACGACCTTGATCGTGCGCGCCTTGTCGTAGCGCCGGCGCTTCGGCGGGACCGGCACCGTCAGCTCGCCCGTGAGGTACTTGCCGGTGAGCGAGGCGGGGTCCGCCATGATGTGCGCGGGTGTGCCCTCGCTGACGATCTCGCCGCCATGGATGCCGGCGCCAGGCCCCACATCGACGACGTAATCCGCCTCGCGGATCGCGTCCTCGTCGTGCTCGACGACGATGACGGTGTTGCCGAGGTCGCGAAGCCGCTTCAGGGTGCCGAGCAGGCGCTCGTTGTCGCGCTGGTGCAGGCCGATCGACGGCTCGTCGAGCACGTAGAGCACGCCCGAGAGGCCGGAGCCGATCTGCGAGGCGAGGCGGATGCGCTGGCTCTCGCCGCCGGACAGGGTGCCCGAGTTGCGGGAGAGCGTCAGGTATTCGAGCCCGACATCCTGCAGGAAGGTCAGCCGCTCGCGGATCTCCTTCAGGATGCGATAGGCGATCTCGTTCTGCTTCGGGGTGAGCCGGTCGGGCAGGCCGTTGGCCCAGGCGACGGCCTCCTTGATGGAGAGCGCGGTCGATTCCGCGATGTCGCGGCCGTCGACCTTCACGGCCAGCGCCTCCGGCTTCAGCCGCTTGCCGCCGCAGACCTGGCACGGCGTCTCCGACATGAAGCGCGAGATCTCGTCCCGCGCCCAGTCGCTCTCCGTCTCCTTGTAGCGGCGCTCGAGGTTGGTGATCACGCCCTCGAAGGGCTTGTTAACCTCGTAGGAGCGCAGGCCGTCATTATAGGCCATGCGCACCGGCTCGCCCCTGGAGCCGTAGAGGATCACGTCGCGGACCTTCTCGGGCAGCGCGTTCCACTTGGACGCGACGGAGAAGCCGTAATGCTTCGCCAGCGCGTCGAGCGTCTGGCCGTAATAGGGCGAGGTCGACTTGGCCCAGGGCGCTATGGCGCCGCGCTTCAGGGTGAGCTCGCCGTTCGGCACGACGAGGCTCGGATCGATCCGCATCTCCGAGCCGATGCCCGCGCAAGCGGGGCAGGCGCCCGTCGGCGAGTTGAAGGAGAAGAGCCGCGGCTCGATCTCCGGGATGGTGAAGCCCGAGACCGGGCAGGCGAACTTGGACGAGAAGGTGATGCGGCGCGGCTCGGTCTCGCCCTCGGCGAGGTCGGCGTACTCGACGATGGCGATCCCGTCCGCCATCTCGAGCGCCGTCTCCAGCGAATCCGCCAGGCGCGCCGCCATGTCGGGCCGCACCACCAGCCGGTCGATCACCACGTCGATGTCGTGCTTGAACTTCTTGTCGAGGGCCGGCGCCTCGTCGATCGGGTAGTACTCGCCGTCGATCTTGAGGCGCTGGAACCCCTTCTTCTGGAACTCGGCGATCTCCTTGCGGTACTCGCCCTTGCGGTCGCGCACGACCGGCGCGAGCAGGTAGAGCCGCGTCTTCTCCGGCAGGGCGAGGATGCGGTCCACCATCTGGCTGACCGTCTGGCTCTCGATCGGCAGCCCCGTGGCGGGGGAATACGGCACCCCTACCCGCGCCCAGAGGAGGCGCATGTAGTCGTAGATCTCCGTGACGGTGCCGACGGTCGAGCGTGGGTTCTTCGAGGTCGTCTTCTGCTCGATGGAGATCGCCGGCGAGAGCCCGTCGATCTGGTCGACATCCGGCTTCTGCATCATCTCCAGGAACTGGCGCGCATAGGCCGAGAGCGACTCGACATAGCGGCGCTGGCCCTCGGCATAGATCGTGTCGAAGGCGAGCGAGCTCTTGCCGCTACCGGACAGGCCCGTGAAGACGACCAGCCTGTCCTTCGGGATGGTCAGGTCGACATTCTTGAGATTGTGCTCCCGCGCGCCCCGGACCGCGATCACGCGTTCGGCGGCGACACGGTCGAAGAGATCGTCGAGGCGTGCCATCTTTATCCGGCGGGCTTGGAGCCCGCGATGTCGTGTGAGACCCGGGATGTAGTCACTGCCCCGCCGATCGGCAAAGGCTGAGGCGGAATCAGGCTAGAACAAATCGGGTACACGAGCAATCGGAGCGGCGCAGGACGCATCGCTCGGCAGTCGACTGGTCGTCGGGGCCGCTCCCGGCCCGCCTCGGGAATGCGGCGCTTCGCGGGCGAAGAGCCGCTTCCGGACACGTAGCCGACCTCTGAGCACGGCGGCAGATCGACAGCGGCTCGGAACCGCTGTCTTCAACGGTAACCTCCAGCAGGTCCTCGTCGCCTACTTTCTGCGGCGCATATTTGTACCAGGTGCTGGCTGCACAGGTTTGCGAGCCAGCAGCAGCAGTGACGCGCCTTCGTCATCGGGGCGGAACGGCTGCGGCTTGAGCTTCCCCATGGCGAGCCCACCCACGAAGCCAACCAGTGCCGAGGCGTGCCATGCCCAGGAATGGCGATAGTGCACATCGCGGCATTTCACCGGTGAGCAGCGCTCCATCCAGTAGACAATGGCGTCGACGTCGGTCCAGGGCGTGATCTCGACCTCGGGAGAAACCAGACCGACGCGCGACGCGAGCGCCTCCAGCGCCGCCTTCGTCCACCACGTGAGGTGATGCGGCACAGCGTTGATCAGATAGTTCGGAATTCGGGTGTGCGCCGCCGGCACGTGCGGCACGCCGATGATCACGGTGCCCCCTGGCCGCACCGCGCGCATCATCGCGCGTGCCATCGCGACCGGCTGGTCGACGTGCTCCAGCACCTGGAAGGCGGTGACGAGGTCGTACTCGCCGGCATGCGTTCGCAGGTGGTCGTCCAAGCTCTCGACCCTGGCCCAGGATGCGCCGGGCTCGCCGGAGAAGTGTGGGTCCAGCCCCGTGTATTCGGCGTGGCGCACCTCGTAGCGGAAGGCGCCGAAGCCGCAGCCAACGTCAAGCACGCGGTCGCCCGGCGCGACGTGGCGGGCGGCCAGCCGGAACTCGGCGCGGGGGTGTCCTTCGCGCGGGTAGTAGCGGTCGCTCAGACGGCTGTACAGGGTCGTGTAGAAGCCAGCATCCCCCTGCCGCATGGGATCGAAGAAGTAGAGACCCGTCGGTGACTCCCAGAGACCGAAACGCTTCGTTCCCCGGAAGCTCGGGCGTGCATCGACCCGCAGCGTGTAGCGCCAGAGATCGGCGAGCAGGCGCGCGCTCACCCATTGCACGCGGCGGATCGCTGGTTCGCCCGTGACGGGGCAGAGTGGGGTCGTCATGCGATGCCCTCCAGGGCCGACCCGATCGACGACGGGTTGGCGCAAGCCTCCAGCCGGAGCGCTCGGCGAATACCCGCCCGGCCGATGGCCGCCCTACCCGGCCGGAGGTTGCGCTATACGGACCGGCGAAGGAAGCTCACCCGTCACGCCTGGGCTCGGCGAGGTGGCTCCGGCCGCCGCAATCACCGTCCTCACTTCAGTCTGTCGGGCGGCTTAAGATCAGGCCGGTCGCGACTGCTTCGCGCCCCTTCTCGGAAGTGGGGAGCTTCCGCGCCCGACCCCTTGTCGGACATTGAGCCGGGCCTGCCACTAAGTCCGAATTTGGCCCGAGGCGGAAGGACCGCTTCGCAGTGACGTGCGGAAGCGGACTTCGCCCATTTGGCTGCTCCCACCCAAGTGGGGCATGCCCAGAGCAAAACGGCGGAGCGGCTGATCATTGCGAGCCGAGGCATAGCTGAGCGTCCCACCGGATCAAGCAAGGACGCATCACCATCTTATGCCGTACGCAAGTCAGCTCGACGAGAGTTGCTCTCCTCACCGAGGATCCTGGAGTGTTCGGCAGTGACCAAGGCGGCGCGCAATTGCGACGCTGATCTTGGGCAGCACAGCGCGCCGGCTACATGATGCAGGAGACGGTCAGATGCTTATCCAGTGTCAGCTCCGTCAGTTCACCTCAAATGTATTCGTCGGCTGTGCTTCATTTGCTTTGATGGTCACAGCTGCCCACGCCCAGACAATCGGCGGAACGCCGGGATCGCCCAGCGCGACCACTACCATCGATGGAAAGTATCTGCCGCCGCCACCGCCGAAGTTCGGCGGCGAGATCAACTTGCAGGCCGACCAGTCGAAGCCATATTGGCAGCCGCAGGTAGTCCCGCCGAAGGGCGCGCCAAATGTGCTTTTGATCATGACCGACGATCAGGGCTACGGCGTTTCGGGTACGTTCGGCGGCGTGATCCCGACACCAGCCATGGATCGCATTGCCAACGCGGGGCTGCGATATACGCAGATGCATTCGACCTCGCTGTGCTCCCCCTCGCGGGCCGCGCTTATCACCGGGCGCAATCACCACTCGGTCGGATTCGGTATCATTTCCGAGCAGTCCACTGGTTATCCCGGCTACGATTCCGTCATCGGGCCGGACAACGCCACCATCGGCAACATTCTCAAGCAGAACGGTTACGCAACCTCCTGGTTCGGCAAGAACCACAACACGCCGAGCTATCAGATCAGCGCCGCCGGTCCGTTTGAACAGTGGCCGAGCGGGATGGGCTTCGACTATTTCTACGGCTTTATGGGCGGCGAGACGGACCAGTGGAATCCGTGGCTGTACCAGAACACGACGCAGATTTTCCCCTTTGTCGGTAAGCCCGACTACAACCTCATCACCGATATGGCGGATGAGGCTATCAGCCATATGCGGCAGCTCAACGCGAGCGCGCCCGACAAGCCGTTCCTTGTCTACTACGTCCCCGGCGGCAGCCACTCACCCCACCAGCCGAAGAAGGAGTGGAGCGACAAGTTTAGGGGCAAGTTCGACATGGGCTGGAATGCCATGCGCGAGCAGATTTTTGCCAACCAGAAGCAGCTCGGGGTCATTCCGGCGAATACACAGCTCACGCCGTGGCCGGACGAACTGCCAAAGTGGGACACGCTCTCGCCCGACGAGAAGAAGCTGTTCGCGCGCCAGGCGGAGGTATTTGCCGGCTACACAGCCTACACCGACTATGAAATCGGCCGCGTCATCCAGGCGGTCGAGGACATGGGTAAGCTCGACAACACCCTGATCATCTACATCAGCGGCGATAACGGCACGAGCGCGGAAGGCACGACGCGCGGGACATTCAACCAGTATACCGCCTACAACGGCATCCTCGATCTGCCGATCGCCGAGCAGATGAAACACTACGATGCGTGGGGCTCGGCCACGACCTATCCGCACATGTCGGTGGCATGGTCGTGGGCATTCGATACGCCCTTCAAGTGGACCAAGCAGGTGGCGTCCCATTTCGGCGGCACCCGGCAGGGCATGGCGATATCCTGGCCGGCCCGCATCAAAGATACCGGGGCCATCCGCACCCAATTCCATCATCTTATCGACATCGTGCCGACCATTCTGGAAGCGGCCGGGATCCCGGCGCCGTTGATGGTCAACGGCATCGCGCAAAAGCCGATCGAAGGTGTGAGCATGGGCTACACCTTCGACAAGGCGAACGGCGACGCGCAGTCGACTCGCAAAACACAGTATTTCGAGATGTTTGCGAACCGGGCGCTCTACCACGACGGCTGGATCGCTGCGACGACACCGCCTGCGCCACCTTGGCTCCTCGGTACGGTCAAGCTACCCACGGACATCGTCAATGGGTACAAGTGGGAACTCTATAATCTCGCCGAGGACTACTCCGAGTATAACGATCTTGCTGCCAAGCGGCCCGAAAAGCTGCGCGAGTTGCAGGATCTTTTCCTGGTGGAAGCGACAAAATACAATGTGCTCCCGCTGGACAACTCGGTTCTGCAGCGTATCGTCACGCCGAGGCCGAGCGCGACGGCGGGGAGGAGCACTTTCACCTACTCGGGTGAACTCTCCGGCGTGCCCTACAGCGACGCGCCCGACATCTTGAACAAGTCCTACACCATCACGGCCGAAGTGGACGTTCCCCAGAGCGGCGGCGACGGGATGATCGTCACGATGGGAGGCCGTTTCGGCGGCTACGGCCTGTACCTGCTCAAGAGCAAGCCGGTCTTCACCTACAACTTCCTTGATCTTGGACGCTTCCGCTGGGAAGGCCAGCAGGCGCTGACACCGGGCAAGCACACCATCGTGTTAGATTTCACATACGACGGTCCCGGCTTCGGCAAAGGCGGCACCGGCGTTCTCAAAGTGGATGACAAGGAAGTCGCCACGAACAAGCTGCCGCACACAGCCCCGTTCCTCCTGACCATCGATGAAACGTTCGACGTGGGCGTCGACAGCCGCACGCCCGTCGACGACAGGGACTACCAGTTGCCGTTCCGCCTGACCGGCACGCTCAACAAGCTCACCTTCAAGCTTGGACCAGCGCAGCTTACGAGCAGCGATCAGCAGACGATCCAGCACGCGCGCGCCAACGCAGCACACAATTGACTGCGTTGATCGACCACAGTTCATCGACGTAGGCATGGCACCGCCTAAGCCTAGCCGTGTCGCGTGGGTGAGTGCGAGTGGAACTCCCCAACGGTGCCTTGGCGCGAAATCCCGACCTGAAGACGGGCTTCCCCCCGACTTCTTGGCGCCGGCTCCCTTGTCCGGAAAGAGGACCGGTGAGGCTTTCCGCTTAAGGCGTGATCCGGACCTGAGTGAACGAGCGAGAAGGCTTCCGCTTACCACCCAACTCGGACGATCGGACCGAGCCCTCGCCGCACTTCCCCGCCGGGAGTTTACCGAGGCCGGCTCTACCCGATCGTGCGCTCCAGGACGCGGAGCCAGTTCTCGTGGCCGAGCTTTCGGAGCAGCGGCTCGTCGTAGCCACGGGCTCGCATCGCGGTGACCAGTCGCTGCAGGTCGGCCGAAGACCTGATCGCGCTCGGCACCACGGCGCCATCGTAGTCGGACCCGAAGCCGACGCGGGTCTCGCCGATCCGCTCAATCAGGACGTCGAAGTGGCGGATCACTATGTCGAGATCGGTGTCGGCCCGCATCTGCCCGTCGGGGCGCAGGAAGCTCGTGGCGAAGTTCACGCCGACCATGCCGTCGCTCTCGCGAATGGCGTCGAGCTGGCGGTCGGTCAGGTTCCGGGAGCTGGGCGAGATCGCGTGCACGTTCGAGTGGGTGGCCACGAGCGGCGCATCGGTGGTCCTCGCCACGTCCCAGAATCCCTTGTCGGTGAGGTGCGACAGGTCGACCAGGATCCGCAGCCGGTTGCAGGCGCGGACGAGCTCGAAGCCGAGCTCGGTCAGCCCCGGCCCGATATCGGGCGACGACGGGAAGCGCATCGGCACGCCGCCGCCGAAGATGTTGTCGCGGCTCCAGACCGGCCCGAGCGAGCGCAGGCCGACGGCATGCAGCACGTCGAGCGTGCGCAGCCCCGGATCGATCGCCTCTGCGCCTTCGAGGTGCATGACGACCGCGAGCGAGCCCCGCGCCATCGCCGCGCGCACCTCCTCCGTCGTCCGGCAGATCGACACGGCGCCGCCGGACAGCCGCTCCATCCGCAGGACGATCGAGGCCTTCTCGACGACGGTGGTCCGGGCGTCGGTCTCGCTGACGCCCGGGGGGAGCGGGATCGCATAGCCCTCCCCGCTCAGCGCCTTGAAGTCGAGACCCGACCGGGACGGTACATAGAAGGCGAACAGCCCGCCGGCGAAGCCACCCGCGCTGGCACGCGGAAGGTCGAGGTGGCCGCGCGGCTCCCCCTTCAGAAAGCGCTGCTCGGCCCCCTCCAATCCGTCGCGGTGGAGGCGAAGCAGGGCGTCGTTATGGCCGTCGAAGATCGGGATGGGGTCGGTCATGCGGGATGCTTCCTAGTGCATCCGCATGCACCGGAACACGTCGAGGACACCTGGCGAGCGTCATGCGCCGGCCAGGCAGAGGTTGCCGTCCCCCTCAGGCCCCGAAACCTTCCAGCACCACCTTGCCCTTCGCCTTGCCGCTTTCGATCAGGGCGTGGGCGCGGCGGAGGTTGGCGGCGTTGATGGTGCCGTAGGTCTCGCCGAGCGTCGTCTTCAGCGTGCCGGCATCGACGAGGCGGGAGACCTCGTTCAGGAGCTTGCCCTGCTCGGCCATGTCCGGGGTCTGGAACACCGGGCGCGTGAACATGAATTCCCAATGCGTCGAGACGCATTTCTGCTTGAAGATGCTGACGTCGAGCGGGCCGGGATCGTCGATCAGCCCGAAGCGGCCGAACGGGGCGATCAGCTTCGGGATATCCGGGAGGTGCTTGTCGGTCTGGGTGGTGGAGAAGACAAAGCCCGGCGCGCCGATCCCGAGCGCCTCCACCTCGGCCGCGAGCGGCTTCGAATGGTCGACCACGTGGTGCGCGCCGAGGTTCTTCACCCATTCGCGCGATTCCGGCCGGGAGGCCGTCCCGATGACGGTGAGGTCGGTCAGCTGCCGGGCGAGCTGGACGGCGATCGAGCTCACGCCCCCTGCCCCGCCGATGACGAGGAGCGGCGAGGCCGCGCCCGCGACGGGACGCCGGATGTCGAGCTGGTCGAACAGCATCTCCCAGGCCGTGATGGAGGTCAGCGGCAGGGCGGCGGCCTCGGCCCAGCTGAGCGAGGCGGGCTTCCGGCCGACGATGCGCTCGTCCACGAGATGGAGCTCGGAATTGCTGCCCGGCCGGTTGATCGCGCCGGCGTAGAAGACCTCGTCGCCCGGCTTGAACAGGCTGGCCTCCGGCCCGACCGCCCGGACGGTGCCGACGGCATCGAAGCCCAGCACCTTCCACTCGCCCGGCTCGGCGGCGGCGCGCTTGCGCACCTTGGTGTCGACCGGGTTCACGGACACGGCCCGCACCTCGACGAGAAGGTCGCGGCCCGTCGGGGTGGGATCGGGCAGTTCGATATCGACGAGCGCGTTCTCGTCCGTGATGGGCAGAGACTTCTGGTAACCGACGGCACGCATGGCGGGCTCCGTATCCTACCGGAGCCAGATGCCCTCTCCCCGGACGGGGCGCAAGGATGCCTGTCAGATCGCCTGCACGGCCTCGATCGCCTCCATGGCGCGCCGGGTATCCGCCTCCGCGAGCGGCAGGATCGGCAGCGGCGGGTCGGCCTTCGTCAGCCCGAGCGCCTTGGCGCCGGCATGGACCACGCGATAGCTCGACAGCTCCCGGAACAGCGCCCAGAGCGGCTCGAACAGGCCGTTGATCCGCGCGACCTCGGCGGCGTCGCCCGCCTGCGCGGCGCGGGTCAGCTTCAAGGCCGGCCCGGGCAGGAGGCCGCCGACGACGCTGTACCAGGCGACCCCGCCCGCCAGGATCGCGCCGCCCGCGTTCCAGTCGCCGCTATAGCCGATCGCGAAATCGGGCGGGAGGAGCATGCGCAGCGCCTCGTGCGCGGCGGGCATCTCGGCTGCGGGCAGGCCGGTGTTCTTCACCGCCGCGATGTTCGGCACCCGCGCCAGGCGGGCGATCAGCTCGTTCGAGAAAGTGAAGTGTGTCGTGGAGGGGTTGTTGTAGATGCAGAGCGGCAGCCCGGTCGCGCCCGCCACGGCCTCGTAGTGGCGGAACACCTCCTCGTCCTTGAGCGGCGTGTAGGAGACGGGCGCGAGGAGGAGCCCGTCGGCTCCGGCCGCCTCCGCGTCGCGGGCGAGCGCCTGCGCCTCGTCGGTCCGCATCGCGCCGACGCTGACGACGAGCGGGACGCGGCGCTTCAGAACCTCGGCGGCCACCTGCACCGCCCGCCGGCGCTCCTCGCGCGACAGGTGCATGTAGGAGCCGGTGCTGCCGAGCAGCCCGACCGAGTCGACCTTTTCGGTGGCGAGGCGCTCCAGCAGTGCGGCGAGATCCTCCGCCAGCACGCGCCCACTCGCGTCCATCGGCGTGATCGGAAAGGCTGACAGGCCGCGGAACATCGCTTCTCCTTCGGGCGCTCGGCTCGGCTACTCCTTAGGCTCGGGCGCAGGGAGTTGGAACATCGATCTCGGCTGCCAAGCCTGATCGGCGCTGCTTTCGCCGTAGGGCCTCCTCCGGGCTCGCATGCGACCGGAGGAGCGGGTCGGCCTAGACGTACCGGGCGGCAGGCCGCGCATCGAATACGGCCTGAAGCAGGCCGCTGCCAGCCATCTCATACGCGCCGAGAAGCGATGCATCGTGCAGCGATGGCGCGGTGACGCGCTCGCCCTGGTCCAGACCCGACAGGGCGGCGTCGACACAATCCTCCGTCGTCATGACGATGCTGTCCGGCAGAGGCTCCAACTCCGCCCCGCCCGCGACATCCCAGCCCTCGGAGACCACCGCGCCCGGAAGGACGAGTTGCACGCGCACGGCGGTTTCGCGGACCTCGCTCTGGAGGCTCTGGGTGAACAGGTACACATACGCCTTCGTGGAGCCGTAGACCGGTATTCCGGGATAGGGCGCGAAGCCGGCGCCCGAGCCCAGGTTCACGAGCGTGCCTTTCCCTCTCGCCTTGAAGGCTTGCAGCGCCGCCCGGGACAGAAGCGTGAGTGCCGTGATGTTCAGGGCGATCATCCGCGCGATCACATCGTCCGGCGTCCGGGTGAGCGGCTTCAAGGCCGAGAACCCGGCGTTGTTCACGAGAAGCGACACCGCAGCATCGCGGGCGATACGATCGGCCAGCGCCGCGACGCCGGCCGGCTCGGACAGGTCGGCGACGAGCGCCTCGGCGCGGATCCGGAAACGGGATCCGAGATCGGCAGCGATCCGCCGCAGGCGATCCTCACGGCGTGCGACAAGCACCAGATCGTAGCCACGAGCGGCGAGCCGTTCTGCATAGACCTTGCCGATGCCCGAGGACGCGCCGGTCACGATCGCCGTTCCGGCGCCAGATGAAGGAAGGGTGGTCAAGACAAGCTCCGCGAGATGTTCATCGCGGCGAGGTATACGGCCTATACTAGGTGTCAATTACGCACTACAAGTAGACCAGGTTTATCGGACGAGACCGCATGCCCTACACGGAAGACCAGGTGATCGAGACCATCCCGGTGGTCCGTCCGGTGCTCGAGCAGGTCGCCCACAAGTGGTCGATCCTGGTGTTGACGTTCCTGTGCGAGGAGCCGAAGCGCTTCAACGCTCTGAAGCGGCGCCTGGACGGGATCACGCAGAAGGCGCTCACCGAGACATTGAGGCGGCTGGAGAGGAACGGGCTGATCGATCGCTGCGTCACGACCGCCTCGCCGATCGCGGTCGTATATTCGATCACGCCCCTGGGCCGGACGTTACAAGCCCCATTGCTGTCCCTCTACGATTGGGCTCTCGCGCATCAGGGCGACCTGCGGGACGCGCAAGAGCGGTTCGATTCAGGGATCGCCGGCGCCATCAGGCAGGACGCGGCTTAAATCGACCGTGGAGCGTCGCTTCCGGCTTCCGAGTTCGGGCTACCGCCTCCCCCCGCCCCCCCGAAACGCCTCGGCGATCGTCAGCCCGGAAGGGCCTGCGCGATGGCCGCGCCGGCGAGCCGGGCGGTGGCGAGGAGCTGGTCCAGGCCGTGCCCGTGGCGGGCCTTAGCAGAGAGCCCCGACATGGTCGTGCTGACGAAATCCGTGATCCGCTCGGCCTCCTCCGGATGGCGCTCCGCGATGTAGCGGCGGATCATGTCCTCCGCGGCGATGTTGAAGGCGCGCGCCATCTCGCGGGCCTCCTGGTCGTTGCAGCGCGTCCCTTCCAGCACCAGACAGCCGCGGGCCATCGGATCGGCGGCGTAGCGGCGGGCGGCCTCCTCCAGCACGGCTGTAAGACACGCCGCCACGGGACGGTCGAGCCGCAACAGCTCCGCAAACGGAATGGCATCGTCGCCTGAATAGCGATCGAGAATGCGGGCGTAGAGGCCGGCCTTGTTGCCGAAGGCGGCATAGAAGCTCGGCGGGTTGATGCCGAGCGCCTCCGTCAGGTCCGCGACGCTCACGGCGTCATAGCCGCGAGCGTGGAAGAGGTGCTGGGCAGTGGCGACCGCCTCGGCGGGATCGAAGCGCCGGGGGCGGCCGCGAGGGCGGGATTTTTTTGTAGTCTGCATTACAAAATGCCTTGACCGGCGGAAACGCGAGGATTTATGTAGCGTCCATTACGTTTTATCTCAAGGAGGCCCGAGTGGCTGCGTTTCAGGACAAGTCGGTGTTGGTGCTCGGCGGCAGCCGAGGAATCGGAGCCGCGATCGTGCGGCGCTTCGCGGCAGAGGGTGCTGCCGTCACCTTCACCTATGCAGGGTCGCGCGACGCCGCGATGCGCCTGGCGGCCGAGACCGGCACCAAGGCGGTCCTGACCGACAGCGCCGACCGCGATGCGGTGATTGCGCGAGTGCGCGAGAGCGGGCCGCTGGACGTGCTGGTGGTGAATTCCGGGATCGGCGTGTTCGGGGATCCGCTGGACCAGGATCCGGACGCGATCGACCGGCTGTTCCGGATCAACGTCCACACGCCCTACCACGCCTCCGTCGAAGCGGCGCGGCGGATGCCGGACGGGGGGCGGATCGTCGTGATCGGCTCGGTCAACGGCGACCGGATGCCCGTCGCCGGAATGGCGTCCTACGCCCTGAGCAAGTCCGCCCTGCAGGGCATGGCGCGGGGGCTGGCGCGGGATTTCGGGCCGCGCGGCATCACGGTCAACATCGTGCAGCCCGGCCCGATCGACACGGACGCGAACCCGGAGAACGGGCCGATGAAGGACCTGATGCACAGCTTCATGGCCATCAAGCGCCACGGCCGGCCCGAGGAGGTCGCCGGGATGGTGGCCTGGCTGTCGGGGCCGGAAGCCGGCTTCGTGACGGGCGCTATGCACACGATCGACGGCGCTTTCGGCGCCTAGCTCCCCGGAGGCGGCGAAGCACACCCCCGTCCGCAGCGCCCGCTAGCTGCCTGCCAGATCCTCCAGGCAGCTTTCGGACGGACAGGGACACGGCTTCGCAGGGCCGGGCAGCGGCGCACCGGGACGGAGACGGGAAAATCCCTCCGTCCCAGCTCGCGCCCTTCACGCTTTCGGCCCTGCGCGCGCTCAGCGCGATGCCTCGACGGCTGGGGTACGCCGCGGGAGCTGTGTCCGCACGGTCAGCTCGCCGATCTTCCGGCCCATCTCCGCCCCTACCTCGCCCGAGAAGCGATAGTGGAAGCCGGCATAGATCCGGGCGTGCCTGACCTCATCCGCGTAGTCGCTGATGCGGGACCATTTCCGGGTCACGCCGGGCGCCGTCGCGCTGGTCAGCACGATCTCTCCCACCTCGTCTCCGACCAGCTCCTTCAGCACCGTCGCGACCGCGGAGGACGTGATGCAATGGGCGCACGGATATTCCGGGTGCATCGGCGTATCGGCCAGCGGCAGCCATTCGGGGTCTCTCGGCGTCGCAGGGTTTCCTGCGAGCTCCCCAGTGCGAATGGCCGTGATCGGCCGCCAGAAGCCGTATGCGTACTTGGCATCGAAAACGGCAATGTGGCCATCGTTGGCGGCCATCGCCGCGAGCGCGTAGAGGCGCGCGCAATCCAGGAGGTCCATATCCTGCTTCATCGCGACCTGCCGGAGGATGGGGTTGTAGGTGCGAGCACCGGTCAGCAGCCAGAACCGGCCGATACTCGTCTGCTCCGGGGTCCGGACCGTGCTGTTGCGGGATCCGACTTCGCGGATTTCGTTGTAGTCGCGCGTCCAGGTCTCGGAGGTCAGCGCCGGGGGCGGTGCCGGTCGAAACTGCGATCCGGACGCCATCACCCACGGCCTGATCGCCCCGACGGTCGAGTAGAGCGGGATCGCGGTCGGCACGTAGGCTCCGGGCGCCGTGTGCGGGCGATAGCTCTCCCGAGCGTCTGCTCCGTCATCGGCGCGATTCGCGAGCATGCCCTCGGCCGCGCGCATGCCGAGCTCGAGGCCCTTCTCCTTCATCGCCCCTTCGTCCACGCCGGCAAGCATCTGAGCCAGCGCTTCGTCGAGGCTCGCCCGCTTGTCGGGGAAAAGCGCGACGAGAACGTCATGGCCCGCCTTGGCGGCGGCCGCCTCCTTGGAGGCGTCGGGGTGCGTCCCGAGGGATAGCCTGTAGGGAGCGTATCGTCCCTGCACGGCATTCACGGCCTCGAACATGGCCGTATGGAGGATGGCGAGGTTTCGGCCGTGCGGCGCCGGCCCCAGCTGCTTTTCGGTGCCGATCACCTCGGCAGCCGAGTTCCAGTCCATCACAATGTCGGCGGAGGCCGACGTTGTCGCCGCTGCGCTGACAAGGGCGGCCGCGGCGATCGACAGGAGCCGAGTTCGTGACAAGGTAGCCATCGTTGAACTCCTCATGCTCTCGATGTGGACTGTGCGTGGGCGCTCGATGGGGCTCCTTTCGCCGAGTGGTTGCCGGGTGGCGCCGCGACGTCCCCGTCACAGGCGCGAGGTTAGGCTACGCCTCCGGCTGGCGCAGGCAAGCAGTTGCGGGCCGCAAAACGATCGGCCGGAGCGGCCCGATGCCGTGCCGCCCCTTTGCCTAGACGCCGAAGGTCTCGGCGAAGGCCTTTCGGCCGCGCGGCGAGAAGGCGATCACGCGCGAGCCCTCGACGCGCTTCGCCCAGCCGAGTTCGGCGAAGCGGCGAAGCAGGGCGGCGCCGAGCGCGCCGGCGAGGTGGGAGCGGCGGACCGACCAGTCGAGGCAGGCCTTGCAGAGGGGCCGGCGCGTGCCCGCGATCTCGTTCAGGTCGATCCCGAATTCGCGGACGAAGCTCTCCCCGGCCGGCGTGAGGTGGAGCGCCTCCGCCTCCCCCTCCCCGCGGATCAGGTCCCGCTCGACCATGCCGTCGAGCATCGCGACCCCGAGATCGCCCGCGAGGTGGTCGTAGCAGATGCGGGCCTCCCGCAGGGCCGGCTCGCGCGGTCCCGGACGGGTGCGGGCATGGCCGGCGCGTGCCGCGAGCCCCATCAGCGCCTCGAGCACGTCGCCGACATCCTCGCCCGAGAGGGCGTAGTAGCTGTGCCGGCCCTGTTTCCGCAGGACGACGAGGTTGCCGGCGAGCAGCTTCGCGAGGTGCGAGCTCGCCGTCGGAGCCGTGACGCCGGCCTGCCGGGCGAGCTCGCCCGCCGTCAGCGCGCCGCCGCCCATGAGGGCCGTCAGCATGTTGGCGCGGGCGGGATCGCCGAGGAGGGAGGCGACGAGCGCGATGTCGGGACCTGCCTTCATGGTTCGACGATAATCGAACCATCCCCGCAGCGCAAAGGGGCAGAGTGCGGCCGAGACAAGCCCCGAGGAGCCCCCCATGACCGTCACCTGCTGCATCCGCTACGTGCTCGATCCCTACAAGCGCGACGCTTTCGAGGAATATGCCCGCAACTGGCTCGCCATCACCCCGGCCTGCGGCGGGGACCTCCTGGGCTATTTCATGCCGCACGAAGGGACGGACAATATCGCGCTGGCCCTGATCTCCTTTCCGAGCCTCGCGGCGTACGAGGCGTATCGCGCCCGGCTGAAATCCGATCCCGCCGGGGCCGAGAATTTCCGCATGGCGCAGGCCGGGCGGTTTATCCTGTCGGAGGAGCGCAGCTTCCTGCGCCCGGTGGAGCCGGCAGCATGATCGCGGTGATCTTCGAGGTTCGACCCGCCCCGGGACGGCGCGAGACCTATCTCGACATCGCCGCCCGGCTGCGGCCGGAGCTCGAACGGATCGACGGGTTCGTCTCGGTCGAGCGCTTCCAGAGCCTCACGAACCCGGACAAGATCCTGTCCCTCTCCTTCTTCCGGGACGAAGCGGCCGTTGCCGCCTGGCGCATGACGGCGGAGCACCGCGCCGCGCAGGCGGCCGGACGGGGCGGCGTCTTCGCCGATTACCGGCTCCGCGTCGCCGCCGTCATACGGGATTACGGCCTCGCCGAGCGGGACGAGGCGCCCGAGGATTCCCGCGCCGCCCACGCCGGGTGACGCGCCGGCCGGGATCCGGCCTCTACCGGCAGGTGTGCCGGCGGCCATCGCGGCCCACATAGGTTCCGGTGGCCGGATCGAACGTCTTGTACCTGCGTGAGCAGTAGGCGACCCATTCCGGGTTGACGACAACGCGGGTCCCTGGCGGATGCGCCGCCGCTGCGCTGCCGACCAGCGCGCCGGCCGCCAACCCGGCAATACCGGCGCCGAGGAGGGCGCCGTCGCCGTAATAATACGGGTAGCCTCCCCAGCCTCCCCAGCCCCCCCAGCCATATCCGTAATAGGGCCGGCCGTAGACGGGAGGTGGTGGCCTGCCTGGGCGGCCGAACCGGGGCCCGCGTGGTCCCGGACCGAAGCCCGGACCGCGAGGGTCGGGTCCGAATCCAGGACCGCGAGGCCCAGGCCCGCCGAACCGCGGCCCGCCACCAGGCGGCCCGCCGCGGAATCCGCCTCCGCCGGGAGGCCCTCCCCTGAAGCCGCCGCCCGGTGGGCCTCCGCCGGGTCCCTGCATATGATCGACGATGGCGCCGCCATCCATGATCGCCCCGACCGTGTCGTTGGCGGCTGAGGCGGTAGCCGAACCGAGCGACGCGGAGGAGATCAAAGTCCCGGCGATACAGGCGGCGGTGAAACCAATACGCATTTCCCGTCCTCTCCCGACTGATTGCTGGCCTGCGGCTCGGGTGCGCGCAGGACGTTCAAGTCGAAGGCGAAACAAACCCCGGGAGGAGCGGTTCCGGTCCTAAGGATTACAATGTTGAAATCGGCGCGGCAGCGCGGCCGATGCGGCTTATTTCGTCCGTTTACGATCGGACGTTCTCTGATTTCGGCAGAATTCAACTGGGCGGTACGGGTGTAGTTCGGCGTCAGGCCAAGTTATCCCGGTTTGCAGGCGGCGTGGCCGGCCTAGAGCTCGAGCGGCTCCTGCAGGCGGCTCGCCACCTCCGCGATCCGCTCCGCCTCGACATTGGCGAACGCCACCCGCAGATAGTCCTCCTGGTCCGGGCCGAAGGCCGAGCCGGGCAGCGTCACGATCCCACGTTCGACCGCGAGCGCCTCGGCCACCTGCATCGCCGCGTGTCCGGGATAAGGGTGGCGAATATAGGCGAAATAGGCGCCGCGGCTCGCCATCTCCCATCCCGGAAGCCGGGCGAAGACTGCCGCCGCAGCGTCGCCCCGGCGATTCATCAGGGCGCGGTTCTCCTCCCGCCAGCTCGACAGAGCCGGGATCGCCCAGGCGAGCCCGGCCTGGCCCGCCCGCGCCGCGCAGATCTGAACGCAATCGAGGATCTTGGTCAGCTCGGCCAGCACCGGGCCGGACGCCGCGATCGCGCCGAGCCGATAGCCGGGAACGCAGTAGCTCTTCGAAAACGAATAGAGCTGGATCAGGTAGTCGCGCCAGAATGGATCGCGGAAGAGCTCGTGCGGCCGGGCGAGATCCCCGGGCCGGAAGTCGCGATAGGTTTCGTCGAGAACGAGCGCGATGCCGCGCCGGCGGCAGAGATCCGCGAAGCGCGCGATCGTGCCGGGCGGATAGACGGCCCCCGTCGGATTGTTCGGCGTGACGAGCAGGATCGCCTTGACCCTGTCCGTGAGAAGCCGCTCGGCCTGGTCCGGATCGGGCACGAAGCCGCTCTCCGCGCTGCAGGGGAGCGGCACGACCTCCACGCCCAGCATCGCGGCGTTCATCTGGTGGTTGAAGTACCAGGGCACCGGCAGCATCACGGCCTCGCCGGCCTTGGCCAGCAGCATGGTCGCCGCGAAGGAGCCCATATTGGCGCCGGTCGTGATCGCGACCTCGGCGGTGCCGACATCACCCGCATAGAGAGCGTTGATGTCGGCCGCATAGGCCTCGCGCAGCGCGAGGTCGCCCGTGATGTCGCCGTAGCCGAAGCTCTCCGGGCGCGCGGCCGCCTCGGCCAGCTTCCGCACCAGGTCCGGATGCGGGGCGTAGCCCGGTACGGCCTGCGTCAGGTCGATGAGCGGCCCGTGCCGACCGTCATACCGCGAGGCCCATGCCCGGGCCTCCGGGATCGGCGGCGGGGCGACGGCCGCGACGAGCGGGTTGATGAGCCTCACGCAGACGCGCCCTTTTGCGCTCAGTCCTTGGCGCGTTCCACGTAGGAGCCGTCCGACGTCATGATGACGACGCGGGTGCCGGTGGCGACATGCGGCGGCACCATCGTGCGGACGCCGTTCGACAGCACGGCCGGCTTGTAGGACGAGGAGGCCGTCTGCCCTTTCACGGTCGGCTCCGTCTCGACGATCTCGAGGGTCACGCGCTGCGGCAGCTCGATCGCGATCGGCACGCCGTTATGGGTCGAGAGCATCACGGCCATGCCCTCCTGGAGGTAAGGCGCCTGGTCGCCGATGATGTCCTTCGGAACCGCGACCTGGTCGTAGGTCTCCGGGTTCATGAAGTGGAAGCCTTCGGCGTCGTTGTAGAGGTAGGTGTGCTCGCGATCCTCCACGAAGGCGCGCTCCACCTGCTCCGTCGTACGGTAGCGTTCCGACACCTTCACGCCGTCCGAAATGCGACGCATGTCGAGCTGGGTGACGGGCGTGCCCTTGCCGGGGTGGATGTTCTCCGCCGTCACGATGACGTAGAGCTTGCCGTCGACCTCGACGACATTGCCTTTCCGGAGGGAGGAGGCGATGACCTTCACGAGAATGATCCTTGCTGTGTAAGCGACGCGGCCGGGCGGGCCCGCGGGAATTGACTTGGGGCCCGGTTAGCCGATCTTCCCTTTCTTCGCCAGTGACCGGCGCTTCCCGGGCGGCCTGCCGGTGAGCGGCCGTCCGCCCTGGTGGTCGCGGGACGAGCATGCCCGCCGGCGGCCCTTCCTCCTGCAGAGAAACCGGATCGTCGCGGCGACCCGGCGCTGGTTCGCGGCGCGCGGATTCGTCGAGGTGGATACGGCCGCCCTGCAGGCTTCGCCGGGAAACGAGGCGCATCTGCACGCCTTTGCGACCGAAGCCCTGACGACGGCCGGCGAGGGGCGCCCGCTCTACCTGCATACCTCCCCGGAATTCGCGGCCAAGAAGCTGCTGGCTGCCGGCGAGGAGAGGATCTTCTCGCTCGGCCACGTGTTCCGGAACCGCGAGCGGGGCGCGCTGCACCATCCGGAATTCACGATGCTGGAGTGGTACCGCGTCGAGGAGGAATACGACCTCGTCATGCAGGATGCCGCCGAACTCGTGCGGCTCGCGGCCGAGACGACGAGCCGGCCGGTCGCGAGCTTTCGCGGCCGAACCTGCGACCTGACGGCCTGGCCCGAGCGGGTGAGCGTCGCCGATGCCTTTCGCGAGCATGCCGGGATCGACCTCCTGTCCACGGTCGGGGCCGACGATACGGACCGGGATGCGCTCGCTGCAGCGTGCAGCGCGTCGGGAATCCGGACCGCCCCGGACGATACCTGGTCGGACATGTTCAGCCGCGTCCTGGTCGAGAGGATCGAGCCCCGGCTCGGCGAGGGCAGGCCGACCCTGCTCGACCGCTACCCGGTGGCGGAGGCGGCGCTCGCCCGCCGCTCGGAGGACGATCCCCGTGTCGCGGAGCGGTTCGAGCTCTATGCCTGCGGGGTGGAGCTTGCGAACGGCTTCGGCGAGCTGACCGACGCGGCCGAGCAGCGGCGGCGCTTCGTGTCCGAGATGGACGAGAAGGCGCGCGTCTACGGCGAGCGCTACCCCCTGGACGAGGACTTCCTTGCTGCCCTGGAGACCATGCCGCGGGCATCGGGGGTGGCGCTCGGGCTCGACCGCCTCGTCATGCTGGCCAGCGGAGCGGAGCGGATCGAGGACGTGATCTGGACACCGGTTGCTTGACTCGCACCCGGCCATCCCGGCGAAAGCCGGATCGATGAAACGGCTCGACGGCGAAGACGCCTGGACCCCGGCTTCCGCCGGGGCGAGCGGAATGACGATGCCTTGCCCGTGACCAAGCCACTGCGCACCTCCGATGACCTCGCCTCGGCGGGCCTGGCCTCTCCGGGAGACCTCGCCGCGCTCGACGCCGTCGCGGCCCGCTATGCCGTCGCGATAACGCCGGCGCTCGCAGAGCTGATCGACGTCGTCGATCCGGCCGATCCGATCGCGCGGCAATTCGTCCCCTCCGCGGAGGAGCTGGACACCCGGCCCGAGGAACTGGCCGACCCGATCGGCGACGAGGCGCATTCGCCGGTCGAAGGCATCGTGCACCGCTACCCCGACAGGGTCCTGCTGAAGCCGGTCCATGTCTGCGCCGTCTATTGCCGGTTCTGCTTCCGGCGCGAGATGGTCGGTCCCGGGAAGGCCGAGGCTCTGTCGCCCACGGCGCTGCAGGCCGCCCTCGACTACATCCGCGCCCGGCCGGGGATCTGGGAAGTGATCCTGTCGGGGGGCGACCCGCTCGTGATGTCGCCGCGCCGCCTGCGGGAGATCGCGGCTGCGCTCGCCGCGATCGAGCACGTCCGGGTGATCCGCATCCACACGCGGCTGCCGGTCGCCGATCCCGGGAAGATCACGCCGGAGCTGGTCGAGGCCCTCAGGGTCCCCGGCAAGGCGACCTGGCTCGTGCTGCACGCCAACCACGCCCGGGAGCTGACACCGGCCGCCCGCGCCGCCTGCGGGCGGATCGTCGATGCGGGCGTCCCGGTGCTCTCGCAATCGGTGCTTCTTCGCGGCGTGAACGACGATCCGGCCACGCTCGAGGCCCTGCTGCGGGCGCTCGTCGAGACCCGGATCAAGCCCTACTACCTCCACCATGGCGATCTTGCGCCCGGCACGTCGCATCTGCGGACGAGCGTCGCCGAGGGCCAGGCCCTGATGCGCGCGCTGCGCGGCAGCGTCTCCGGCCTCGCCCAGCCGACCTATGTGCTGGACATCCCGGGCGGCCACGGCAAGTCGCCGATCGGCCCGAGCTATCTCGCCGAGGACGATGGCCAAGCGCTGGTCGAGGACTGGCAGGGCTTAAAGCACCGCTATTGAGGCCGGCCGCCCCGGGCGACGTTGCAGCATCGGGGCCGGTGAGTCATGGCTTTGCAGGACATCGAGGAACGCCCATGAGCACCGAAACCGCACCGGCCCTGATCGCCCCCGCGGAACTCGCGAAGCGGCTGGGGCAGCCAGGCCTCGTCGTGCTCGATATCCGCTCCGCCGGCTATGGCGGCGGTCGCGCCGCCTATGATGCCGGCCATATCCCGGGCGCGATCCATTCCGACTACGTTGCCGATGGCTGGCGCCAGCAGAAGGGTGCGGCGGCCGGGCTCCTGCCCGATTCCGACCGAC
This sequence comes from Enterovirga sp. CN4-39, assembly GCF_049446235.1. NCBI lineage: Bacteria > Pseudomonadati > Pseudomonadota > Alphaproteobacteria > Hyphomicrobiales > Methylobacteriaceae > Enterovirga > Enterovirga sp. CN4-39. The sequence goes on along the minus strand of NZ_JBMSEF010000003.1, from coordinate 294,713 downwards.
TATCGACGCTGTTCGGCGGGCTCGGCATCACGCCCGAGAGCTGGGTGGTCGTGGTCCCGGCCGGGATGTCCTCGGGCGATTTCAGCGTCGCGGCCCGGATATTCTGGACCTTCCGGGCGGCCGGGCACCGCCGTCTGTCCATGCTTGACGGCGGCTGGGAAGCCTGGGTCGCGGCCGGCCTCCCGGTCGCGACGGAACCCACGGAGCCGCCGGCCCGGACCGAGTATCCGGTCCGGCTCGCCCCCGACGTCCGCGCGACGCTGGACGAGGTCGAGCGGGTGGTGGCGGATGGCGGCGCAACCCTGGTCGATTCCCGCGGGCCCAAATCCTTTGCGGGCGAGGAGAAATCCCCGCAGGCGGCGCGTGCCGGGCGGCTGCCCGGCTCGGTCAATGTCGAGGGTGCGCAGGCCTTCGACGCGGAGCGCCATGGCCTCAAGGGTCGCCCCGAGCTGGAGACCCTGTTCGCGCCGGCCGGCGAGGGACCCGTCATCTCGTTCTGCAATACCGGCCAGGCCGCCGCGACGGACTGGTTCGTGCTGTCGGAGGTCCTCGGCCGGCCGGACGTGAAGCTTTACGACGGGTCGATGTCCGAATGGACGGCGGACCCGGCACGCCCTGTCGAGACCGGACCGGCGAAGCCGACCTGACGCGTTTGGCCGATTCAACCCTCGCGCGTAAGGTCGCGCCCGCGGAGGAACGTGATTCTGCGTGGGCGGATCAGATCATCGACGGCAGCCCTGGCTCTGCTTGCCAGCCTCGAGACTGGCTTCGCACGCGCCGAGGAGGAGCAACCTCTGCGGTTCACGGTAGGGCCGTCGGGCGCGCAGGGAGAGGAAACGCTCGACCAGAAACTGGCCCGGCGCGACCGCTTCCGCTTCATCTGCGTCGGCTGCGTGCGCGTCCCGGGGCAGACCAATGGAGCGACCTTCCGGCCGATCGAAACCCTCAACGCGCCCCAGCTGACGCGAGCGCTCGCGCCGCCCCCGCCTGAACCCCAGGAAGACGAAGCCGCGGCCGACCCGCCCTGAGGCGCAAGGCCGCGCCGGCCGCCCGGCGCTCATCTTGCTCGCGACATGAAGCCCGCCGGCCGCTATCGTGCCGCTCGATGGGGAGAGGGGCGAGTTGAAGCCGGCCGTTGTCGTTGCCGCCGTTGCGCTGGCGCTTTCAGCCTGCGGCACGCGGGCTCCCGATGCGATGCTGCCGGTCCAGGCGGAGGCGATCGGGGCCCAGCGCGTGCCCATGCTCGTCGCGACCACCCGCAACCCTCTGCCCGATCCGGGGGTGCTCTTCGGGGGAGAACGCTCCACGCGCGTCTCGTTCCAGCGGATCGACGTCTCCGTGCCGCCCACCCACCGGGTCGGCGAGGTGGAATGGCCGGATACGAGCCCCGGCGATCCGGCCCGCCACTTCGTGACGCTCCGGTCGGAGCCGCTCGAGGAGGCGGGGCTGAGGGACACCGTCCGGGAGATGATCCGCAAGTCCGGCCAGCGCCGGGTCCTCGTCTTCGTGCACGGCTACAACAACCAGTTCGACGACGCGGTCTTCCGCTTCGCCCAGATCAAGCATGACAGCGCCGCCCCGGGGGTCGCCATCCTGTTCACCTGGCCCTCGCGCGGACGGCTGCTCGCCTATCCGTACGATCGGGAGAGCGCGACCTACTCGCGAGGAGCGCTGGAACGGCTGCTCAACGGCCTTGCCGCGGAGCCGAGCGTGGGCGAGATCAACGTGCTCGCCCATTCCATGGGGAACTGGGTGACGCTCGAGGCGCTCCGGCAGCAGGCGATCCGAAAGGGACGGGTGCCGGAGAAGATCCGGAACGTGATGCTCGCGGCGCCGGACGTGGACATCGATGTCGCCCGCACCCAGGTCCTGGACCTCGGCCCGCGGCGGCCCAAGATCACGCTCTTCGTCTCGCAGGACGATCGGGCGCTCGCCTTCTCACGCCTGTTCTGGGGAAGCGCTGTCCAGCTCGGGGCGATCGATCCCGAGGCGGAGCCGTACCGGACGGCGCTCGCGCGCGCCAATATCACGGCCGTCGACCTGACCCGGATCAACTCCGGTGATCCGCTGCACCACGCGACCTTCGCCGAGTCGCCCGATGTCGTGCGCTCGATCGGGGCCCGCCTCGCCACCGGCCAAGCCGTCGGTCACGAGCAGAGCCTCGGGGAAGGCATCGGCCTTGTCGTGGGCGGGGCCGCCCGCTCCATTGGCGCGGCCGCGACCGCCGCCGCCTCCATCCCGGCCGCCGCGGTCGACCCCGCGAGCCGCCGCAACCTCGAAGACAACTTCAAGTCGATCCTGCCGGGCCTCACGGACCGGCAGCAGGGTGTGGCGACCGACTAGGCCGGCCCGGCCCATGGCGTGGTGGTAGATCCGACCACCACGCTGCGGGGAGAGCGTGCCCCAACGCGGGACGCGGGAGTGCTCAGCCCAGGGAGCGTCGCATCACGCGTCCGAGGCGCTGGGAGAACGCCTTCGGGTCGGCCGGCAATTCGCCGTCCAGGACCCTGGCCTCGTCATAGAGCAGGTGGGCGGCATCCTCGCTCAGCGCGCGGTCCTCCTCGCCGATCGCCGCGAGAGCAATGATCAGGTCGTGGTTGGGATTGACCTCCAGGACGGGCTTCGCGCCCAGGCCGCCCCGCCCGGATTGCGCCAGGATGCGCTCGAGCTGGCGATCGAGCCCGCTCTCGGGCGCCACGAGGCAGACGGGGCTTTCGGTCAGCCGCTCGGAGGCCCTGACATCGGCCACCTGATCGGCCAGCACGGTCTTCAGCGAAGCGATGAAGCCGGCGACGGCCTCGCTCGGGGCAGCGCCGGAATCGGCATTGGTGTCGAGCTTCGGGATGAGCGAGAGGTCCGCCCCACCCTGCGTGACCGACTTGAAGGGCTTGCCCTCGTAGTCGATCCCAGCCGTGACCCAGAAGCTGTCCACCGGATCGGGCAGGAGGAGCACCTCGACACCCCGGGCACGGAAGCCCTCGAGCTGCGGCGAGCTCTCGAGGCGCGCGAGGTCCGATCCGGCCGCGTAATAGATCGCGGTCTGGTTCTCCCGCATGGAGGCCGCGTAGTCCTTGAGGGAGCGCCAGCCCTCACCGGACGAGGTCGTCTTGAAGCGCGCCAGCCCGAGAAGCTGCCCCCGCCTCTCGAAATCCTCGTAGAGACCTTCCTTCAGGACGGGCCCGAAATTGTCCCACACCTTCGCGTAGGCCTCGGCATCGTCCTTCGCCAGCTTCTCCAGCTCGCCGAGCACGCGGTTGGTCACGCCCTTCTTGATCGCCGCGAGGATCGGGCTCTCCTGGATCATCTCCCGCGACAGGTTGAGGGGGAGATCGGACGAGTCGACGAGGCCGCGGACGAAGCGGAGGTACCTGGGGAGGATCTCCGCCTCGTCGGTGATGAAGACGCGCCGCACATATAGCTTCATGCGCCCCGACCGCTCGGGGTCGAGCAGATCGAAGGGCTTCGACCCGGGCAGGAAGGCGAGCGCCGTGTATTCGTGCCGGCCCTCGGCGCGGAAATGGACCGTCAGTGCGGGCTCGTCGAACTGGCCCGCGAGGCTGCGGTAGAAGTCGGTGTATTCCTCCGCGCTGACCTGCGCCCGCGGCTTCGCCCAGAGCGCCGACCCGTCGGCGATTTCCTGCGGCTCGGCATCCGGCTTCTCGGCGAAGGCGATCGGTACCGGCACATGGCCCGACTGCGCCTTCACGATCCGCTCCAGGTTGAAGCGCTCCGCGTAGGAGGCGGCGTCCTCCATCAGGTGGAGGGTGACGCGCGTGCCGCGCTCGGGCGCCTCGCCGGCTTCCGCCGCCCGCACCGTGTACGAGCCCTGGCCGTCTGAGGACCAAAAGGCCGCCTCGTCCTGGCCGGCCCGGCGGGAGGCGACGTCGACCCGCTCGGCAACCATGAAGGCCGAGTAGAAGCCGACGCCGAACTGGCCGATGAGCTGTGCGCCCTCGGCGCCCTGCGCCGACCCGGCCCGGTCGATGAACGCCTTCGTGCCGGACCGCGCGATCGTGCCGAGGGCCTCCACCATCTCGTCCCGGGTCATGCCGATGCCGTTGTCCTCGACGACGAGCCGGCGGGACTCGGGATCTGCCTTCAGCGTGATGCGGAGCTTGCTGTCCGCGCCGAGCAATCCCGGATTCGCGATCGCTTCGAACCGAAGCTTTTCGCAGGCGTCGGCGGCGTTCGAGATGAGCTCCCGAAGGAAGACGTCGCGGTCCGAATAGACCGAGTGGACCATCATGTGCAGCAGCCTCGAGACGTCTGCCTCGAAGCTGCGGCTTTCGGGGGCTGCGACCTGGTCTGTCGACACCGTTTTCAATGCCTTTCGAACAATCCCTGGCGGCAGGTAGGTGCCCTGCCGGGCGGGAAGTTTCAAGCGAGCGTTTCTGCCCGCGGCGACGCTGCCGGAGCGTGCCCCCTCCCTTCGGCTCGAAGATCCGGTGAGGGCCAGCGCCGCCCGGAATCGCAAGCCCATTGGGAGCGGATCCGCTCCCACTGGGCCGATTCTTTCAGATGATGGAAACGAGCCCGGAGGCGAAACACTCTGGCTGCACGGCCGGCCTAGCGACCACTCCTCACTCACCGGGGAGCAGGTTGATGAAGCGTCTGATCGGTCGGCAGGCGGTGGTTGTCGGGGCGGGAATCGCTGGCCTTGCGGCGGCGCGGGCCGTTGCAGACTTCGTCGAGCACGTGGTGGTTCTGGAGCGCGACAAGACCCAGGCCACGGGGGAGCCGCGGCCCGGCGTTCCGCAAGGACGACAGCCTCACGTCTTGCTGGCCGGTGGGCTGGGCGCTTTCGCGTACCTCTTGCCTGGCATCGAGGCCGACCTCCACCGTGCCGGGGCGCTGCCGCTGGAGGCAGGCCACGACGCACGATCTGAGATCCCGGATGTGGGCGTCCTCCCGCAGCGCCAATTCGGCATCAGGAGTGTCGCGACAACCCGGCCGATCCTCGAGCAGGTTATCGCCCGAAGGGTCGCGGCTCAGGAGAACATCACGTTCCGCCGCGGGGCCCGGGTCGTGGAGGTCGTGACGACGGCGAAGGGCGAGAACGTGGTCGGCGTCCGCTTCGAGGATGAGCGGGCCAATCTCGACACGATCGAGGCGGATCTCGTCATCGATGCCTCGGGAAGAGGGGGCGTGACGATGGCCTGTATCGCGCAGAATGGCCTCGAGCCGCCGCGCGAGACGAAGATTGGGATCGATCTCGGCTATGCGACCGGGATCTTCACCTTTCCGCCCGAGGCCAACCTCGATTTCACCGCCCTCATAACCTATCCGATGGTGCCGGAAAGCAGTCGCAGCGGCCTCATGATGCAGATCGGGCAGGGGCGCTGGCAGGTGATCCTGGCCGGACGTGGTGACGAGTTGCCGCCCGCGACCTTGCCCGACTTCCTGGTCTCCGCCGAGTTGCTCCCGACCCGGACGATCGCCTCGGCCCTGCGGAGAGCGGACTCGGTCGGCGAAATCGCACAATTCAGGTTCGGAGAGAGCGTCTGGCGCCATTTCGGCGTTTCGGGTCGCCTTCCCGGCGGTCTCATCCCGATCGGGGACGCGATCTGTCGCTTCAACCCGGTCTATGGTCAGGGGATGAGCATCGCGGCCATCGAGGGCAAGCTGCTGCACCGCCTCCTGGCGACCCACGCCGCGACGGGTGGCGCTCTCAGCGAGGTCGTCGCGGAATTCCTCGGGCGAGCCAATAACCTGATCGAGCCAGCCTGGCGCCTCTCAGCCGTGCCGGATCTCGCCTTTCCCGGCGTGAGCGGGGACCGCCCAGCCGATCTCGAAGAACAACTGCTGCGCAAGAAGGAACTCTTTCAGCGCGCTATGCACGACGACGATGCGCACAGGTCGCTGGTCGAGGCTCTGCATCTCACGCAGTTCGAGCGTGCGATGGAAATGGCGTAGGACGCCAAGGTCTCGATCGGGCTTGGGAGGCTCGAACGGTCCGTCCTGCCGAAGGCAATTCAGGCGAACATGCCGTTCCGCCCAGTGGGGACGCTGCTGCCGCGTCCCCACTGGGCATGAGCGCCTTCGTCAGCGGTGCCGCTCCGCTACCGTCATCTCGGGCGTCTGGCGAGCCCGACGGCCATGCCGAGGGTCATCAACGCCCATCCCGCGAGCGCCAGCGCCGCCCGGGACCGGAATGCAGTCGCCTTCATCGTCTCAGGATCCGGTTCTAGGCGGCGAGCGCGTCGGCCACGCGGATCTCGACGGGATACGCCGCCGCCGCGGGACGAGGCGGCGGGTCGTCGTCGCGATCCTCCCGCCGCCGTCTCACACGCAGGCGGGACAGGAGGCTGCCCCGCTTGCGGCCGAAGGCCCTCCGGACCTGCATTCGCGCGGCAGTGGTTTCCCTCTCGCCATCCAGTGCCTTGAGCGCGGCCAGGACCTCGTCCACGCCCACGATCGCCCCGTCATCCAGCTGGCGGAGGGCCGGCGCATTCTCGACCGCGTGCGCGTCCGACGCCCAGCGGGCGAGCACCTCGCGTTTCTTCGCGAGCGTCAGATCCGGGCTGCGAAGGACATCCTCCGGACTGCGGAGGAGGGTCGCCGGGCCTTCTGGGATGGTGTTGGTGGTGGTCGTGCTGTCGGCTGTGCTGCTCACCTCTGGTTCCTCCGGACATGAGCGGCCCAGCCCGCCCGGGGCCGGGTGACTGGACCGCTCTGCTGAAGGGAAAGCTGCGTTACGCGGCCTGCCGCCCGGGCTCGGCCTCGATCTGCGCCGGAGCATTGTCCTGGGCGACGCCGGGCCGGCTCGCGGCGCCGATCTCGATCCGGCGCGGCTTCAGCCGCTCGGGGATCTCCCGCACGAGGGCGACGGTGAGGAGGCCGTTCTCCAGGGTGGCAGCCTCGACGCGGACATGCTCCGCGAGGCTGAAGGTCTGCTTGAAGGCGCGCGAGGCGATGCCCTGGTGCAGGAACTGCCGGCCGGGCTGCTCGTCCTTGCGCAGACCTGCGACGACAAGCTGGGTGCCGTGCTGGGTGAGCTCGATGTCATCCGGCCCGAACCCGGCGACCGCCATCGTGATGGCGTACTCGTTCTCGCCCCTCTTCTCGATGTTGTAGGGCGGCCAATCGGAGCGGGCGCCCTCGTTCAGCATGTCGAAGAGCCGGTCGAAGCCGACGGAATGGCGGTAAAGGGGCGAAACGTCGAAAGTTCTCATGACCACATCCTCCTGAAGAGCAACATGGATGCGAGGCGCGCCCCCACGGGCAGCGCACCCCTGTCGAGCCCTGAAGCGCCTCGACGGCGAGCGATTTAGGAACGTGAGTACATCCTTCAAGAGGGCCGCCGATTTCGACTTTTGGCGAATGTGACGGTGGGGCTTTCCCGCAGTCGGCGTCCGGAAGTCGGGCGACACAGCCCTCCCCGGGCCAGGTTGGGGCCGTGTTGCCCCGGGCTGATCAGCCCGCGGGCGCGTCGGGCCGAACCCTATGCGCGCCCACCCTCCGTGGGGTCGCACCGGCGGCCGACGGCGGAGACCGGCTCTCCTGGCCGAACCAAGCTGCCACGATAGAGCCGGACGGGATGGTTCATCCCCCGGAGCGCGTGCGTGCCTTCGTCCGCGAACTCCTCGGCGAGGTGCTCGCTGCCTTCCTCGAGAAGCCGCGCGACCACGGAACCGCTGACCAGGATCTCGGCATCCAGCCGCCGGCAATAGCTCTCGATGCGGCTCGCCAAGTTCACGGTTTCGCCGAGCACGGTCAGCTCCAGCCGGTCCTCCGTTCCGACATTCCCGAAGACGACCTCACCGAAATGGATGCCCATCGCCATCCGGATCTCGGGCTGGCCACCCCGTCGGTTCTCCTTGTTCCACGCAGCGATCCTGCGTGAGATGTCGCCCGCACACAGGACGGCATTCGTGGCGTCGCGGGGTCCAGGCACCGGTACGCCGAAGACCGCCAGCAGGCCGTCACCCAAGAACTTGTCGATCGTGCCGTGGTTGCGGAACACCGCGTCAGCCATGATGGCCAACACCTCGCGCAGAACCGCCACCGCCTCTCCTGCAGGCATGCGCGAGGCGAGGTCCGTGAAGCCCACGATGTCCACGAACATGACCGCAGCCGGTTGCTCCCGCGCGAAGCTCGCCGGGACGTCGGCGTCGGCGAGCTGGTCGACCATCGAGGGGGAGAAGAACCGGCCGAGATTGGCCCGCTTCCTTTCGCTTGCGGCGAGGCGCTCCGCAGCCCTGACCATCCTAAGGGCAAGAAGGGTCGTGATGCCGATCGCCGACAAGCTCACGAGGGCGCGAAGCTCTTCAACGCCCGCAGCCTGTCGCCCATGCGTGATGGCGAAGCTCACGGTCGTCAGGAAAACGCAAATGGCGCCCGCGCCGAGTACGCTCCGCTGACCGCCGTCTGCGGCCAGCATCACGACGAAGATGTACAGGACAGCTACGGCGAATTCGAGCGAGCTTAGCGTATCGACAAGGAATATCGCCGCCGCAACAATCAACGCCACCGAGTTACCGCAGACCCATCAGTCGGATGTGGTCTAGCTGGCCGCCGACCTGAACTGGCAAGAATGCCGTATCCCTTCCGATGCACGGGGGCTCACCGGCCGGTGATCTGAAGGACGATTTTACCTTTGGGAGCGCGTCCGGCGTCTTCCATCATCTCGTGTGCCTCCCAAGCCTGCGAGAACGGAAGAACCGCTCCGATCCGCGTTTTCAGTTCGCCAGCGTCGAGGAGCTCGGCGATCCTGGTCAGCCGCTCCGATGTGACTGCGACGAGAAAGAATGCTGCCGAGATCCCCCGTTCGCCGGCCTGCCGCTGGTCAGGCTCGGACACGGTGGAGATGAGGGCGCCTCCGGGGCGCAGCACGGCAAAGGACCGCGCCTGGGTCTCGCCGCCGACCAGATCGATGACGGCATCGACATTGTCGATCTCGTCCTCGAACCGCTGGCGCCGATAATCGATCACCTTTTCGGCCCCGAGTTCCTTGACGAGGGCAGCATCCTGGGAACTCGCAGTCGCGACGACACGGAGTCCGGCCCGGCGGCCGAACTGGACAGCGTAGCCGCCGACGTTCCCGCCCGCCCCATGGATCAGGACTGTCTGCCCCGCCTTGAGCCGCGCCTCTTCGAACAACGCCTGCCACGCCGTGATCGAGACCACCGGCACCGAGGCGGCTTCCTGGAAGCTCAATCGGGCGGGCATCCTGGCGATCATCGCAGCCTCGGCCAGGGCGTACTCCGCATAGGCTCCTACGAAGCGCGGGTTCGTGACGCCGAACACGGCCTCCCCGAGGCCGAGCCCCCGAACCTCAGGCCCGATCCCGGCGACCACGCCCGCCAGATCCGAGCCGGGCGTGAGTGGCAGGGGCTGCGGCAGAGCGCTTCGGCCGGCGCGGATCCAGGCGTCCCACGGTCCCACCCCGGCGGCGTGGACCTGGACGAGAACCTCTCCGGGGCCAGGCTCCGGACGCTTCACCGCCTCGAGGGACATGGCGTCGGGGCCCCCGAAGGCATGGACCCGCCATGCCCTCATGCTCTTGCTCGCGGCGTTCGGGCCTGATGTCATCGCGTGATCTCCGTCACCTGCCAACATGCATCCCGCCGATCGCTACGGCTTCGGATCGGGCAGCGTCAGCACGTCGTCGTGCTCGTCGAGGACAAAGACGGCCAAGAGGCTTGCCGCCTCGCTCCCGCTTGCATTGGCGCTCACCTGGTGGCGCGAGCCAGGCTCCTCGAAGAAACCCTCCCCCGCCCGGTACACGCGCTCGGGCCCATCGTTCACGCGGCTCCGGATCGCCCCGCTCAGGACATGTGCGTAGATGAAGGCCGAAGGCGCGTGCCGATGTGCTGGCGAGGCGCTCCGGGGCGGGTACGTGACGACAACGGCCACGAGCCGCTTGCCGGGCGCGTTCGGGAGCGCGCGCTCGAAGACCGTCCTTACGCTCTCCACCGCGTGCCCGGGACCCACCGCGACAGGCCCGAGTGCGACCAGGGCGCCGAACAATGCGGTCGTCCCCATCTTCGACCAAGAAATCATGGAGACCTCCCGGCGCTTCGACCTGCAGGCTCTTCCGCGCGCAGCCGGCACGGCAGCTGCCGGTCACTCGGCCCAAGGCGCGTTGAGGATGCGGGTGCAGGCGTTCGGCTTCCGAAAGGTCGGATCGCGGTATTCGATGTAGTCGAAATTGACCGTGCCGAACGTCGTTTCCGGCTTCTTCAGGGCCGAGCACGTCTGGGCCCGGATGAACGCGCCCTTGAAATCGTGGCGCGGGAAGGCTGCGACGACCTCGTCTCGTTGCCCGGGCGTGAAATCGTCAAAGCCGATACCAATCACATCCATCAGAACGCCCGCGTTCGTCAGTGCGATTTCCGGCTTCATGTACTGGGGAATGCCAGGCGTCGTGTGCAGCGCGATCGCCTCCCACACGAGATCGGCCTGCGGGTCGGCGATACCGTGGCTCTTGAGGAAGTCCCGGGCAGCGTCGGCCCCGTCAACCTCGAACCGCTTCGTCGGACTGTGATGGCTGTCGACCAACCCGAGGTCGTGAAAGAGCGCCGCGACGTAGAGCAGCTCTGCGTCGAACGGAAGATTTCGCCTCATGCCGTTCAGGGCGCCGAAGAAATACACGCGAACAGAATGGTTATATAACATCTCGTCTTCGAGCTGCCGCACGAACTCCGTAGCGTCGCGCGCCATCCTGCTGTCGGGGATCTTCACCCCGGAGATCATGTCGAGCATCGTACCGTTCCAGTGCTGCTCCGATTGGTCCGGCCTGCCACGCGCTGCACCGGGACTGCGTCGCAGCCTCCGAGGGCGGGCTCTGCCTGCGCCACAATCTTATGGTTCAGTCCCACTCCCACAACGGGAGCCGCCCAGCGGATCAGGACAACCACGCGCCGCTTCGCGCCAGAATGTCTGGTGGTGCCATGACCGTGCAGAAAGTCGGGATCGTCATCCACGAAGGCGTGCAGGCGCTCGATGTCGCCGGCCCGCTGGACGCCTTCGGCGAGGCCAACAAGTTCACGCCCTCGGACGAGCGCTACGAGGTGGTCCTCGTAGGGGCGAGCCGCGATCCCGTCAGGGCGTCCAACAACATGCGGGTGCTGGCCGATGCCACCTTCGCCGAGGCGGAGGACGCGTTCGACATCCTTCTCGTCGCCGGTGGGCCGAGCCTTCCGCGAGGAAGGCCCGACGACCGGCTGATCGAGTACCTGCGCCGCGCCTCGCGCAGGGCGTCGATCTACGGCTCGGTCTGCACCGGTGCCTTCCCGCTGGGGCATGCCGGGCTGCTCGACGGCCGCCGCGTCACCACGCATTGGCGGATCGCCCGGGAGCTGGCCGAAAGCTTCCCGGCCGCGCGCGTCGAGCCCGATGCGATCTTCATCCAGGACGGGAAGCTGATCACATCCGCCGGGATCACGGCGGGGATCGATCTGGCCTTGGCTTTGGTGAACCGCCGCTACGGCCCGGATGTCTCGGTCGCGGTCGCGAAGCATCTGGTCGTCCTCGCTCAGCGCCAGGGCGGCCAGTCCCAGTTCAGTCCCTATCTCATGGCCCCGGCCGACCCGACATCGCCGATCCGCCGCGTGCAGGACCACGTCATGGCGAATGTCGGCCGGCGACACAGCCTTAAGTCGCTCGCAGATATTGCCGGAATGAGCACCCGGAGCCTCGCGCGACACTTCGTTCAGGAGACCGGCGTCACGCCACACAGGTTCGTCGAGAATGCCCGCCTCGACGCGGCCCGCAAACTGCTCGAAGGCAGCGACCGCTCGCTCAAGGCCGTCGCCTATGACACCGGGTTCGTGACGGCCGACCACATGCGGATCGTCTTCAACGATCGTCTCGGGATCGGACCCGCTCAGTACCGCAGGAGGTTCAGCATCCCGGTCTGCGCCGACTGGCCCGTTTCGTCGACGCACCGCGGCGACTTCCGCCCTTAGCGCCTGGGCCACCTTCGGCCAGGTGAACGGAGCTCACCCCCGCACGAGTCCATCTCGTTTGAAACCCGCAGGTCGCGACGTGATCCTTCCTCTGGACCAGCCAGGGAGATCACATGTCCGACCAGATCCTGTTGCGAACCGACGAGGGCGGTACCGCGACGCTCGTCCTCAACCGGCCGGACAAGCTGAACGCGCTCGATTACCCGCTGATCGACGCGCTCGCCTCGGCCCTCGACGACATCGAGACGGACGACGCGATAGGCTCCGTGATCCTGACCGGGGCCGGGCGAAAGGCCTTCTGCGCCGGGGCGGACATCAAGTGCTTCTCGTCGAGCGTCAACGCGGGCGTCGAGATCGCCCTGCGGGATTTCGTCCGGCGCGGCCAGCGCCTGACCAGCCGGCTCGAGACCTTCCCGAAGCCGATCATCGCGGCCGTGAACGGGCTCGCCTTCGGGGGTGGCTGCGAGATGACCGAGGCCGTGCCCCTGGCGATCGCGGCCGAGAGCGCCAGCTTCGCCAAGCCCGAGATCAGGCTCGGCTTCCCTCCCCCGTTCGGCGGAACGCAGCGGCTGCCGCGGCTCGTGGGCAGGAAGCGCGCCCTGAAGATGCTGCTGACCGGCGAGCCCATCACGGCCGGTGAGGCCGCCGGGATCGGGCTGGTCAACGACGTCGTGCCGGACGAGGAGCTCTTGCCGGCGGCGCGGGACCTCGCCGGCAAGGTGATGGCGCATTCGCGCCTCGCGGTGGCGGCCTGCCTGGCGGCCGTCACGCGGGGGATCAACCTGCCCATCGACGAGGGGCTCGCCGTCGAGGCGACCCAGTTCGGACGCATGGTGCCGACGCGGGACATCCGGGAAGGCATCGGGGCGTTTCTCGAGCGCCGCACGCCGTCCTTCGGCGGCCATTGAGCGAGCCGGCCCCACGGCCCCGACAACCGTTTCAGCCCTCCAGAAGGAATCCCATGAAGCGTCGAGACATTCTCGGCGGCGCCGCCGGTGCCGCCGCCGCAACGATCGTGGCCGCTCCGGCGATCGCCCAATCCGCGCCGGAAATCCGCTGGAGGCTGACCTCCGGCTTCCCGAAATCGCTCGACACCATCTATGGCGCGGCCGAGGTGTTCTCGAAGCTGGTCGGCGAGCTCACCGAGGGAAAGTTCCAGGTCCAGGTCTTCGCGGCCGGTGAGATCGTCGGAACCTTCCAGGCGGCCGATGCCGTCTCGAACGGAACGGTCGAGATGGCGCATACCGCCTCGTACTACTACGTCGGCAAGGATCCGACCTTCGCGATCGGCACGACCCTCCCCTTCGGCCTGAACGCGCGCCAGATGAACGCGTGGCTCTATCACGGGGGCGGCAACGACCTGCTGAACGAGTTCTACGCCGGCCACGACCTGTATTCGCTCCCAGGCGGGAATTCCGGCTGCCAGATGGGCGGCTGGTTCCGGAAGGAGGTCAGGAATCCCGGCGACCTCAAGGGCCTGAAGATGAGGATCGCCGGCATCGCAGGGCAGGTCCTGCAGAAGCTCGGGGTCATTCCGCAGCAGATCGCGGGCGGCGACATCTACCCTGCGCTGGAGCGGGGGACCATCGACGCCGCCGAATGGATCGGCCCCTACGACGACGAGAAGCTCGGCTTCAACAAGGTCGCGCCGTTCTACTACTACCCCGGCTGGTGGGAAGGCAGCGCCAACTTCCAGTTCTTCATCCAGCGCACGAAGTGGCAGGAGCTTCCGAAAGCCTACCAGGCGGCGATCGTCGCCGCGGCCTCTCACGCCAACCTGGACATGCAGGCGAAGTACGACGCCCGGAACCCGGCCGCGCTGCGCCGGCTCGTCGGTGCCGGGGCGAAACTCCGGCCCTATGGCGGCGAGATCCTGGAGGCCTGTCACAAGGCCGCCAACGAACTCTACGACGAGATCTCGCAGACGAACCCGGGCTTCAAGAAGATCTATGACTCCTACCGGGCCTTCCGCAACGAGGAGTATCTCTGGTTCCAGGTTGCCGAGTATACTTACGACACGTTCATGATCCGGGCCCGCACGCGGGGATGAGGGCCGCGCCGGCCGGGGACGCTCAGTTTCCGGTCCAGGGCTGCACGGAGATGTCGCCGTCCGTGTAGAACACGATCCGGAGCACTCGCTCGCCCCGGCCGACCTCGCAGACCACGCGTATCACGCGTCCATCGTTCTCGAAGCCGAGTTCGGTTGCGGACCGAACATCCTCGCAGGGCTCGTACATCTGGCGGATGTGATCCGCGAGGCCCTGGCGCCAAAGGCGGGAACTCAGCTCGTCCGCAGACGGGCTGGCCGCGGGTACGAGGAGTGCCGCCACGAGGGCCGCCGATCGCTTGGGCATTCGCTTACGCCCCCCTCCGACAAGCGCCACGGCGCCGAGACGCCGGCCTACCGGTCGGGCCTGTCGTTCAGGCACATGAGGGTTTGTTGCCCGGTTGCACAGAGGGCCCAGCCCCGTGCGGTCAGGACCGACGCCTCGAGATTGCAGAAGGTGAGCGTTCGGCCGGACCGGACGACCTGACCGGCGGCGCGCAGCGTCGTGCCGGCGGCCGGCGCGATGAGGTTCATCTTGAACTCGACCGTGAGCACGGAGCTGTTCGGCGGGAACAGCGTGAAGCCCGCATAGCCTCCGGCCGAATCCGCGACGGCGCTCGTCACCCCGGCATGGAAGAACCCGTGCTGCTGCGTGAGGTCGCCCGAATGATCGACCTCGATCTCCACCCGGCCCGGAGCCACCGAGAGCAGCCTCGCGCCGAGGTGGTTCATGAACCCCTGCCTGCCGAAGCTCTCGCGCACGCGCTCCGAGAAATTCTCGTCCCTGGCCGTGAACATGAGCGCCCGCTCCTTCTGAGAACCCCGTCTCAGTAGGAAGGGTCGGACGCACGGAGAACACACCGGCAAGTATACCCGCGGCGAAACGGGGCGTCCTAATGAGGCGCCTCGACGAAAAGCCGCGACGACGCGGATACCGCCATGGCGAGGGGACCCGATGAAGCTTCATGTCCTGGGTTGCGGGGACGCGTTCGGGAGCGGCGGCCGCCTCCAGACCTGCTTCTTCGTCGAGGGGTCGAGCAGGCGCTTTCTCGTCGATTGCGGCGCCACGGCGCTCGTCGCCATGCGCCGATACGGCATCGATCCGAACGAGATCGGTGCGATCTTCCTGACCCACCTTCACGGCGACCATTTCGGGGGGCTGCCCTTCTTCATCCTCGACGGCCAGCTCGTGAGCCGTCGCACGGCTCCGCTGCTGATCGCCGGGCCTCCCGGGTTGCGGGAGCGCCTCGCGGTCCTGATGGAAGCCATGTTCCCGGGCTCGAGCTCCGCGCACCGGCGGTTTCCATTGACCCTGGTCGAGCTCTCGCCCGAGACGCGAGCGGAGATCGGCGGCGTCGAGGTCACGCCCTTTCCGGTCCTGCACCCCTCCGGCGCGCCCTCCTTCGCCCTGCGGCTCGAATGCGAGGGCAAGGTCATCTGCTACACCGGCGACACCGAATGGGTGGATGCGCTGATTTCCGCCGGAAAGGGCGCCGATCTTCTGATCGCCGAGGCCTATACGTTCGAGCGCTCGGTCCGCTTTCACCTGAACTGGCAGGCGCTTCGTCTCCACCTGGAGGCGATCGGCGCCGCCAAGGTGCTGCTGACGCATATGAGTTCGGACATGCTGGACCGCGTCCCGGACGGCTGCATGGCGGCCGAGGACGGCCTGTCGTTCGCGATCTGAGAGGGCCACCGGGTCTGGCGGTCTGGGACGGCATGAACGGCGCTCAACCGGCACGAGCCGAACTCGCTTGAGAGGCGGGCGCTGCCTCGAAGATCCTCCGGGCTGCCTCGGCGAGGATGTCCTCGGCCGGGCTGCGGGGATCGGCGTTGGGCAGACAGAGCGAAGACACGGCCGTTCGCATCAGGGAGGCCGCCTCGGCGCTGTTCGCAGCGAGGGGCTACAGGGCCGTCACCATCGACGACATCGCCGAGCGGGCGGGCGTGACCAAGCGGACGGTCTATTGCCATTTCCGGAGCAAGGACGACCTCATCGCGTCGTGCCTGGATGCACCTGATGGCGAGCCATGCTGGCCGGGCCTCCTCGGCTCCGCCGCAGGCCCGGACGTCGAGACCGACGTCAAGCGGGCCTTTTCCCGGATCGCCGAGGCCTGCGTCGACATGCGATGGACGGGAGATGCCTTCGTGCGCGCCGCCATCGAGATGGCGGGCCTGCCCGGCCATCCCGCGCTCGTCGGCGCCCGGCGGCAGCAGGGCGGCCTGGAGGATGCCCTCCGCCGCCGGCTGGACGCCCTCGCCCTGTCCGAGCCCGAGAAGGTGGCCCGGCGTGTTCTCGTCCTCCTCAACGGCGCCATCGTCCACGGCCTGATCCATCACGACGTCAGGCATGTGGAAGAGGCGGGCCGGATGGCCCTGGAAGCGATCGCATCCGCGAGGCGCGAAGAGGCGCTGAAATTCCCGGCGCGCCTGAACGACCTGGCCGGCCGCCAGTCCGAACGGCGCGGCCTCGAAAGGCGAAGAGCGATGCCGAGGTGAGGGCCGGATCGCCGCCTGTTCCGGGGCTCGTCGGCTTGGACAAGGGGCTCGGTCCGCAGGCCCAGCACCGTCCCGCGGACGCGAAGCGGTTTCCCGCCTCGCTCGTCGCCTGGGGGTTGCTCGCGGTCGCGCTGGACATCGGCATCGCCCGGATCACCTACGGGACGGCGCTGCCGGCCATCCGGCGGGATCTCGGGCTCAGCTACACGGCGAGCGGCCTTCTCGGGGCCGCGAACCTCGCCGCCTATCTCGTCGGCACGCTGCTCGCCCCCTACGTGGCCGGCCCGGCCGACATGCGGAAGCTCGCATCCTACGGGCACCTCGCCTTCGCGGCCGGCGCCCTCGCGAGCGCGGCCGCGGCGGATGCGATCATCCTGTGCTGCGGCCGGGTGCTGATGGGCGTCGGCGCCGGTTTCGGCCTGGTCGGGGTGTTCATGCTCGTCTTCGCCGAGGCGCAGCCGCGCCATCGCGGCCTGGCCAGCGTTGCGATCTGGTCGGGAACCGGGTTCGCCATCGTGGCGAGCGCGCTCGCGGTCCCCTGGCTGCTGCCCGAACCCGAGATCTGGCGGGTGGCGTTCCTCCTCGCCGGGGCACTCGGAGCGGCGGCCGCGATACGGTTCGGGCTCACGCCGCGGCCGAAGGCGGCGCCGGCGGGTTCGTCCGAGGACGCTTCGGGCTCTGCGAAGCCGGGGGCGTTCGCGGCCCTGTTCGGCGCCTACCTGCTCTTCGGAAGCGCCTATATCGCCTACGCGACCTTCGTGGGGGCGGATCTCGCGGCCCGGGACGCGAGCCTGGCGGTGGTGGCCTGGACCTGGCTGAGCCTCGGGGCGGGCAGCCTGCTCGGATCGGCAGGAGGCGCCCTGCTGGCGCGGTTCCGGGTGACCGGCCTCTCCCTGGCCCTCGTCCTGTTCAGCGGCGCGCTCGGCGCATTCTGCACCGGGACGGGCGGGGTGGCGGGCTCGCTGTTGGGCGCGGCCCTGGTCGGGTTGGGGCTGTCCTTCGCACCGGCCGTCGTGACGGCCCTCGTGCGCGAGCGGACGAGCGAGGCGGCGTATCCGCGCCTGTTCAGCTTCGCCACCGGAGCGCTCGGCGTCGGGCTCTTCATCGGCCCCGCGATCGCCGGCTGGCTCGCCGATGCGCTCGGCTCCGCCTCGGTCACCGCCTTTGCGGCAGCCTGCTACCTCGGGGGCACGGTGCTGGCATTGCTCGACGCGGCCTCGTCCCGACGAGACGTGCGGCCGGCGCCGAGCCCGACCTGATCTCGCAGGACCGGCGCAGCTCCTTCCCCCGCATGCGCAAGGCCGGGCGTTCGCTCCCGCCGCGCCGGTCCGACATCGGTTTCGGAGGTGGCGATCCCGAGCAGCCATCGCCTGAACGCGATCATCTCCGGCCGGGTCTCGGTCCCGGATGGGGACACCAGCCAGTACGAGCTGGTCAGGCCTGTCTCCTTGGGGCCCACGACGACGAGCCGCCCGGTATTGAGGTCCTCGTCCACGAAGGGCCGCCTGCAGATGGCGAGGCCAAGCCCCTCGCGGGCGGCCTCCTGGATCATCTGCAGCGTGTCGAAATGCAGGCTCTGGATCTGCTCGGGCATCGCCGTCCGGGTCGCCTCCGCCCATGCGGCCCAGTCCAGGGCGACCGTCTGCAGCCTCAACAGGGTGGCGCGCTGCCAGTCCAGGGGGCCGGCGGGATCCCTGATCCTGGCGAGGTATTCGGGCGCCGCGACCGCGACGAGGGACTCGCGGAGCAGATGGTCGGCCTGCAGCCCGGGCGGCGGCTCCACCCCCATCCGGATCGCGAAATCCCCGTCCTCACCGGAGAGACTGACGCGGCGCTGCGACGTGTCCACCGACACCATGATTCTCGGGTGCAGCGCCCGGAAGGCGCCGAGCCGAGGCAGGAGCCAGCACAGCGCGAAGGTCGGCGCGACGCTGATGCGGACACGGCGCTCGCCCCGCGCCTTCGGCAGCCGGCGCGTTCCGATGGCTATCGTCTCGAGGGCGTCCGTGATGTACGGGACGTAGTCGCTTCCGGCCTGGCTGAGCGTCACGCCGCGCGGACCCCGCTCGAACAACTCGACGCCGAGCCAATCCTCCAGCGTCGCGACGCCGTGGCTGATCGCGCTCGGGGTCAGGCCGAGTTCCTCGGCTGCCAGCTTGAAGCTCTGGTGCCGGGCCGCGGCCTCGAACACGCGGAGCGTCGGAAGGGGCGGTAGGCTCAAGGGCATTCGTCGGGACCCGGCGGCGCTTCACTATAACCATCTCGCGATCGCCGAAGCGACCGGGCGGTCACTGCCGGCGGCTCGCGAAGGCCTCCATGCGGTCGCGGCGCTCGTCCGACGCGAAGGTGAGGTGAAACATCCGGCGCTCCAGCGCGAGACCATCCTGGAGCGGGAGGCTCTCCGTCCGGCCGACGGCCTCCTTGATCGCGCGCACCGCCATCGGCGGGAAGGATGCGATCGTCCTGGCCACCGCCTCCGCTTCCTTCATCAGGTCTTCGCGAGGCACGACCCGGGACACCAGCCCGACCATGCGGGCCTCGGCGGCCGTGAGGTGGCGTCCGGTGAGCAGGAGATCGAGCGCCACGTGGCGCCCCACGAGCCTCGGCAGGCGCTGCGTCCCGCCCGCCCCGGACATCGTGCCCAGAGCGATCTCGGGATGGCCGAACCGTGCATCCTCGGCCGCGATCACCACGTCACACATTTCGACAAGCTCGCACCCTCCGCCAAGGGCATATCCCGCAACGGCCGCCACGACCGGCTTGCGGAATTCGCCCAGGCGCGTGCAGCATCCTGCGAAATCCTTCGCCACGGCGTCTTGAACGTTCATGCAGATCATTTCGTGAACGTCCGCGCCCGCGGCGAAGTCACGGCCCTCGCCCGTGACGAGGACGACCCGGACGGTGTCGTCCCGGTCCAGGTCGTCCAGGGCTCCCGTCATCTCGGCGACCAATGCCGAGGAGAGCGCGTTCCGGGCCTCCGGCCTGCTCATGACCAGGGTGGCGACCCCGTCGCGTACCGACACCTTCACAAGATCCGCCACGTCACGATCCTCGCCCTTGCTTCGGCCGGCTTCGCTGGTCAGAGGCCGCCCGAGACCCTGAGGACCGCGCCCGTCACATAGGACGCCTCGTCGTCGAGCAGCCACAGAACCGCGTTCGCGATCTCGACGGGCTCGCCGATGCGGCCCATGGGCACCCGGGAGACCACCCGGGCGGGGCGGCCCGGCTCGCCCGCGGCGGCGTGGATTTCGGTGAAGACGGTGCCGGGCGCGACCGCGTTGATCCGCATCCCGGTCGGGGCAAGTTCCTTGGCGAGGCCGATCGTGAAGGCCTCGACGGCCGCTTTCGCGGCTGCGTAGTGGACATATTCGCCGGGCGCTCCGAGCGTCGACGCGATCGACGAGATGTTGACCATGCGGCCCCGGATACCGGCCGCCTGCCAGCGGCGAACCGCTTCCTGGGCGCAGAACATGACGCCGAGGACATTGACGTCCACGACCCGCCGGAGCGTGGCGGTCTCGGCCTGGGCGAAGGGACCGATGCGGCCGGTCGTCCCGGCATTGTTGACGAGGGCCGTCACCGGACCGAGCGCCTCCTCGGCGCGGTCGAACAGCGCCGCGGCGAAATCCGGGTCCGACACGTCGCCGCGAAGCCGCGCGACCTCGCCTCCCAGGCCCCGGAGCTCGGCCTCGAGCCCGCCCGCGGCGTCCTCGTCCTGCAGGTAGCCGAAGCAGACGGCATAGCGCTCAGCGACTGCCTTCCGGAGTATCGCCGCCCCGATCCCCCTGCCCCCGCCGGTCACGACCAGCACCTTGCGTTCCGACCCGTCCAAGGCTCCCTCCCATTGTCACCGCGTGCATATCGTCGGGGTCCGCCGCTGCCCGGGCAGTGGCTCGCCAAGTCTCGCTTGCTGCGCGGATAATTCCAGATCCCACCGGTGAAGTGCGCCGGCGCTGTACCGACCGCTGGCGCGATGCGATGCTCGGCGCTCCGGCCGGGACGGGCACTCGAACATGGAACGGTGGCGCCAGGAATGCACTTTCCAGTCCGCATGAACGCCCCCCTCCTCAGCCGGAACGAGCTGCGCCAGGAGGATCGCATCCGGGTCGCGACGGGCAGCCAAGGGATCCAGCGGCTGCAGGCGGAGCTGCACGGCTCGGCCTTCTCGCCCCATCGCCACGACACCTATGCGGTCGGGATCACGCTCTCGGGGGTGCAGACCTTCCGATACAGGGGCGAGCAGCGGCACTGCCTTCCGGGGCAGTGCCACATCCTCCATCCCGACGAGACGCATGACGGTGCGGCTGGAACGGACGAGGGCTTCTCCTACCGGATCGTCTATGTCGATCCCGGGCTCATCCACGACGCGCTCGGCGGAGGTCCCCTGCCCTTCGCCCGGGAGCCTGTCCGCGACCAGGCGGATCTCCGAAGCGGCATCGCCTCGCTGATCTGGGATTTCGACGCCGAGTGGGACGAAACCGCAGGCTCGGAGCTGGTCGAGGCCCTTGCCGAACTCCTCCGGCGCGCCTGCGGCCGCGCGGCACCCGAGCGACGCTCGCCGACGTCCAGCGGCGTGGCCCGTGCGCGGGACCTCCTCGCATCCTCCCCTACCGAGCGACATTCCCTTGAGGATCTGGAAGCGGTCGCCGGCCTCGACCGCTGGACCCTCACCCGTCAGTTCCGCCTCGCCTACGGCACGAGCCCCAGCCGCTTCCGGACGCTGCGGCAGCTCGACCACGTCCGCGGCCGGCTGGGCGGCGGCGCCTCTCTGGCCGAGGCCTCGCTGGACGCGGGCTTCGCCGACCAGAGCCACATGACGCGGCACTTCAAGCGGGCCTACGGCCTCACGCCGGGCGCCTGGCTGGCGGCCATGCGCAGGGGCGAGCGGGTCTCCCGCGAGGTCGCCTGACGAGCGCTGATCCCGCGCAGCGAACCGCAAGGGCTCGCTGGAGCACCCAGTACACTGACCAGTGAAACGGGCGGGGTCAGGTTGGGGCTATGTGTGCGTCCGCTCCACGAGGAGACCGGATGTCGCTCCAAGCTCCCGCACGAACCGAGGCCGTTTCGCCCGCGAGCCCTCGGCTACTCGTCATTCTCATCCTCGCCGCCTCGATCATGTCGATCTCGATGGGGCTGCGGCAATGTTTTGGTCTCTTCCTGTCGCCGGCGACCACGGATCTCGCGGTCTCGGCCACGTCCTTCGGTTTCGCGGTCGCGCTCCACAACCTCGTCTGGGGTTTGAGCCAGCCTTTCGTCGGGGCGCTCGGCGACCGCTTCGGCCCGCGGCCGGTCCTGATCGTCTCCGGCCTGATCTATACGGCGGGTCTCGGCCTGCTGGCGGTTTCGGACAACGCCCTGCTCGGCCTCGATCTCGGGATCGGCGTTCTGACGGGGATCGGTGTTGCGGGCACGGGCTTCGGGGTCCTTCTCGGGGCCGTGTCCCGCGCGGCGCCGCCTGAGCGCCGGAGCCAGTTGCTCGGCATCGTGTCAGGCGCGGGATCGCTCGGGGTTCTCGCGCTCGCCCCGCTCGGGCAGCACCTCATCGACGCCCAGGATTGGCGCGTCGCGGCCTCCGCCTATGCTCTGATCTGCCTCGCGATGGTGGCCCTGTCGTTCCTGATCGGCGGAAAGCCGGCGGATGCGCCGCAGGCCCGCGCGGAGGAGCGGCCCGCCAGCATCGCGTCCGCGCTTCGCGAAGCGCTTTCGCATGGCGGGTTCGTTGCCATGGCGGTCGCCTTCTTCGCCTGCGGCTTCCAGCTTCAGTTCATCACCGCCCACCTGCCGAAGTTCCTGGCCATCTGCGGCCTGTCCCCGAATGTCGGAGCAATGGCGCTGGGCATCATCGGCCTTTGCAACGCCGTGGGCTCCTACGTCTTCGGCATCCTGGGCGCGCGCTACAGCCGCCGTCACCTTCTGGCCGCCATCTACGCCGCCAGGACGGTCGCGATCGCGGCCTTCGTCGCGCTGCCCGTGTCCGAGACCTCGACCCTCGTCTTCGCGGCCGTGATGGGGTTCACCTGGCTCGGCGTGGTCCCGCTGGTCTCCGGGCTGATCGGCCGGCTTTTCGGCCTGGGGCACTTCAACCTGCTGTTCGGCATCGTGTTTCTCGGCCACCAGGTCGGCGGCTTCCTCGGCCCCTTGATCGGCGGGATCATCCTGGACGGCACCGGGGGCTACGACCTGGCGTGGTACGCCCTGATCGGGGTCGGCGCGGCAGCGACGCTGCTCCAGCTGCCGATGGACGACCAGCCTCGCCGGGCCGGAGCCGCTGCGCTGCCGGCGTGAGCCGCCAGCGCGGGTGCGGCTTCCGCCTTGGTAGCCGTCGCTCAGCTCAGGAGCCGACGGCCCTCCTCCCAGAGACGCCGCACGACGTCCCCTGCCGGCTCCGCCCGCGCGAGTGCCGCAGACTGGCCGGCCCAGGCCTGCATGCGCTGGACGTCGCCAGCGGACGCGGCGCTGGTCCTCATGGGAGCGGTCAGGGCGCGCTGTACTGGATAAGGCGCAGGCGACGGCGCCTCGGGCCCGAGCGCCGCCAGGGCGTAGGCCGTGGCGATCGACCGCCCGGCGCGGCCGCTGAAGGCCCGCGAGACGACCGTGTCCTCGGGCCGGGTGGTGGCGAGCGCCTCGGCCCAGGCAGGATTCGTCTTGGCCTCGGGGCAGCGCAGGAAGGCCGTCCCCACCTGCACGGCGCTTGCGCCGAGCGCCAGGGCGGCGGCAACGCCCCGGCCATCCGCGATGCCGCCCGTCGCCACGACGGGGACGGAAACCGCATCCACGACGGCCGGCACCAGCGCGAACAGCCCGACCATTCGACGCTCCGCATCCGCGGCTTCGAATGCCGCGCGATGCCCGCCCGCTTCCGCGCCCTGCGCGATCACCACATCCGCCCCGGCCTGCTCGGCCGCGACGGCCTCGGCGACCGTGCTGACGACGGCGAACCAGGACACGCCGCGCTCTTTCAGACGGGCGACGAACTCCGGCGGGTAGAGGCCCATCACGGAGGAGACGATCGGTGGCGCGGCCGCGAGCATTGCCTCGCATTGCGCCTCGAAGCTCGGCGGCGCGGCATCCGCCGCCTCCGGCGGGACGGGCGGCCCCCACCCGGCCAGGAAGTCACGAAGCGCGGCCTCGTGCCCTGCGTCCCGAACCGGCGCCGGATCCGGAATCCAGGTGTTGAGCTGGACGGCGCCGTTGCTGGCCTGCCGGAACTCCCGCATCCAGGCGGATATCTCCTCGGGCGTGTGGAGCAGCAGCCCGGCCGCGCCCATGCCGCCGGCATTCGCAACCGCAATCGAGAGCGAGGGCGCAGAGGCTCCAGCCATGGGGGCCAGCATGATCGGCACCTCGATGCCGAACCGCTGGCAGAACGCATTTGCACGCTCGATCGGAAAGCTCACGTCCGAACCTCATCATCGGCGACCCCGCCCGGCCCGGGCGTCGCCCACTCATCGCATCGTGGCTGCCCGGGATCCAACGCAACCTGCGAATAGCTGCGATCTCTTTTCGCGATCCGGTCCGGCAGCCACGCCCCCAAGTCGGGCGCGGCAGATGGCCGAGCCCGGCAAGTTGATCACCGTTCACCGTGAGTGAGACGTTTTCAGTTGCGGGCGCGATCCAGCGGTGCTGCCCAGATCAGGACGCCCAGCGCAGTTCGCCCGCTTGCCGACAAGGCCGAGACCATGATGAATGCGGAGAAACCTCTTACCCGAATTGCGCGACGCCCATGCCGAGCGACCAGTTCTCCTTCGGCGCTTCGAGGATGTTGATGAACACGTCTTCCGGCCGGACCCCCGGCGCGTCGCCGAGCAATTCCACGGCCCGTCGGAACAGCGCCTTCTTCTGCTCGGTCGTGCGAGTGTTGAACACGGTGATCTGGATATACACGAGATCGTCGCTGCGCATGACGCCGAGATAGGACGCGCCATAGCGAAAATTCGCTGGATCATGCTCGGTGAGGGTCATGAACTGATCGTCCTCGGGCACTCCCAATGCCTCGCGCATCGCGCGGTAGAAGCTGTCGAGTATGGCCCGGCGGTACTCCTCGGACTTCCCGGAACGCATCGAGATCTGGACGAACGGCATTTCGAATTCTCCCCGCGAGCAGATCGTCGAATGCTAGATCAGCATCGTCCATTTCGATGTCATATCGATTATGGTTTCAGCGATAAGAGAATGAAATGGACACCCGCCCGCTCGACGTCGATGCCGTTCAGGCTTTCATCCGCATCGCCGAATTCAGGAGCTTCACCCGCGCGGCCGACGCCATTGGCACGACACAGGCCGCCATCAGCCTGAAGTTGAAGCGGCTGGAAGACCGGCTGGGTTGCCGGCTGGTGGAGCGCACGCCCCGGCACGTTCAGCTCTCGTCGCGGGGCGAGGCGTTTCTCGTCCATGCACGGGAGCTGATGGAGGTCCATGATCGGGCGCTTGCCGCCCTGGACGGCACTCGGCAACGTCTCACGATCGGGATCAGCGATCACGTCGCCGGCCCGGAGCTCCCTGCCCTCATCGCGCGGATGAACGCGCAGGATCCGCAGCTCATCATCGAGATCCGGATCGGTTCCTCGGGCGACCTCTTGCAGAGCTTCGACCGCCGGGAAATCGATGCGGCGATCGTTCGGCTCCATGCGGGACGCGATGACGGAGAGCTCCTCGTCGAGGAGACGTTCCGGTGGTTCGCGGCGCCGACCTGGCAGCCTCGCGCTGGCGAAAAGCTGCCTGTCGCGACCCTCGCCGAACCGTGCGGGGTTCGCGTGCTGGCGGGGCGACTGCTCGACGCCGCCGGCGTGCCCTGGACCGAGATCTTCGTCGGCGGAGGCGTTGCGGCGGTCGCGGCAGCCGTGACAGCGGGGCTCGGCGTAGCGGCCCTGTCGCCCCGCATGGTGCCGTTCGGCGCACTCGATGTCGGCCCGAAGCTCGGATTGCCCGACCTGCCCCGCCTGCCCGTGCTGCTTCACTCGCGGGTCACGGGAGGGCGATCACGGGAGGTGCTGCTCGCGCTTTCTGCAGCCTTCAAGAGCGCGGTGCGCGGGTAGGTGCTGCGCGAAGAAAGCCGCTCGTCCGCGATCGGAACGGAGATCCGCGGCGCCTGGCTTGCAAGGCGCTCTCCTCCGAGACTGCACCATCAAAGCCCAGAGCCAAACATCTAGGCTGAACCTCGTCTCGGACCTCCTTTACAGGAGCCCTCCAGCAATGGAGAGATGCTCCGGATCCGAACCACCTCGGCTGATGGCATTCTGCTTGAGGCTGGAAACGTCTCAGTCGCCATGCTGGGTGGCGAGATTGGGAGGTTGTTGCACGTCTCTGCCGAAGCTGCTGATAGAGGCAGGCGTCGGCTTCGAGTTCCTCGTCGGCTCGGGCCTGGTCTCCTGTTCGCGAAGCGTCTCGTATCGTCAGCAGAGCATAACGGGGAATTTTGTCGGACTGGTCGCGGGACTTCCATCGCACCGTTCGTGGGGAGGCTCACGAAGACCATGCAGGAAGTTGTCGAATTCGGCGGGTTTCGTCTGCTTCTCGGCGCGCGCCAGCTTCTCAAGGATGGGCATCCGGTCGCGATGGGGGGGCGCGCGCTGGAGCTTCTGATCGCGCTGCTCGAGAGACATGGCGACGTCGTGAGCAGAGAGGAGCTCCTTGCTCGGGCCTGGCCCAATCTCTTCGTGGAGGAGGCCAATCTGCGGGTGCAGATGGCGGCGCTGCGACGGGTTCTCGGCGACGGCCAGGACAACCAACGCTACATCGTGAACGTCGCCCGCCGGGGCTACTGCTTCGTTGGCGAGGTCCGGCTTACGGAGGCGCCGGCGCACGAAGGGCCGTCTCCCGACGTCACGCAGGCTCGCCGCCAGAACCTGCCGAATGCCCTGGTATCGGTGTTCGGTCGGGAAGCCGCCGTTGCCGCAATCGGCGCATCCCTCTCCAAGAGCCGCCTCGTGACGATCGTCGGCAGCGGCGGCGTCGGGAAGACGACGACCGCTCTCCAGGCCGCGAGATCGTATCTCGATCAGTACGACTCGATCATCCTCGTCGAGCTTGCGCAGATCTCCGAACCTGTTCGGGTCGAGAGCTCCACCGCCGCCGCCATCTCGATGACGCTCGGCATCGAGCAGCAGCCGCTGCTTCACGTGCCTCCTCTCGGCCGCAGCCTCGTCATCCTGGACAATTGCGAGCATGTCGCCGAGGCCGCCGCGCAGGTGGCAGAAACGCTTCTGCTCAATTCGCCGGAGCTGAAGATCCTGGCGACCAGCCGCGAGCCTCTGCGGGCCGCGGGCGAGGTCGTCTCCCGCCTGTCCGGGCTCGAACTGCCGCCCCACGGCGCAGCCACTCTGGACGCGCTCGACTTTCCGGCAATCCGCCTCTTCGTGGAGCGAGCCGCCGACCTTCTCGGCAGCTATTCACCGACACCTGAGGATCTGCCCGCCATCGTGGCGCTGTGCCGGCGTCTCGACGGGATTCCCCTGGCGATCGAGCTTGCGGCCGGTCGGGTCGACACTTTCGGCGTCCCTGGCCTGATACAGCAGCTGGACGATGTTTTCCGTCTCCTGGTTTCCGGGCGAAGGACCGCCCTGCCCCGCCATCGAACGCTCCATGCGACGCTGAACTGGAGCTACAACCAGCTCTCTCCGGCCGAACAGACGACGCTCTCGCGGCTGTCGATCTTCTCCGGATTGTTCTCGCTCGATGCTGCTTCTTCCGTCGCGTCCATCGAGGAGCCTAGCTGGAGCACGATCGACGACCTGACGAACCTGGTCTCGAAGTCTCTCATCTCGGTCGAGTTCTCCCAGGCGCTCCCCCGCTACCGCCTGCTCGACACGACCCGCACCTATGCACGCGAGAAGCTCCGGAAAAGCGGCGAACACGATCGCCTGAGCCGCCGGCACGCGGCCCATCTGAAGGAGCAGATGTCGGCGGCCGAGCGTGATCTTCCGCAGATGACCGAACCGGCCTGGATGTCGACCTATGCGCCGCATGTCGACGACCTGCGTGCCGCACTCGCCTGGTGCTTCGGGCCAACGGGCGATGCGGAGCTGGGGACCGAACTCGCGGTCGCATCCTCGGTGCTGTGGTTCCAGCTTTCGCTCGTCAGCGAAGGACGGCGCTATTTCGAACACGCGCTCGCCGCGCTGGAAGGACATCGTCGCGCCGACCCGGCGAGAGAGATCGCGCTGCTCAGCTCCCTAGGCACCGCGCTGATCTACACGACGGGCCCGGGGCCGGAGATCGACAGGCTCTGGGAGCGGGCCGCCACCATCGCGAAGGAGGCGAAGGTCGTCGACCTCGAACTCGAGGTCCTGTCGGGCGCCTGGCTCTCCGAGCTGACCTCCGGCCGCTACCCCTCGTCCCTCGCGACCGCGGAGGCGTTCCGGCATCTGGCTGTCGCAACCACGGGCGACGCCGCTGCCGCGACCGTCCGCATCGCAGAGCGCCTTATTGGCGTCTCGCAATTCTTTCTCGGTCATGTCGTCGAGGCACGACAGCAGTTCGAGACCGTCATCGAAAGTCGCGCCGCCGCCCTCAGCCCCCTCGTGCGAATGCAGTACGATCAGGGGCTCAACGCGCGCGCCTATCTGTCGATGGTGCTGTGGCTGCTTGGCTCGAGCGAGGCCGCCCAGGACTCCGCCACCCGCTGCGTCGCCGATGCGCAGGAGCGTGGGCACGCTACCTCCCTGTCGCTGGTCCTGGTTGAAGCCGGTTGCCCGGTCCCGTTCTACGGCGGCGATCTCGATACGATGGAAGCACGCGTCGGAATGCTTCAGGATATCTCGCGTCGCCATCCGTTCGGGCCATGGCGCGCATGGGGACGGTGCTTCCGCGGCTCGCTTCTGTTCGGGCGCGGCGATTTCGGCCGGGCGGTCGAGCACCTCTCGGGCGGGCTCGATGAGCTGGCCCGGACGCGCTGGCCGGTCCGGCGCGCGCTCTTTCTCTGCCACCTGGCCCAGGCTCTCGATGCCGAGGGAAACCCCGCACGCGCCGGTGCTCCGATCGAGGAAGCCTTGTCTCTCTGCGCCGCGACCGGAGAAGGCTGGCTTCTTCCCGAACTGCTCCGGGTCCAGGCAGTCCTACTCGCTCGCGAGTCCCGCGAGCAGGCGCTGACCACCCTCGCGCGGGCGCAATCCTATGCCGAGGGCCGCAGGATGACCTCCTGGCTCGCCCGATGCGCGGAGACTGAACGATATCTTGCTCCCTCCACGTTGCCAGGGCCGATCCACTTGTGAACAATGGCCGGAGGCTTGGCTGGTCCACGCAGGACCTCCGGCCTCCACTTGTCGGCCAGCCCAGGACTACGTGCTTCGCGAGAGGGGGAGAGATGAGCCGGCACGCGCTTGCAGCAAAGGCACCCCCGTCGACAGTCGGCAGCCAGCGCAGTCCTTTCACCATCGACGTGATGCTCGGCTTGGTCACCATGGCCGGGCCTCTCTACATCGACATCATGCCCGCCTTCATTGCGGCGCTGCGGACGGAATACGGCCTGCGCCCCGAGCAAGCCGGCTTCGTGGCCGCATCCAACGGATATGGCGCCACGGTCGGAGCGCTGCTCGCGCTGTTCTGCGTCATGCGGATGCCGTGGCGAGCCTCGCTGGTCGGATTGCTGCTGGTGCTCATCGCAGCAGACCTGGTGACGATGGCGATCAGCGACTTCGAGATGCTTCTCGGCGTGCGCTTCATCCATGGGATCGCCGGCGGCCTGCTTGTCGGCTTCACCTACGCGCTCATGTCCCAGACGGCGGATCCGAGGCGCAGCTTCGGCGTGCTCTTCACCTTCCACTTCGGCTTCGGCGGCGTCGGGATCGCCCTATCGTCGCTGCTGGCGGACATGCTCCATCGCGGCATCGTCTTCGGGGTACTGGCAGGCTTCAGCCTGGCCGCCCTGATCCTGGTGCCCATGCTGCCGCCCTTCCGGCAGCCCGGGGCCGCGGGCGCCTCCGAGGCCGACGAGAAGCCGTGGCTGACACCCCCGCTTCTCCTTCGCATCGGCGGGATTTTCCTGTTTCAGGCCGCCAATCTCGGGCTGGGCGCATTCCTCATCGGGATCGGCATAGACCAGGGGCAGACTCGCCTCTTCGCAGGCTCTGTGGTCGGCATCGGGCTCGCGGCTGGCGTGCCGGGCGCGGTAGCCATGATGATGTTGAGCCGCACGCTCGGCTGGCGCCCGATCGTGCCTGCCCTCGTCATAGCGGGCCTCGCAAAGCTGCTGGTCATCTTCGGGACGACGCCCGCAGGCTTCGCGGTGGCAGTCGCCGCGGTGTACCTGACGATGGCGGTCGCACTGCCCTATGTCCTTGCCAGCTGCGCAAAGGATGATGCCGCAGGCCGAGCCACCGTGTTGGGGGGCTTCGCATCCAAGCTCGGCCTCGCCTGCGGGCCTGCCGTTGCCGGGATCCTCTACACGATGGGGTCCACCGTCCTGGTCTGTGCTTCCGTGGCGACGGTGATGCTGGCGGCAGCCTGCTTTGCCTTGTCGTTCCGGATCGACCCGAAACGGTAAACCCGGCTGCGCGGCGGGAATTTTCAGGTTTTTACATCCCGTTGCCAAGCTGCTGTGGCATGGTTCGGATCGGCAAGCCTCCAAAGAGTGCTCGGCAGGCGATCGGACCGCAGATGTCACGACGGCACCAACTCGAGAACGAACTCTCTGAGACCCTGAACCGCGTCTCCCTGGCGCCTTCCGAGCGCGATCTCGTTCGGCGCACCCTCATCGAGGCGCTGAAAAACGGCACGAGTTGCGAGATCGAGCAGGTCATGAGGACCCCATCGGACCTGCTCCGCCGAAGGCTCCGCGCCGTGACCCAGATCGAGCGCGACGATGCCGGCCGGATCGCGGAGATCAGCTTCCACCTGGAGCGAGACGGCGAACCCGTCCTCAGCTGGTGCTGGCAGGCAAGCGAGTTCGGTGGCGATGGCGAGGGGTCCTCGGACGCCAGTCGCGCCGCCCTCGCAGAGGCCCGGAACGCCCTGTCCTCCATCATCTTCAGCACTGCGACCATCCGCTTGGCGACCAAGGATGCCCCGGCGGGTCAATGCGTCCAAGAGCTGTGTGAGATCATCGCAGCCAATAGCGCGCGCCTACTCGACAACATCAGCATCGACCGCGCTTTCGCTTCCTGAGTCTGGGACTGCACGCGGTCACGCTCGCTACCGGCGGCAGCGCCCGCCAGCGGAGAGCGCGCGCGAAGGCCAGCCTGGCACGGCGAAGGCCGTCAAGAGCGTCAGAGGTCACGCGGTGCGGCAGCGGCCCGTACGGGACCGGCGCCGGGGCCAGGACAATCCAGCTTTCATCCCAGAGCAAATCAGCGGAGCTCGCCGATCTCAGCGAGAGTCCACCGTCCGACGAGGGGGTTCCGCGGCCACCTCAGTCCAACGAGGCGTTGCGACCGGGGATCGGTGACATGGCCTCGAAAACGCCGTCCCGGCGGACGAGGGCGTGAAACAGAGCAGCCGCAATATGGAGAAGGATCACGGCGAAGAAGACGAAGGCGAGCGTGCGGTGAGCATTCCAGAGCACCGTATGCAGGGCGTCGCTCTGGGGAGCGATGGGGGGCAGCCGAAACCCGCCCCCGAGATCCACCGGGTAGCCGGCTGCCGACAGCATGCTCCAACCGAGAAGCGGCATCGCGATCATCAGCGCATACAGGAGCACGTGCGACAGCTTCGCGGCGAGCTTCACCGGCTCGGGCAAGTCGGACGGAAGCGCAGGCGCGCCGGCCCTGAAGCGCGTGAACAGGCGCAGCAGCGCCAAGACCAGGATCGCGATGCCGAGCGGTTTGTGGATCGCGACCAGCGTCAGATATTTGGGTGTGACGGTCGACACCATGCCGACGCCGATGAACAGCATCGCCAGGATGCAGACGGCCATGAGCCAGTGCAGGACGCGCTGCGTCGGCGTGAAGTGATCCCGCGCGGCGCTCATCGCATCTTCTCCGTCGTGGTTCGCGGATACAGGTCCGCCTCGGACGTGCGCCGGTTGTAGGAAACCGAATAGGCCGCCGAGCGCGCCGCCGGGAAAGGGTCGTCCGATGTGCGCATGCCGGACGGCAGCACTGCAGGGTCGAAATTGACGTCCCGGCAGGGACCGTCGGGCTCCGGGACGACCTTGTCCACTTGGAGGACACCGACATTGATCGTGCGCCGGCTCTCCGGCCACGCCTTGCTCGGGTCGGCTGTCGGATCGCCCTGCTCCGCGACCGTAACGGCAAGATCCCAACGCTGCGGGGCTGCCGCGACCCGCTCGCCGATCTCCCGTTCGAGGAAATCGCTGCCCCGCGCCTTCATGTCCTCCACCGAGACATGGATCGGCGGTGCCGCCGGGAGGAGAGCCCAGCGCACGGCATGCTCGTTGCCGGATGCGTTGGTGAAGATGAAGCTGTTCAGGCCGTTGTAGCGCTCCTCGGCATAGCTCTGCGTGTAGGGTGCGCTGCCCGCCCAGGCTCCGAAGGCTGCGATCTCCGGGTGGGAGGAAGCGAAGCGCTTCATCGCCTCCGGGTCGTCCTTGCGTCCGGAGGCGACCAGCAACTCGTAGAATGCCTCCGGCGTCGCCACGGGGAAGAACGGCACGTTGATCATGGCCGTGCGCCATTCCTCTCCGTCCGGTGTCCGGAGGAGCAGGCTGATCCCGCGCACGCGGACCGTCGCGTCCACGACCTTCGGATCCGGCGTTGCGAGATTGAAGCGTCCCGTAACGGGGTAGCGACCGGGCGCGAAGACCTGCGCCTTCGAGAGTGGCACGCCGGCGCCATTGGCCTCGAAGGTGCCGGTGAAGCAGATGCCCTTGGCGTGGTTGCGGCGGTAGCCGAGAGCCGGGCCCGTCGGGGGTGCCAAGGCATCCACCAGCTTCGGGGGCGTCAGCCGCCCCGGCGAGAGCCAGCCCCCCGTGTAGGCGAACGCCGCTGCCGCGCCGCCCACGACGGCACCGATGAGGAGGAAAGATCCGATGGTCGAACGGGTGGATCCTAGCGGCACGAAGGCGTTCCTCGGTGATCCGGCATGCCGGCGCCCAGCGCCCGCGCTTCCGGCGAGAACCCGACCCCTACGGAATATCTGCGACGGAACTCCTGGCGAACTTGGCAGATCTCGCAGGCGGCGCCGGATCGCGCCGCCTCAAAAAGCGGGCCCGTCAGGCCGACGGGGGGTTCTGCCCGGGGGCTCGCTCCCTCCGTAGCGTCGGGAGGCCGATCCCGGCCGCGTCGAAGCCTCCATCCACCGCGATCTCCTGCCCCGTCACGTAGGCGGCGCGGTCCGAGCAGAGGAAGACGATGACCTCGGCGAGTTCGGTCTCCAGGCCATAGCGTCCGAGCGGGATCGCGTCGTGGTAGTCGGCCCGGATCGCCGCGCTATGGACCGCCTTCGCCATGGCCGTGTCCACGGGCCCGGGCGCAACCGCATTCACTCGGATCCCAAGCTCTGCGAGCTCGACCGCGGCCTGCTTCGTCAGGTGGGCGAGCCCGGCCTTGCTCGTGCCGTACGCGACCCGGAGCGTCGAGGCACGGAGGCCCGAGATCGACGTAACGTTGACGATCGCACCGCCGCCGCCTCGCGCCATCAGCGGCGTGGCAGCCCCGATGAGCAGGAAGGGTCCCGTCAGGTTGACGGCGAGCACGCGCGACCAATCCGCAAAGCTCGTCGCGAGGAGTGGCCCGAAGATGGCCGTCCCGGCATTGTTGACCAGCGCGTCGAGCCGCCCGAAGCGCTCTGCCACCAGTTCCACCGCGGCGGCGACGGCGGCCGGATCGGACACGTCGGCCGCGATGGCGAGCGTCGCCTCCGGCCGGTCGAGCGCAGCGGCCGCGGCCTCCACGGCCGGGCCGTCGACATCCAGCAGCGCCACGCGCCAGCCTTCCGCCAGGAACAGCCGGGCGACCGCAAGCCCAATCCCCCGCGCCGCTCCCGTCACGAGCGCGGTTCGATCGGCGATGCGAGTCATGAAGGTCTCCGTCCGGTTCGCGTGAGGCCCGTTTCGACCGGCCCAGCGCCTCAAGACGGTGACATGCGGGTGACGTCAAGCCGGATGCGGCCGAGGTCTTCGCGGAGATCCGGCGTCGAACGCCCGAACGGTGCCATCGATAGGCAATTCCACGACTTTCGGCTGCTCCCGCAACTCGCGGCGACCGGGCGAGAGAACGAACAATTTTAATCAAAGCAGAGAGGTGATCGAAATCCCGGACACGTAAAGGACTCGGCAGGAGGGACCGATTGTGCCGCTTGCCGCCGTCGTGAGACGATTCATCCGAGACAAGCGCGGCAACATCGCCGTGATCTTTTCTCTCGCGCTGCTTCCGCTGGTCGGTGCGACGGGGAGCGCGGTCGACTACTCGCGCGCCTCGTTCGAGAGGTCACGGCTCCAGGCGGCGATCGATGCCGCGGTTCTCCGGGGCGCGGAGACCGAAGCGGCGACACAGAATGCGGCCGCAACGAAGGCCTTCGCGGACATCTACGGATCGGCGACCCCGGTTCCGGCCTTCACCGCAAATGCCGACGGGAGCTTCACGGGCACGGCACGCGCCTCCGTGCAGACCCAGTTCATGCGCGCGTTCGGCAAGACGTCCATCCCGGTGACCGTCACGGCCACGGCGGTCGCAGGAGACGCGCCTCAGGGGGCAGTCTGCGTCCTGCTTCTCGAGCCAAGCGCTCAGGGCCTGACGCTGAACAGCGGTGCCAGCATCAATGCGCCGAACTGCGAGATCGACGTGAAGTCGACGGCGAACCCGGCAGCCATGTTCAACTCCGGCAGCACCTTCAATTTCGAGAAAGTCTGCGTCCAGGGCGCCAATGTAACGCAGAACTCGATCACCATTCCCAACCTTCAGACGAAGTGCCAGACGGCGTCGGACCCATTCGCGGGAACCCTCCCGACGCCGAGCACGGCAGGAGGCTGCACGTCGACCAACTACAATGGCGGCACGGTCTCGCTCGCGCCCGGCATCTATTGCGCGATCAACTTCAACAGCACGACCAACGTGAATTTCGCGCCGGGACTCTACGTCATCCGGAACGGCACCTGGAACGTGAACGGCGGGGTGTGGGCGTGCCCTACCTGCACCGGAGATTCCGGCGTCACGTTCTACTTCGCGGACGCGAATTCGAAGTTCCAGTTCAACTCGGGCGTGAAGGCCACCCTCAAGGCACCCGCGACCGGGCCCTATGCGGGGATCCTCTTCTTCGAAGCCCCGAACCTGTCCAAGAGTTCCTTCACCTTCAACCCGTCGGCCGGCTTCGACTGGACGGGGCTGGTGTACCTTCCCAGCCGCAACGTCACCTTCAACTCCTCCTCTCAGGTCTCGAGCGGCAACATCACGCTGGTCTTCAACACGCTGATGCTGAACGGGACGAAGTGGAGCTTCGACAAGGGCGCGAAAACCATCTCGCCCGGATCGGGCGGAAGTGGGCAGGCATCGTCGAGCGCGCGCCTCAAGTTTTAGCGCCATGGCAAGCCGGGCGGCCCGGCCCCAAGCGCCGGCTTGCGCGCAAGGAAGTCGCGCCGCGATCAGTGGAACAGGACGGCGACCACGGACAGCAGGATGGCGCCGATCACGGACAGCGTCGCGACCACAACGTCCCTGGGCGCAGCTATGCCATGGCGCTCGTCGCTCGAGATGTCGACAACGCCGAAGTCGTCGTCGCGCATCGATCCCGCTCCTCGACTCCCGGGGAGACTATCGAGCCGAGCATCGAAGTGATCTGGGTCTCCGGGTTACTCCCGAATCCCGAGTAGGCCGTCGCGCAGGCACGGGGACCTCGGTCCCCGAGGCTCCGTCGGACCTTCCTGCTAGGGCGGCGTCCAAAGGCGATGCATTCTCGCCGCTGAAAGAGCACGAAATCGCCCAACATCGACATAGGTCTGCAACGTACAGAGCTTGAGGCAATATCCCCTGCTCGAGAAGCGTAATCCTGGATCCATCCCAGCTCGTCTAGCTGCGTTCAAACGATCATTCGAGCCTCCAATCGAGATATTCTATCTGGAACACAGCCGTTATGATCGAGTATTGATGGAATTTTCCTTGAAATTACACAAATCATGGCGGCCTTCAACAAGCAGACGCAAGAAATTTGCATCGCCCCGACACCTGCGCGATCGTAGGCCCAGGCCCCGCGCAGAGGGTCGCCACCGGGATGAGGCGCAATGAGTCACGAGGGTCAGCGAGGTCGGAAGCCGAGGATCGCGCTCGCGATCGGCGATCCTGCCGGGATCGGCCCCGAACTCGCCGCCCGCATGGCCGCCGATCCTGCGGTGAACGCCGCGGTCTCGCTGATCGTCGTCGGGGACCGGAGGGTGCTGGAGCGTGGCGCGGGAGAAGCTGGGGTCGCCCTTGAGGATTTGGGCCATCTGGACTTCCGCGATCTCCGGAATCTCGACCCGGGCACGATCCGGCTCGGCATTGCCGCCGCGGCAGGCGGTGGCTCTGCCATGGCGAACTTCCGCACCTGCCTGGAGATGGCGCAGGCCGGCGAGGCCGACGCGGTCTGCTTCACGCCCTTCAACAAAGCCGCCATGAAGCTGGCGGACGCATCCTTCGACGACGAGATCAGCTTCGCGCTGCGGGTGCTCGGGCGGCCCGGGCCTGCGAGCGAATTCAACGTGCTGGACGGCCTCTGGAACGCCCGCGTCACCTCCCACGTGCCGCTCTCGAAGGTGGCGAGCCTGATCACCGAGGGAAGCGTGCTGCGCGGCCTCCGGCTCACGGACGCCTCCATGCGGGCGGCCGGGTTCGACGCGCCGCGGATCGCCGTCGCGGCCCTCAATCCGCATGCCGGCGATGGCGGAAATTTCGGTCACGAGGACGATGAGGTCATCCGCCCGGCCGTCGAGGCGGTGCAGAGGGAGGGCATTCGCGCCGACGGCCCATTCCCGTCGGACACCGTCTTCCTGCGCGCCACCAAGGGCGCCTTCGATGCCGTGCTGACGATGTACCACGACCAGGGTCAGATCGCGATGAAGCTGCTCGGCTTCGAGCGCGGCGTGACCCTGCTCGGCGGCTTTCCCTTTCCCATCTGCACGCCAGCCCATGGCTCCGCCTACGACATCGCCGGCCAGGGCGTTGCGCATCCCGGCGCCACCCGTAACGCGATCCTGCTCGCCGGCCGCATCGCGGCCTCCCGCCTGGAGGGCGCCGCCGCCCCTGAACCCTCGCTGGCTCTTTGACGTCCTGGCGTGGAGTGGCCCCAGGCCAGTCGCGTCGACGGCAAGCTGCCTCCTCTCCCGATCGTTCGGCCGCTGCAACGGTTTGATCGAGATCAAGGCGGGCTTCGCCCGTGCGCGGCAGCCTTGGCCCTCGGACTTCCACGCTTGAGGCAAGCCCATGCCCATGCGGCGAACTCATCCAGACGCCATCGAGCACATCAAGGCGCAGCTGCGGCGGATCCCGGGAGCCGAGATCCGGGTTCTCCAGGGCGGATCCAGCAATGCTTTCCGCCGGGCGGATCAAGGCGGCCGAGCGAGCACACGCCATCACCACGAGCCAGGTTTGGGCGAGCTTCTGGCCGAGCCGATCATGCAGGCCCTCATGCACGCGGACCGGCTCAAGCTCTGCGACATCCTGCGAGCCTGGAAGGAAGCGGGGCGGCCACGCGTCGCGCCCGGAGCGAAGGCGGCAGGTAGGCTGGAAGCCCAGGAGCGCGACGGATAGGCCGAGGAACTCGCGTTGCGCTGCTACTTTCACTTGATGGGCGGCGATGGCCCGATGCTCGACCGGCGAGGCGTCGACGTGAGCAGCGTCGCCGAAGCCCGGGACAAGGCTCTCCAGGCGATCGCGGAACTCCGCGCCGAGTACTCGGAACCGCTCCGGGACTGGAATGGATGGCGGCTCGAGGTCGTCGACGAGACCGGGCTGCTGCTCTGCACGATCCGGCTCAACCCAGCCAACTAGGCGAAAGGGAGCGGTCGCCCCGAAGCTGTAGCCAGCGGTGCGGTGACGTGGACGGAGGACGGATCGGGACGCCGTGACATAATGGAGTCCCCAGGCGTTATGCTGGGATGAGAGCGGGAGCATTCGATGTCCGCGCCAATCACCATCCCCCACGAAGCATGTGTCCTCGTCTGCGACGGGAGGAAGGCCCTGTTTCTCGAGAACCGCGGCGATGCGGTGTCGCCGGACCTGCACCTGGGGCAAGTGCTGGAGCTGGAAGAGAACCCGCCGACGCGTGACCAGGGCTCGGACAGACCCGGGAGGGTCACCTCGGGTTCTCACCGAAGCGCCGTGGAGCAGGAGGATTTTCACCGGGCAGCCGCCGAGGCGTTCGTCCTGAAGGTCGGGCGGCAACTGGAGGAACACCATCGCGCTCGGCCCTCGAGGCGGATCATCCTCGTGGCGCCACCTCGCACCCTGGCGATCCTGCGCGATGAGATGTCGGCCGAATTGCGGGCGCGCCTCACGGCCGAGATCGCAAAGGACCTGACGAAGCTTTCGGCCGCGGAGATCGCGCGGCACCTGACCGATGGCTGAACATCGCCGGGGGCGGGAGGATGTTCGTGTAGCCCTGCCCGCGACCCTTCAGCCTCTCGGCTGGCGCAAGCCTTGAAGCGGCATGGCGACCGGGGACGGCATTCCGGATGGCGCGATCCCGTCCCCGGGGAGTCTCGCCGGCCTGCGCGGTCGGCAGGACGCGCCTCCCTTCTGGACGGGAACGCTCCCGGCGATCGCGGACAGGGTCGGGTGTACGCCGGCCGGTCTCACCTCCCAGGAGGCGGCCGAGCGCTTGTCCCGCTTTGGTCCGAACCTGGCATCGCCTCCGGCCAGGCGTCGGCTCGTCCTCCGGATCGCGCGAAAGCTGGCAGAGCCGCTCGTCGCGATCCTGCTTGCGGCGGCGCTGGTCTCGGCGATCGCAGGGGACTGGGCGAGCTTCGCGACGATCGCGGTCGTCGTTCTCCTCTCGGTCACTCTCGAGAGCGTCCAGGAGCATAGTGCCGAGGCTTCCGTGGCCGCGCTCCAGCGGTCGGTCGCGATCGTGGCCACGATCCTGCGGGATGGCTCGCCGGTCGGGGTGCCGATCGACCGGATCGTACCCGGCGACATCGCCCTCCTGAGGGCAGGCGATCTCGTGCCGGCGGACGGCGTGATCCTGTCCTCCACCGCGGCGCGGGCTGACGAGGCGCTGCTGACGGGCGAGCCCTACCCGGTCGACAAGGAGTCGGCGCGGGAAGACGGGTCGGCTCTCACGGACCTCAATGCCTTGTTTGCCGGCACCGCCCTGGTGAGCGGAGAGGCCAAGCTCTGGGTGGTCGCAACCGGGGCCCGGACGCGGCTCGGCCAGATCGCAGCGGAGCTTCGCTCGGCCGGCTCGCCCGGGGCTCTCGAACGCGGGCTGCATCGGCTCGGGATGGTGGTGCTGCGGCTGACGATCTTCCTCCTGCTGTTCGTCCTCCTGTCGCAGCTGGCGCTTCATCGGCCTCCGCTCGAGTCCTTTCTCTTCGCGGTCGCCATCGCGGTCGGGATCACACCCGAGCTCCTGCCCATGGTCATGACCGTGACCCTGGCCCGAGGCGCCGTGCGGATGGCCGGCCGCAAGGTGATCGTCCGATCGCTGCCGGCCATCCACGACCTCGGCGCGATGGACACGCTCTGCACCGACAAGACCGGAACCCTGACCAAAGCGGAGGTCGAGCTGGCGGAAACCGTGACATCGTCGGGTGCTCGCTCCGGACTCGTTGCCGAACTCGCTCGCGTCAACAGTCGCTTCTCGACCGGGCTCACGACACCTCTCGATGCCGCGATCCTGGCGGGCGGCGGCGACAGCGACTTGCAGCAATGGACGCGCATCGCCGATGCGCCGTTCGACTTCGAACGACGGCGCTCGGCCGTGCTGGCCGAGACGCTGGGAGAGCGGCTGGTCGTGATCAAGGGTGCCCCCGAGCACGTCCTCCCGCTCTGCCCGGCTCTCGGTCTGCCGGATGGTCCGACGGCCGTCATGGACGATCGGATGAGGGAGCGCGTCGGCGCACTCTGCCAGGCCCAAGCTGAGCAGGGATTCCGCCTGCTCGCGGTCGCATGGAAGCGGGCACCGGGACACACGACGATCGGCCCCGAGGACGAGAGCGATCTCGCGCTCGCCGGGTTCTGCCTCTTCCGGGATCCCCCCAAGGCTTCTGCCACGGCAGCGATCGCGAAGCTTCGCGGCAAGGGTGTCGCCGTCAAGATCATCTCCGGGGACGACCCGAGAGTGGTTCGCCACCTCATCGGCGAGTTGGGCCTGCCGGCGCGTGGCATCCTCACCGGTGAAGACATCGGGCGGCTGACGGACACTCAGCTGGCGCATCGCGCCCCGCATGCGGATCTCTACGCACGCGTGTCCCCCGAGCAGAAGAGCAGGATCGTGCGCGCGCTCAGGGCGCGGGGCCATGTGGTGGGCTTCCTCGGCGACGGCATCAACGACGCGCCGGCGATCCGGGCAGCCGATGTCGGCATCTCGGTCGCGGAGGGCAGCAATGTCGCGCGCGAGGCGGCGGATATCATCCTGCTGAACCAGGACCTCGGGGTCGTCGCGGACGGGGTCGAGGAAGGGCGGCGGACCTTCTCGAACATCATGAAGTATGTGCGTGCCGGGGCGAGCTCGAACCTCGGGAACATGGTGTCTATGTCGGCGGCGCCCCTGCTTCTTCCCTTCCTGCCGCTCCTTCCGATCCAGGTGCTGATCAACAACCTGATCTACGACGTCTCGGAGCTCGGGATACCGTTCGACACGGTCGAGCCGGAGGAGATGGCCGAGCCTCACAACTGGGACATCCGCGG
Organism: Enterovirga sp. CN4-39; assembly: GCF_049446235.1. Lineage (NCBI taxonomy): Bacteria > Pseudomonadati > Pseudomonadota > Alphaproteobacteria > Hyphomicrobiales > Methylobacteriaceae > Enterovirga > Enterovirga sp. CN4-39. Next base: position 254,547 of record NZ_JBMSEF010000003.1, on the reverse strand, counting down.
CGTGTTGCGGTTCGCCCTCGTCATGGGCCTGCTGTCCTCGTTCTTCGACATGGCGACGTTCGGTCTCCTGCTCTGGGTGTTCGAAGCCGACGCGGCGACCTTTCGGACCGCATGGTTCGTCGAGTCGATGGCGACCCAGATCCTTGTCGTCTTCGTAATCCGGACGAACGGGCCATCGCTGAAGGGGCGGCCGCATCCCGCGCTCCTCGCAAGCTCGCTCCTGGCGCTCGGTTGCGCACTGCTGCTCGCGTCCGAGATCGGCGCTCCGCTTGGCTTCGTTGCGCTTCCCGGGACGATCTGGGGCTGCATCATCGCGCTCACCGTCGCCTATCTGGCGGCGGCGGAGTTTGGAAAGCGCATGGCAGCCAGTCCGAGGCCAGCGTCGGCCCGTCGGCACACGTCGCACGGAAAGGCACCCGATGGCGGGGGGTGAGCCGATCGTTCAGGGTGCGGGCGGATCGAGACGCGGAACGGCGGCTCCGGGTCTCGAGCCAGTCCCGTCCGGGGGTAGGATCCTCCAGGTCAACGCTTTACCCGGCCGACAGCCCTGGCAGCCCGATCGATGACGTCGGCCACGGCCTTGGGCTGGGTGTGAAAGACGAAGTGACTGCCGGGGATCTCCTCGGTGACGGCACCGATCCGACGCGCGGTCTGCCGCAACAGCATCGGATTGATCACGTTGTCCTCGGTCGCGATCACGAACCAGCTCGGCTTGACCCGCCAAGCCGCCCAGGAAACCTTGGCCTTGACGGCGGACATGGCGGTCGCGACCTGCGAGTCCCTCATGAAGGCGGCGTCTGCCTCGCTCGCATCCCCGGCGAAGGCCGTCTTGAACCTGGCGCCGTTCACGAAGGCGAACCCGTCGGATTGCTCCTCGATGACGAGGTCGGGCGACAAGGGAAACTCCCTGAACTGATCGATCGTGGACTCGTGCACGTCGGGCGCGAGAGCGGAGACGTAGACAAGGCCGGTCACCTTGGGATGGATGCCCGTCTCGGTGATCACGGTGCCGCCATACGAGTGGCCGACCAGGATCGTCGGGCCGTCCTGACGATCGATCACGCGTCGGGTGGCGGCCACGTCCTCGGCGAGGGAGGTCAGCGGGTTCTGGACGATGCTGACCCGGTATCCCATGGCAGTCAGGTTGTCATAGACGCCGCGCCATCCCGAGCCGTCCGCAAAGGCACCGTGCACCAGGACGACGTTCTTCGCCCCTTCGCCCGGAGCGGGACCGGTTTGAGCCTGCGCGACACCGAGGAGGCTCGCTGCGGCCGCGGCAGCGATCAGGATACGGCGCGTCGTGAACATGGGTTTTCTCCTGAGGAGCGAGGGGATCGACCTCGCCTGATCGACGACCACCTGTTGGCGGGGCGCAGTTTCCGTTGCGCTTCAGATCTCGGAGGTTGTGGTTCAAACGAAACCTTGGAGCGGCCGCGAAGCCGCTCGCGCTCGATGCCGAAGGCGCATCTTGCCGAACCGGACCGCATCGTCCGCCCGGGCTGGGTGGCTGCTCCTCAGAGCTGGAGATGCGGCACATTCCTGGACCGGAAGTGAACCACGACGCCGGACCTGCCGCGGCCGTTCCGGACTGCGTGATCGATCTGCGAGCGATCGATCCCGATATCGGCGAGCATCCGGTCGTCCATCTCGAGGAGTTCGCGTGCGGCGCGACGGACGATCTCGCGGGCACGCCAAGCCCGCCAGAGCCGGACGATCACGGCCATGCCTCTTCCGGCCCAATCCGCCTCGTGCCGAACCGGGTACCGGGCGATGCCGTGGATGGAGAGCAAAGATTGCGTCGTGTGCATTTCCATGTCGAAGGTCCTCGATTGGCATTCCGTCCATTGAGAGATCCGACCGCCAAAGAAGATGCGGATTTATCTATCGCCAGATGAACGATGCTCGGTTGCCCCTCGACCTTGGGGATACCACCCGGAGTAAGCGGGGATATTTCTCCGCTTCCCGATCGCGTTACATGGACAACACGCAATCTGATGCCCGTTGCTAATGATATTCTTATTGATGTCGACTGAATCAGCGCTGACCCCGAGGATGGGTCAGAGCATTACCCGGGGCTCGGCCGGCCGCGGCGTCGTCAGGTCGCGGTCTCAGATCACCTCGACGTTTGCTGCGAGCACGTAGCCCATTCCGCGCTCGGTCATGATGAGCGTCGGCTGGCTGGGATCGGGTTCGAGCTTGCGGCGGAGCCGCAGGATCAGCACGTCGATGCAGCGATCGTAGACCTCGTCGTCATGCACCCGGCTCGCATTCAGCAATTGCTCCCGCGACAGCACGGTCCGTGGTGCGCGCAGGAAGGCCGAGAGCAGGTTGAACTCCGCCGCGGTCAGCTTCACCTCCTGCCCGCCCGGTGCCTTCAGGCGGCGCGCCCGCATCGAAAGCTCCCAACCGGCGAACCGATAGACCGAACGGTCCGCTCTGCGCCGGGCGGCGGCGTTGCCGGCCTCCGCCCGCCGGAGCACGGCGCGGACCCGCGCCAGCAACTCTCGCAGGCCGAAAGGCTTCGTGATGTAGTCGTCCGCCCCGAGTTCCAGCCCGACCACCCTGTCGGCCTCGTCGCGTCGGTTCCCGGTGATGATGATCACGGGCGTGTCGGCGCGACTTGCAACGGTTCGCAGAAGGTCGAGTCCGTCCTCGTTCCCGAGCTGAAGGTCGAGGAGGATGACGTCAGGCGACACGCGCGAGAGCGTTCGTTCCATGGCGCTGCCGTCCGCCGCGCGGCTCACACGGAAGGCGTGATCGGAGAGGTAGTCGCCGACAAGGTCCCGAATGGACGCATCGTCGTCGACCACGAGAACGTGCTTTTCTCTCATTGTCTGTCCGTCGGCTGTCCGGCCGACATCGCTCGACCGAGGCTGGTCGGCGCTCCCCTGCCGGTGGAGCGCTCGGCTCAAGCGAATATCGGCGGCAGCACATTGGATGTGCCGTGCTTCGAGGGTTCGAAGAACAGCGGACCCTCGATGGCCGCCGCAAGCAGGTCCGCGTTGTTGCAGAGGAAGCGCTCGGCGAGCGCGGTGGACGGGAAGGCCACCACGAGGACGAACGGAGCGCCCGGCCACCTTTCGGAAAAGCCGGGCGCCTGGCGCTGTTGGCCGAACTGGGCGAGCTCCGCCTCCCCGCCCAATCTCATGAGATAGATCCGGGCGAGCAGGGTCTCGATCGCGGCGCGCGGTTCCGGCTGGAGCCGCAGGATCATCGAGAGGCCGCTCACGGCCGCTATCCGTTGCGGAACAGATAGCTGTAGCCGTTCAGCGCCGGAACGCCGCCGAGATGCGCGTAGAGGACCCGCGATCCCGGCGGGATCGTGCCTTCCCGGATGAGTTCGATCATGCCGTGCATCGATTTCCCCTCGTAGACGGGGTCGGTCAGCATGCCGTCGAGACGGGCCGAGAGCCTGATCGCCTCGAGGGTTCCCTCCGACGGAACCCCGTATTCCGGGGCGGCAAAACGGGTATCGAGCACGATATCCGCATCGTCGATGTCGCGGCCGAGCTCGACGAGATCCGCCGTGCGCTGGGCGATGCGCCTGATCTGGTCGCGGGTCTTCTGCGGCTCCGCGGAGGCATCGATGCCGATGACGCGGTCGGCGCGGCCATCCGCGGCGAAGCCGACCACCATGCCCGCCTGCGTGGAGCCGGTCACCGAGCAGACCACGACGTAGTCGAAGGTGAGGCCGAGTTCGGCCTCCTGCATCCGGACCTCCTCGGCCCAATGGACGAAACCGAGACCGCCAAGCTTGTGGTCGGAGGCGCCCGCCGGGATGGCGTAAGGCTTGCCGCCCGCCCGGCGGACGTCCTCCATGGCGTCCTCCCAGGAACGCTTGAACTCGATGCCGAAGCCCTCGTCGACCAGCTCGACCTGCGCGCCCAGGATGCGCGAAAGCAGGATATTGCCGACACGATCGTAGACGCCGTCGTGCCAGTTGACCCAGCTCTCCTGCACGAGCCGGCACTTGAGGCCGAGCTTCGCGGCGACGGCCGCGACCTGACGGGTGTGATTGGACTGCACGCCTCCAATGGAGACGAGTGTATCGCAGCCCTGCGCGATAGCCTCGGGGACCAGGTATTCGAGCTTGCGGGTCTTGTTGCCGCCGAAGGCGAGACCGGAATTGCAGTCTTCGCGCTTGGCGAAGATCTCGACCCGGCCGCCCAGATGCGCCGTCAGTCTGTCCATGCGCTCGATCGGGCTCGGACCGAAGGTGAGGCTGTGGCGCGGAAATCGGTCGAGGCGAAGCTTCGTGGCCCGGCGGGTCCGGGAGAGAGGTGCTGGAGCGGCGGCGGAGATCATGAGCTCGATCCTTGGCTACGTTCCTGCACTATATTTCATTCGTAATTGCGCCGGGTTGCGATATTCGGCATTCCATGCTCGATTGCTTGCTCCCGTAGGGCGCGGATCAGCAATCCTGATGCGAAGATCGACTTCCCGAAGCAATCTTTCTGCTGGGCCTCGACGGGGGGCGGTGGCTCTGGACGCGATGGATCGCAAAATCCTCGATGTTCTTCAGAGAGATAGCCGGATTTCGAACCTCGCGCTTTCCGAACGCGTCGGCCTCTCGCCCGCGCCATGCTCGCGGCGCGTGAAGCGTCTGCACGAGGAAGGTTACATCAGCAGAGAGGTCGCGATCGTCGATCCGGCGCGCGTGGGCAATACGCTGATCGCCTTCGTGAGCGTCGAGCTCGATCGCCAGCGCGAGGATGTCCTCGCCTCCTTCGAACGCAAGATCGCTGCCCAGAAGGCGGTTCAGCAGTGCTACTTCATCTCAGGCGAAAGCGACTACCTTCTCGTCGTCACCTGCTGCGACATGGAGCATTACAACGCGTTTGTGCGTGAAGTCCTGGCCAACGAACACAATATCCGGCGCTTCCGTACCAGCTTCAATCTGAACCGGGTGAAATACGAGACGGCGATCGACCTCGAGATGATTTCATAGAGAGCGATGTCCGGCGCACCTGATCCAAGCAAGGGCGCGTGGATCGTTCTTCACTTCCCGTGGGGCTCGAGGCTTGTCCACCTGCCGGAAGCTGCGATCCCCCGCGGCAACCGCGAGCGAAGACCGTGGGGCGGACCGTTCAAAAGAGAACCACGTCGCCGCCCCACAGTCGGAGGCGCAACGGTCTGCGTGACCAGGGTCCAATGCCATTGCCGGCTAGGCTGGGTGCAATCCCAGCGCGTTCAGCGGCCCGGGCGGTAACTGGCGGAGAGGGGGTCCGAGCAACATTTGGACTAACACGTTGAAGTTGCTACGTCGTCGGCCGCAACCAGCCGATTACCCCAGCAATTACCCCAGCACATTCCAGAAAACGGGCTCCGTCCGAGCGCCTATCAGCGACACCGCGGCTTGATGGTCCGAGACTTCATTGCACAACGTCGACAGGCGACGGAGAGCAAGCGCACCTCACATCGAGACCTCGGTATCGGACGAAAGCTGATGCAACCGGTGCTCACGCCCCCGAACAATCACTGTCTCGCCGCAGGAGAACAGGCGCTGAGCGACGCGCGACCCGACAGAGCTCCCAACGCCAGCTACTAGGACGGGAGGCATGCAAGCTATGGTCTCTGGCCGCACGGTGCGTGGAGAAAGGCCATGGAACGCTCAAGCGAATCAGAGAGACCGAGCCGCAATGTCGACGCAGGCGGTCGGGTCCTGGCTGCAGATCATTAGCCGACGATCCGCCCGCGCTAAGCATGTAGAGAGTTCAAGACGCCGGTGGCGCGCTTAGGTCTCGATCGACACTCCGTCAGGCAAGCGCAGCGAGGAGCCGATCTCCGCGCAGACAAAGGATGCATTTAGCCTCCTCAGGATCGGCCTGCGGTTAAGCTCGAAGGTTTGATCGTGCAGGCGAAAGAGCGAATATCCGAACGGCTCAAGGAGCCCGCGGAAGCGTTCTAAGGGCACGTGACGGACGTTTGTCATGTTCATCCCAGCTTCGACTTGGATGAAATCAACTTTCTGAGCGCTTATCATCGCCCCGAAACCAACCAAAACCTTCAGGTCATAACCTTCGGCATCTACCTTCAAGACAGACACGTGGCTTATACCCTTGCTGGCACACCAAGTGTCACCGCGTTGGAACAGCACCTCCTGAGTTTTCCCGGGAATTTCCGACCGGACCACGCGATTAGCCGTCGAGTGATCTGCAACGGTCATGATGACGGCGTTGTCCGCATCTCCTAGTCCCAAACGGTGGGGTGTCGCATTGATATCGTTGGCCAGGTAATCAGATAGCTTATCAAATGCTGCCGGTACCGGTTCAAAGCAGTGCACGGATACGTTCGGGAATGACCGTCTTATCCTTCTTACGGTCTGTCCCACGTTGGCCCCAACGTCGAGAACAACGTTCGGCTCGTACGTCGGGATAAACCGCTTGATATCGGCAAATACGTCTGCCATTCGTTCACCGGATGCTTTCAACAGGTCGCGCTCAAGTCGTCCATCTTGAACTCGCTGTATCGTGAACCCAAGCGCAACGACTGCATTTCAGAAAGTCGAGAACAGCGAGAATCTTGGATCGAAGACCGTGGCGAGTGCTCAGCTTACGGCCGACCTCAGATCGTTTAGCCAGCATCCCTCGACTGATATGCCATTGGGCTGCTCCCACCAGCTTACGAACATCCTACCTCCCGATGCTGTCGTACGTGAAGCCCTGTTCCCGCATATCGTCAGGAAGGTAGATGTTCCGCAGGTCCACTACGACGGGATTCGCCAACAACGCCTTGAGGCGTGCGAGGTTCAACGCCCGGAATGACTCCCATTCGGTGACGATCACCAGCGCGCTCGCTCCCTCTGCGCAGGCATACGGATCATTCGTGTAAGTCACGTCCTGCAGCACGGCCTTCGCCTGCTCTATGCCCTCGGGATCATACGCTTGGATCCGGGCCCCCGCGTCCTGCAGGGCCGAGATGATGGAAATCGAGGGCGCGTCGCGCATGTCATCCGTGTTCGGCTTGAAGGTCAGCCCGAGGATCGCGATCGATTTTCCTCGCACGGACCCACCACAAGCCGCTACTACCCTTCGTGCCATAGCGCGCTTGCGCTGTTCGTTCACCGCGACGACTGTCTCGACCAGACGCACCGGCGCGCCGCAGTCCTGCGCCGACTTGATGAGCGCCAGCGTGTCTTTCGGGAAGCAAGAGCCGCCATAGCCCGGTCCTGCGTGGAGGAACTTCGAGCCAATGCGATTGTCGAGCCCAATACCGCGTGCCACCTCCTGCACATTCGCACCAACTTGTTCGCACAGGTCCGCTATTTCGTTGATGAAGGTGATCTTCGTCGCAAGGAACGCGTTTGCAGCATATTTCGTGAGCTCGGCCGTGCGTCGGCCTGTCACCAAGATCGGAGCTTGGTTGAGATAGAGCGGGCGGTAGAGTTCGCTGATGGCCTTAGCGCCGCGCTCATCGTTAGCGCCAACCACAATGCGGTCTGGCCGCTTGAAGTCGGCAATCGCTGCGCCTTCCCGCAGGAACTCAGGGTTTGAGACGACGGAGAACTCAGCATCTGGGCGCAGTTCGCGGATGATCCGTTCGACTTCGTCACCCGTCCCCACCGGCACCGTCGACTTCGTCACGATCACGGTGTAGCCCGATAATGCACGCGCGATCTCGCGCGCCGCCGCATGTACAAACGACAGATCTGCGAAGCCGTCGCCGCGCCGCGAAGGCGTTCCGACCGCGATGAACACCGCGTCGGCTCGGCGCACCGCCTCGGCGAGGTCGGTCGAGAAGGACAGCCGTTGCATGCGGACGTTCGCGGCCACGATTTCCTCGAGACCAGGCTCGAAGATCGGAACGCCACCCGCCCTTAGCGCTGAGATCTTACGCGCATCACGGTCTACGCACACGACCTCGTGCCCGAAATCCGCGAAACAGGCGCCGGAAACTAACCCGACATACCCGGACCCAATGATCGCTATACGCACGAGAACCCCTTAAGCGCTTAAGAAATTGAAACAGCCCAGTAGGAGACAATCCATCTAGCTGCCGCCCCCCACGAGATACCACCATTTGGGACATGCCGACGATAAAACCTAATTGATCTTTGACTCAACTATAACTCGAAACAGTACGGCAATTGATCGACGTCATAGTTAAGACCGTGGGTGCCTCATACATTGACGACCCTCAGGCGCTACTCGCGTGCGCGCCAGCACGGTCGACGTCGGGGTGAAAGCGACAACAACCGGGGGTAGAAAGCGGTACTCGCTCACGATGAAGCCCCTGCCGAGGAAATCGGTTGCTGACGGGCGAGCTGCTGCGACGGACAACCTAACGTTGGGCAAGTTGATTCACAGCTTACGGGAGCACGGTTACAGCAGCGAACCAATTGTCGAAACATCGAGGCGAGCGGGGCGAAGCGAAACGCCACTTCCCACGGGCCCCGACATAGGCAAGACGTTCTTCTTGCCGACCCCCACTGCTGCGTAGATCCGACAAGCGTCCGTCATGCTGCACGACGCGCGTTGCGGATAGATGCAGAACACATAAAAGCTTTTTTGATCGTCGACGGCAATCCGTCTCTCGTCGAAGCTCCTCGGCCTCACTCTTGTCGCCCATTTCTTTCATTAGAACACGAAAATTGGCTTGCCAACTTGCATGCCCATGGAGCAAAACGCGCAGGCGGTCAGCCGCGCAGGCCGCGGTCTATAGGAGCTTCGTAGTGTCGTTGAATCAAGCAAAGGCGCTGTTTGAGCAAAAGCGTTACGGCGAGGCTCAACGCGCCCTAGCGGCATTGCAGAGCCCGGAAGCGGGAAGCGTTGAGGCGCTTACAATCCGCGGCCAGATTGCTGGCGCTCTGAAAAACTGGATCGAAGCGGCTCAGGCCTGGGAGGCGGCCGCTCAGCAGGCTGACTCGGCGAAGGACCGACAGATATTTACACGCAGACTCGCGGAAGCCGCCCGGAAAAGCGGCCAAATGTCGAAGGCCAAGCAGGTACTCGCTCAACATCTAGAAACGTTCCCCAAAGACAAACTTGCCTGGCGCGAAGTTGCACATTTAAAATTGGCCAGCGAGAACGGGGGCCAGGATGGTAAGTACTGGAGCGAGAGGAAGGAATACATTTACTACGTGGCAGTTAAGCAGATTGCCGAGCGGATTGCAGGCAATGCTTATTCAATCCTTGATGTCGGCTCGAACGCCACACCTGTGCTCGACTGGTTTCCCGAAGTGCCCATCAGGCACTCTGTCGACGTTAGGCGCCCCTACAAGGCAGAAGGCATACGCTCATTCAAAGCTGATTTCCTGAATTGGGAGCCGAAGCGGCGGAAGTTTAATGTTGTTCTCTGTCTTCAGGTGCTCGAACACCTGGATCGTCCCCGAGAATTTGCCGAAAAACTTGTGAGCATGTCGGACGTGGCCATCGTCTCCGTTCCATACAAGTGGCCAGAAAATAAGACGCACTGGCACAAGCAGGATCCGGTCGACGAGGAGAAGCTCGCTAGTTGGTTCGGAAGACAGCCCAACTTCTCGTATATCGCCACCGAACTGTCTGGGGAGCAGCGCATTGTCGTCGTTTACGACCGTACCAGCGCTACACGGTGGGCGAACATCGTCCCTGCGAATTTCCTATATCGCTGGAGGACTCACGGCGCGGAACTGGTTCTAGCCGACGGCAGCGAAGCGTAACCCGAGCTTCACATCGACGATTGCGTTCTAGAGGGACATGTGTCGGACATAATTTGCAGGTTGGTAGCCGAGCGGATTGCGTGGCGACTGCTCGTGGCGCGCTTCTTCAACGGTCTCCTTCTTGCGACCGAGTTTGTTGAACTGGCCGCGATTGCGGATCTAGAAGCGTCCCAGCTTGAGAAGCTTCTGCTTCGATCTGGGTTGGGCGGAGCAGAGGCCCGGTGTCGCGAGTTCGGGATCGTTGACCGCGAATTCGTGTTCGAGGATCTTGAGAGGTTCTGGTCTGTCAGGGAGAGCGCTAATGGGCGTGCCGATACTCTCCCGGTGAGGCGGGCCGGTATCCAGCTCGTCACCGATTGCCTAGTATCGCGACATTTCCTGAGCGATCAAATCGGCATCTCTGCGACGCCCGTCGCAAATCGGCCCTGGGCGGAGGAGTACAGGCACTTCGGGGCTCCGCGGAGGCCCACGATCTCCCAGCGTCTGTGGTCGGTCGCTCGCGGCGATACTGATGACCTTGGCGACTCCGAGGAGGTTACCGGCCCCCGAAGCTCCTACTACATCAAGGCCCTGCGATCTTGGGACACGAAGGGGCGGTTCCGTCGCGCAGATAAACTCCGCTCCTCTAAAAGCTCGCAGAGAACGAGCCAGAGTCATACGCAGGACCACAAGGTAGTCCCCTCCAAGCCCAAAGGCGAGCGACTCGCAGCAAAGTTGGAGAAGAAACTCTGGGGTGGGTTTTCGCGGTCAGCGATCCGCGATCTCGAGAAGCTTTCCAGATCGCGGGAAGTCGGCAAGGAGGATCAGGCGGCTGCGTCCTGGGCCCTGGCGCGCTGGCACGCTTACGAGCGTCGGTTTGACCGAGCTCTAGACGCTTTGGTTCTCGCAAGAACCGCGAATGCAAGTCGGGCCAATAGAATAACGTTGATATATCTGGAGGCGGAGTGCCTTCTCGGGCTTGGGCAGGTCGACGAAGCAAGAATATTGATTCAAAACGCCCTAGACAGCCAGGGCGATAACTCGTCCGAACTGCTGCTTGCGCTAGCAAACACGTACGCTGCGGATGGCGGCGACCCCTCCCAGCATTTGCAACTTTCCTGCATAAATCGCGTATTCTCGGCACACAATTTCTCGGAGATCCGAAAGGCCGAAGAAGGCCTTCCTCTATCAATCGGCAACATTGCGGGGTCAGAAAACCTATCATACCGAGACGACGGACCGAAAGTTAGCGTTATAATGCCGGTCTACAACGCCTCGGAAACCGTGGAGACAGCGCTGAACAGCGTTCTTCATCAATCGTGGCGTAATCTCGAAGTGATTGTGGTCGATGACAATAGCAACGACGACACACATCACGTTCTTGAGACGATTGCGTCAAGGGACGAGCGCGTCATCGTCTTACGGCACGCGCACAATCAGGGCGCCTATCCTGCTCGAAACACGGCATTGCGGGCGGTATCAGGCGATTTCATCACCGTTCACGATGGCGATGACTGGTCTCATCCGCAAAAGATCGAGACCGAAGTCACCTACCTTGAGCGCAACCCCACCTCCGCTGCCGTGTTTCTTAGTTGGACGCGGGTACTTCCTTCTCTCCGTGTGACGGGCTCATGGCGACCCGGAGGGGAGATCATAACGACGGACCTTTCGTCACTTCTCTTCCGAAAAGAAGTTCATGAGAAGCTAGGTGACTGGGATCGAGTTAAGGTCGGCGGGGATACCGAGTTCGTGTGGAGGATCCAGTCAGCATACGGCCCGGGTTCAGTGGTCGGCTTGCACCAGATGGTCCCGCTTTCCTTCGCGCTTCATCAAGAGACATCCCTTACCCGCCGCGGCCCGACCCACGCGCGGACAATCTTCTACGGCGTAAGAAGGGAGTATCGAGAGACTGTCGAATGGTGGCACAGGAGGTCGCTCGACACGGCAGATCTGAAGATGGTTCCGGGCACTTCGGGTCGGCGGTTTCCGGTTCCTAGGCTGATTGACCCGGATGCGGATGGTCCAGCGAAGCTCGACTTCGTGTTCATCATGGACTTCAATATCGGAGGCGGCGCGTATGTGTCGACAATGAACTATGTCCATGCTGCCCTCGCCGCGGGTAAGTCGGTAGGCGTCTTCCATTGGCGAAGGTATGACCTCGACCCGAGTAAGCCTCTGAACGAGGAAGTACGAGAGCTCGCCGCAGCGGGTAAAATTGAGGTCCTTGTGGCTGGGGATGTCGTCGAAGCAGATACTATAATTGTCGGGTACCCGGTCATCCTGAAACATATGATCGACCGTCCGCCGAGAATTTCATACAGACATTTGCTCGTGATCATCAACCAGATGGCGTCTCGCCTGTTCAGCGGCGGGGACGTGCAGTATAACCCTCTTGACTTGCGAGCCAATCTCGCCGAAGCTTTTGGCGCCGAGGGGACGTGGGTCCCAATATCAGGCCTAGTCAGAGACCTGATGCTTAAAGATTCGCGGTACCCTAAACCCCACTTCGATATCTGGAATCCGCTCATCAACGCCGCCGTCTACCGCGGACGATTGTTGTCGTGGCGCGGTTCAGACAACGCCCAACCGGTCGTGGGGAGGCACTGTCGGGATCATTACACAAAGTGGCCGACGGCGGCCGCTGACATACTTGATGCATATTGTGCCGACAGGCCCTGCTCCGTTCGCCTCCTGGGTGGAGCCGAAGCCGCCTTCCAGCTGATAGGCGAGAAACCGAGCAACTGGGTGGTTCATGAATTCAATTCCTTGAGTGCGCCCGAGTTTTTGGCCGAACTGGACTTCTTCGTTCATTATCCGCACGACGATTATATCGAAGAGTTTGGCCGAGCTGTCATTGAAGCGATGGCAAGTGGTGTTCCCGTTATTCTCCCCCCCGTATTCGAGCAGACGTTTGGGCCCGCAGCATTGTACGCGAGCGCGCGTGAGGTTTGGGGCGTCGTAAAGAGATTGTGGTCGGATAAGGATCGCTATTTTGAGCGCGTTCACGCCGGTCGAAATTTCGTTTTGGCCCAATCCGGGTACGAGAAATTTGCCGAGCGACTCAAAAGATTGGACGAAGCCGCGGCCCGGGTTGATGAAGGGGCTGCAGCTGCATAGGGCGTTACCGGTTCCGTGCTTCCGGGTGCGGAGCGGCTGACGCTAAGAGCATTCTCGGGATGCTCACGGCGTCCCCGTGGGGCGTCAATCGGAGTGTGTCTCGGAAGCGAACATCGTGACGGGCTCATCAGCAGTGTTTCTTAACCCAGATGAAGTCGGACTTATAGTTCGCACCTATCTCGGACGAGAGGTTTCGGCTCGAGCCGTTCGTGAGTTGGAGCACAAGCATCCACTCGATATCCTGTGCGGGATTTTACTTGGGGATGAGTTTCTGGGTGTCGTCGATGCTTGGTCAGCTGGCAAATCCCAGTTGCCGCAGGTACGCCGCAGGATGTCCATCTCACCAGCCTTCTTTGAAATTGCCCGCAAGCATAACCTGCTTGAGAGGCCTGCGCTGTCCAGAATTCGCCTAAAGCCAACTTGGCATGCGCTGATTTCCTCAACGCTCGCTTGCGACTCTGTTTTGGCAAGGATCGAGGACTTCTTCCCGCTGCATAGGAACCTTCGGCGGTTTTGCGAACTTCGGTCGCAGCTTGGGGCGAAAGCAACGTCCCTGCCCTCCTTGAAGCCCGAACTGAGTCGCACCGCCTTCAGTCCTCACCCGCAGTTGGACCAGACCTCAGGTCGCGGGCAAGAGATCGATTGCCTAACAGCGATACTCGAGCGGGGCGATGTGGCGGGTTTCCACAGCGTCGTCGACAAGATCTACAAGGCAAAAGATTGGGGAACTCTGACTCGCGTCTACGCACGCTATGGTGGGAATAGTCCTTCGTTAAACGACGAAGTGCGTTTCATCGCGTCGTTGTATTTTGCTCGGCACCTTCTTGCGCGGAACGCATGTGGAACGGCTAACGCGATTCTCGAAGGAATGGAGGCAATCTCTCCCCGGGGTGATTTCGGCAATCACGGTCTGTTGAAGTTGTACAGAAGCCTCCTTTCCCAGAGTAGATCAAGAAGTGGACGTGTAGACGCTGCGCTGGCGCTGCATGAAAGTCGATTGGCGACCGACCCCTCCGATCCTGACGACTTGTTTCAATCAGCCGTTCTTCGACGGCACCAGAATCCCCATCTTGCCGCCGCCCGTTTTTGGAAGCTCCTTGCCTCCTCGGACGAAAGGCCTGTCGGCTGGCATCTAATGGCTGCCGACTTTTTCATGCGGAATGGCACATTCGAGGAAGCTTTTCGGGCGCTGTCGCCTGTCTTTCCGAAGGCTGTCGAGCATCCTGACGTTGAACTAAGTTTTGCCAGCCTAGCCGCTTTGTCGGGAGACACCATGTGTTGGGCTGGCCATCTGCGTTCGTACTTCGCGCGTTTCGCTTTAAGCGTGAGCATGTTCAATCTCGACGAGGTGGGGCTGCCTTCTCCCAGGACCAGCTCCCATCCGCCGAGAGGCCAGAGTCCGCTCGTTTCGGTCATCATGACGGCTTTCAACGCTGTCGACACCATACGCCTCGCTGCAGAAAGTGTTCTCGCCCAGTCAGTTGTCGATTTGGAACTAATCATCATCGATGATGCAAGTTACGACGGAACATGGGAGCGGATCTCTGATTTGGCTAGCCGGGATAGTCGTGTCATTGCTTTGCACCAAGACACCAACACAGGAACTTATCTCGCGAAAAACTTCGGGATATCGAGGGCACGGGGGACGTATATCACCTTTCACGACTCCGACGATTGGTGGCACCCGCAGCACGTTGAACTTCACGTACTCGCGATGACAAGGGGGGAGGTCGTTGCGAGTACGTCGAAGTGGGCAAGAATGTCGGCTGCTGGAGTTTTCCAGATCAGGGGAGGTGGAAGCTACCTGCATGACAATCCAGCCTCTACGTTCGTTCGTCGTGAGATTTTCGACGAGATCGGCCGATTTGATACCGTCCGGGTTGGAGCGGACAGCGAGTTGCTTTGGAGGCTCATCACGCGTTACGGCCATGCGAGAGTCCTTAGCATTGAATTACCGCTTGCTATCGGCCTCGATCACGATAGATCACTAACGACCAGCGGGGTGGCGGCTTTCGATGAGCACCGCTTTTCTCCAGTTCGGGCAAAGTACTGGGAAAGCTGGGTTCGATGGCACCTAAGTAGCGTGCTCGAAGAATTCCAGTTGCGCATGCCCGAGGCATCCAACGATCGTCCGTTCGTTGCCCCGGCTGAGATCGTTTGACGGTCAACTGGAATCAAACCCTTGGTTCGTCTGTAGTTTTTTCTGACTTGCAGAGTTATGATCAGAGCGGGAGAGCTTTCGCCAATCGTGTAACTCGGCCTGTCTTTCGTCGGCTTGCAGCTACTCGGCTCCTTGCGGTTCGGTCGGCACTCTCAGGCTGTCCGGTGAGGGAGCTGAGATACGCAGGTCTCGACCGTGTTGAGCCGCACTGATCTTTATCGCGGAATGCCCCGACCGAAGAGGACGTCGCTCCCTGAGGAAGCGGACTTGCCCGTCCGACTTTTTAGATGCTTACAGAAGTTGGAGCAGAGAGCGGGTGTGCGGTAGGACAAGCCCGGACGGGACGTCGTTAAGGGGGGCCTTCCGGTGGCCGGCGACGATGGCAGGCATCACTGCGGTGTGGCAGCCGCCCAGTAAGGGCGACACCATTGCAACCGGTCGGCGCCGGCCGGCTTGGCTCGATTTTGGAACCGGAAAGAGGCGTCCGATGATCCTCTTCGAGCATGATCTACTCGTTTGGGGGAAGCGGGTAGATCAAGTGAGGCCAATTTGAGAGGCGACTTTAGGGCAGCCGTGCAAGGCGCGGGGTGGGTTCACCTCGGCCCAGCTGCCCCCCGACTAACGAACAGCTCGCCTCATTCAGGGCGCTAGCGCCGCGACGCCGGCTTCTGTTAGATGCGAGCAGCGCCAGACAGCGTTCGCAGTCCTGCCGCGGGAATCCCATGTGAAGTAGAAAAGAGCTTCTATGCCGCTCTGAGGTGCGGCCAAGCTCCGTCGGATTCCTTTCACAATTGGTACCCGATCACTATCCCGTGGCGGACAACTCTGATCATGGTTTCTAACACCCCATTCAGTGACCCAACAGGGCCTGTTAGATCCTGACCCGCGGCACTCATCCGGCAAACGATTCAGTTCTGCCGCACGCTCGGACTCCGGTTCTTTGATCGAAGTGTAGAAGTGGATGGCGCGACGATCAACAAACCGGTCGATTCCTGCGGCTGTCAAAAGGTTCGCCGTCAGGGCGGCCGATACCGCGTTCTTTGGCCTCTGAGAGGCGAACCTGGGTTTGATGCGCGCTAAACCAGCTGCGATGATAGGCATGCCCCGCGTGAGTTGATGCGAGTCGCGCAGTTCCTTGATCACCGAAACCAGTTGTATATACCTATCGAGACCGCGGCGGAACCGATCCAACTCAGGACCATCCTCTAAGAAGACCCGGCCGGCTGACCCGTCCGTTTCGAGGTCACCGTTAAATGTCGCCCAGTTCAGTTCATTCCCGACCTGAATGGCATCAGGACGAACGTTTCGGTCGACGAACGCACGCCAGAGTTCTGCCATTCCGATTCGGAAGAGTTCCGGGGAAATTTCAGACAGAGCGTACTGTTCGCCAACCCGACGTTGTTCGAAGAAGCGGCGTTCATTGACAGTTAGTCGAAGCAGAACCTGAAGACCTGACCTCTGCGCAGAGGATACGAGCGAGAGGCGGTCAAGTTGGTCCGTTCGGATCGAGACTCGCACAGCCTTTGCTCCAGCTGCAGCGACATTCTCAATGATCGTGGATTGCTCGCTTTTAGGGATCCAATCCAGCGAAGTGTTAACGCCAACGATTTGGCGCTCTACAGCATTCGCCGGCAGCGAACAGAGGCAAATCGCCGCCAGGGCTCCGAGGACTGCTGGCTTACGCATCTGCCTGACTCTCTCTCGCCGGAATGGCCCGACGCAGGAGACGCCACGTCGAGCGCTTGTAGCAGCTTCGAACCTTTCCACAGCAAACCGGAGACTCGGTCAAGCGGCGGACATATTGCCGCCGCATCGGACTGGCGCTCGGCTAGCTAGGTGTTAAGCTGCCGTCAGTTGTCGGAGAAGACGGGCGCGTGGCTGGCTATTGGAGCTCGAGGCGAGAGAGCCTCTACTATCAAGCTGTTTACAAGATCGTAGCCGTTGTCGGCCAGGACGCAACCAGTATCATTGATGTTGGCTCTGCTGAAACAGACTACATTAAATGGTTCGAGTGGATCGGGCGGAAGGTCCAGCTCAACCGCGGTTTCAGAACGGGCCTAGAAGGGGTTGAGCGAATAGGAGCCGACTTCTACAAGTGGGAAACCCCCGAGAAGTTTGATATCGGGCTGTGCCTACAGGTTCTGGAGCATGTCACCGATGCCACTGAGTTTTGTAACAAGCTTAAGGCCATCTCGAGGCGGCTGGTTATTTCAGTCCCCTACAAGTGGCCAGCGGGAAGGCATAAAGAGCACGTGCACGACCCCGTCGACGAAGTGAAGGTGAAGTCGTGGATGGGCATTAGCCCGAACTACTCTCTGGTCGTGCGAGAGCCATTTGGTCCGGCAAGGCTAATCTGCTTCTACGACCTCGAAAACGGTCCATCGTTCCGCATCAACGTGGCCGATGCGAATCGAGCGCTGCGCGCAAGGAGCCAGACCTTGGGGTCTACTCAGCAGCGGACATCTTGATCAGAGATTATCTTGCGATTCTGCTACTCTCATTGAGCTCAGGCTCTTGGCCCGCAGCTGACGGGAGTCGGCTATGCAGCAGCGAGGTAGTTCGTTGCGGAGCAATCGCGGCGAGAGTGTCTTTGAGCCTGCAGAACGTGCGCTCAATGGCATTCTGACCACTGTACAGAACGGGCGAGAAACGGGCTGCCCAGAGCCGTGTGGCGGGATGTTTGTGGCACCGCCCCGCTGTCGGCGACCTGTCGGCGGATGGCATAGGTATCGTAGCCCTTCCACTTCCCTCCCGTCAGGCGGACCAGGGGGACCATCTGCCTCGCGGCCTCGGAGCGCACCTGGTGAGGCGGAACCTCGGCACGGACTTTGATTGCCTTCAGAGGTTGGAGACTAGCGGCAGGGATGCAGAACTCGATTGATCGGACGCGCAGGAGGATGAGAGGCTCGCCTCCTTGTCGAGCCGCATGTGATTGAGCAACTCGAGGAAGGCCTGGAGAGAGATCCACTGCCGTCGGATGATTGGCCCTTCAATCCACCGCTCCCCAGTGATCGACGTCGAGATCTAGCCCAAGTTTATGGGACCGGTACACCGCGCCCAAACCTGCTCAACCCTGATAGCCTGGCGCGCTCGTGATGTCGCACGGGGAGGCCGTACCGCTCAGATGTCCTTAGCTGCCGCAACGCGGTCCGCGAGTTGGATTAGGTCGAGCGTCACGCCGAGGGCGAGCCTATCTGCGGCCGGTATGCCCCCTGCCCCCACGATGCGGGCGGCTAACGCCCGCTCGTCTCCGAGCGCTTCCTGCACGAGCCTGGCCTTCGTGATGATGTCGTCCAGGCTCTCAGCTGTTGTCATGGCGACGGTGACAAGTGCCTCGAGCTTGGCAGAGCGCGCCGCGGCGGCGCGCTTCTGAGCAAAGCGGGCGGCCCGGCGGGAGACTTCCTGCTCCCTCCGAACCTCCGCGTCATCCGCTTCGGCAGCGTGGTAGCGTTGGACCGCGCGCGCAATGGCCGTCATGCTACCCTCGTCAACTTGTGAAGGTTACGGGTAAGTGTCAGGGCGAGAGCGGGGCCGGCAAAAGCTTCCTCGACGTCGCTCGCGAAATCGAGTTCGCCATCCGCACCCGGATAGCAGCACTCCATAATCGCAGCAGCCTTGGCGATCACCCCTTCGATCGTGCGGGCGTCGGTTTCGAGTAGAGCGTCTCTCGCTGCCACATACGCGGGCTGTGTGGCATCTAGGGCGGCTTTGGCGGCCGTTCGTCCGGAAGCGTCGCACCGGCGCTCCACCTCGGCCTGCCAGGCATCCCACGCCGCCACGATCTCGTCAGCGCGGGCCTGGGCCTCGGGCCATGGCTCACGAGTATGTCGCACGACGATGTCGATGCCGGAGGTGACCTCCTTCTCAGTGAAGCCGTCTTCCATGGTGGCCGGCCGGGCATGGGTGACCACGCGCTCGCAGGGCACCTTCCGCAGGTACTCGATTGTGACCTCTTTGAAGTAGCGCCGTTCGTCTCCGCGGCCTGAGTAACCGACAGGCACGACAAGCCCGCAATCCGTGTTCCTGACGTACAGCGTCTCGGGGAACTCAGGCGCGTCATAACGCTCCATCGCGTCATCGTCGGCGGCGAGGGCGACATTGTGCGCTGCCACCGCATTCCGGAAGCGATCGATCGCTGCAAGAAGGAGCCCATCCGCTTCAGCGGGCGTGGCGGCGGCAGGGATAACCTCGGCCGCAGTGACGGGAAGCGTAGCAAGTCTCGCAAGAAGCGAACGACGGGAAGCGTTCTGGGCCATCGCTCAGGCCTCCTGCTTCGAAACAGGACGGCCGCGGAGATCCACCCCGGCAACGCCACACAGGCTCACAATGAGAGACCGCACGGCGACCTTGTCCCAGTCGAGGTCGCCGATGTCTTCCTCGAAGTCGTCCGAACACAACGTATACTCGGCCGCGTGCCGAGCATGGACGGCGAGGCCCTCGATCGTCGCAGCAGGCATCTTGGCGATCCAATCCGCCAGCGCGTCCCGACGCGAGTGGAGATCGTGCATCGGGTGAGGATCGTACCCAGTCTGCTCGGCGATGCTCCGCATGGCCGTGGCTACGAAGACGTGCCGCTTTTGGCGGGCGTCCGCCATCTCGGTATCCGACAGCCCGGGAGGGTAGTAGGCCGGGTTCTGCGCCGCCCAGGCGCGCTCGGCCGCAATGTATCGCTCCGAGATCTCATCGAACTCCGGCTGCAGGCGGTCCATCTCGATGGAGATGGCGTCGAACTCTCGGCCGAGGGCGATGAGTTCGGCATCTGGCGAAGGCTGCGCCGCAACAGCAAGAGCGCTGAACGCGGGAGAGGCGGCCAGGCCGGCCAGGATAGCTCTCCGGGATTGAGAGCGAGCGACAGGGTTCGCAGACATAACGGTCTCCGTTGCTGGTTGCTGGTGGGGTGGAGGAGAGAGCGCCGGCTGTGCGGCGCGGGGGGGTTACTGGGCGGCGGGTGCGTCGCCCAGAGCTCGAATGGCGGCCTGCACCTCGGGCTTCTGCCAGGTGTTGTCCTTGATTGACTGCAGCAGGAACGCGCGCTGGGCGTGGTTCAAGGCCAGGAGGCCGGCTAGGATCTCAACGTTGAGGCGAGTAGCCGCCCGACCCTCCGGCGACATCAGGTAGTCGGTGATGCTCGGCGCCTCTGGATCAACGATCCGGCATCCCACTTTGCGGACGAGGATGTCGCGCGCTTTCGCCTTCGGGACAAATCCCCGCGCGGAGCGCTTCACCTGGGTTCCGACCCAGACGTGGTCGAGGCCGGCTCCGGCAGAGCGGACCCGAAAGAGCTGATTGGCTGTGGTTTCAACGATCATTGCGGCGGCTCCGATCAGGCGTTGAGACAACGGGTGGCGGTAGTCCCGCGCGGTGGGGGACGAGGAGTGATGACGGGGAAGGACACCATTATTCCTTTCGAAAATCGACAGAATATGCTTAGAGCGACAGAAATCGGCGGTCAAGTCGATTTTCGCGAGAGATTGCGAAAACCAACAGAATGAGCCATGATCCCGCTATGACACCAGCTCAATGCCGGGCGGCCCGCGGCCTGCTGAAGTGGACGCAGGATGATCTCGCTCGCGAGGCGGCTGTGAGCATCGTGACGGTGCGGAACTTTGAGAATGAGAAATCGGCGCCTCAGCGTGCCACTCTCGAGGTTATGCGGAGAGCCTTGTCGGGTGCCGGCGTCGACTTCATCCCAGAAAACGGGGGCGGGGCAGGCGTAAGACTGAAAGGCGCTCGTTGAGCTTGCGGCTGAGGACAAGTTTCACGGGGGTGGTGAGGAAAAACACCCGGCATGAACCCGTCAGATAAGCGGAATGCATCGGTCGCCAGAGATCGATTCCATCTTTTCATGAATCCGGCGATGTGATTGCTCGGACGCTGCTTCCGTGCCTCGAACCTTCCCGCCTAGATTCAGAGCGGGAGGGACACATGCCACTTCGATTTCGTGCCTATCTTCTTGACGAGACTGGTGAGCTCAAGCGCATCCCACGGCGCGTGCTCGATGGGCTCGTCTTCGGCAATGATGCCATCCCCGAATACGCCAACACCCGACAGAAGGTCGTCGACGTCTACGTGGAGAATGAGGACGGCAAGCCGGTTCGGATCCTCGACGCGCGTGGCTCGTATCTCGAGTTTGATGAAGAGGGCCGCATCGATCACAGCCTAGGCCGGCGCGCGATGGAGGTGATGGAGCTTGGGGATCGCGTGGCACGTGCCGCTCGCGCGAAGGTGGTCGATATCCGGCCCGGCATCGAACAGAAGAAGTGGCTGGAGACACACCGTTGGGAGGTCACGGCTGAGATCCTCGATCGCATCGCTGCCGATCTCTGGCCGGGCAAAGACGTCCCTCAGCTCTCGACAGTGAAGGGCAAGGCGCCAAAGCGACCACCGCTCACCTCAGAGGCGAGAAACGCCGTCGACGAGCTTTGGGGTAAGGTCGCGGGCATCGAGTGCCTGATCGAGGATCTGTCCGAGGTTGCCCTGAAAGGGTTTGCTTTCGAGACCCGTCGCATTGGGGCCGACTTCAGCGATGGGCGCGAACTCTGGCAGACCATCGCCACGCTGGCGGACAAGGCACGAGAGATCAAAGCTCGGCATCGCACAGGCCGAGGTGCCTGGTATGCCGTTCTACAGGTCTGGGAGCGTGTAGACGCGCGAGAGCATCGCTCGATCGACACGGTGGAGGTCAAATGCGCGACGCGGGACGAGGCCGTTGAAGCCGCCCAACGGCTCCTCCGCGAGAACGCGCATCGGTTCTCAGATCGGACCACGATCGAGGCCGAGATCCACTCAGAACTTGAATGGAGGTCGGTCGGCAGCGGCCCCGATCATGAACTCCCCTCGCCTCTTGCCAACAGCGAGTGACGGGCTCTGGCAAGCCTCCTACGGCTTGTTCAGCTCAGCCAGGAGAGCCGCGTGAAAGCGGTCCGGCGCTTCCACCTGGGGCGAGTGGCCGAGTTCAGGGAACTCGACCAGCACCGAGTTCGGGATCCGAGCGACGGTTGCTCGTCCTAGGAGGTCGTAGCGGCCAAGCCGCGCCGCGACCTCTGCTGGCGCACGGTTCGCACCTGGAGCCGTTCGGTCCTTCCCTCCGACGATCAGGACCGTGGGCACCCGAAGATCCGGGAACTCGTGCACGACCGGCTGGGTGAGGATCATGTCCGAGGTCTGGGCGCTGTTCCAGGCAACCCGTTCGGCGCCGGGTCCGGCATAGAGCCCCGCTTGCATCTGAACCCAGCGGTCGTACTCAGGCTTCCACTGTCCGTTGTAGTAGAACTTCAGCTGATACGCCTTGATGCTATCGAAGGTTGTCTTGCGCTCCCCCTCGTAGGCCTTCTCGATCGGGAGCCACGGCACGCCCGCAGCCTGCCAATCCTCCAATCCGAGAGGATCGACCATGACGAGCTTCTCCACGCGCTCCGGCATCATCAGGGCGAAGCGAGCCGCAAGCATGCCGCCCATGGAATGGCCGATCACGACAGCCTTCTCGACGCCGAGGGACGACAACAGGCCTGCGGTGTTCGAGGCAAGCTGCTGGAACGAGAACTGGTAGGCTGCGGGTTTCGTCGACTTGCAGAACCCGATCTGGTCCGGCGCGATCACCCGGTATCCGGCCTTGGTCAGCTCGGCGATCGTTCCTTCCCAGGTTGCGCCGCAGAAGTTTTTGCCGTGAAGCAGCACGGCCACTTTGCCGTTCGGTCGCTCGGGCCGCACGTCCATGTACGCCATTGAGACGTCCTGCCGCTGCGAGCTGAAACCGAACCGCTTCACCTCGTGCGGGTACTCGAAGCCCTCCAGTTCGGGTCCGTAGGTTTCGACGGCACTAGCAGAGAGGGTTGCCGCCAGCACCGCCGTGGCAGCAAGGACTGATCTCATCATTCACATCGCTCCGGAATCGAAGCTGGACCTATCCGGCACGTAAGCGACCAGACCGTGGCGGGCGCGTCTTCCAATTGTGCCTTCGGTGTCGCTGGTGCCTCGCTGTCCCTGCGGTTGAGGAACCAAGCGGGTCCCTGAACGTAGATCCGCGCCTGCCATGGCTGGAGGTCAGGGATGCGGTATCACAACACGCTGTTGTCATTCGGCGGGGCGCTGCTGATGACTGCCGTGACTTTCGCCAGCCAGTCTGCTCTGGCTCAGGCTCCCGCGGCTCCACAGGCAGACAGGGCGGCACAGGAGGCAGCGTGCTCAGGAGATGCGACGCGCTTTTGTGGCGAGGTGATTCCTGACGAGCAGAAGATCGCGGCATGCCTGCGGGCCAACCGCCCGAAGATCAGCCCAGCTTGCCAGGCCATGCTCAGGTAACGGCTGAGCGGCAGCGCTTTTGCGGCGAGACACCATGCTTGTCCGCACGCCCGCTGTAGAGGCCCGCGCGGATCCGGCTCTGAGTTAAGTGCTCGTTAAGGTGTGCGGCGGAGCACAGCGACTGGCTTACCCCTCGCGCATGTTGCCTTCACTCCAGAACGGAGTGGGGGGACTCGCCGCCGTGCTCTGGCTTGTGAAGGCAGCCGCCCGCTGAGGCGTCCCCTGGGTTGATCTACGCCGGTCGTGCAGGCCGACTGCCCCAAGCGCCATCAAGCGATGATCCAGCTTGCATCCTGGAACGCAATCCATTCGATGTCTCGGATCACCGTGTAGTCTCCGTCCGAAAATCGAACAAATCGGTACCCCGACTGCCACTCGTCGATCGCGGCGAACTCACTGCTCGGTCGGTTGAAGTAGACGGTATCGATACCCTGTTCGCCCATCGCCCAGTCCCCGGCGTCACCGCGACTGACATGGAAGACGTCATCGTCCAAGCCTCCATACAAGAGGTCGTAGCCGCCTTCGCCGAACAGGTAATCGCGGCCGTCGCCGCCAGAGATGACGTCGTCGCCTGCGCCACCCCAGATGGCATCCGCTCCCTGATCACCGACGAGCCAGTCTTTCCCATCACCACCGCTGATCACGTCATCGCCGCTTCCGCCAAAGATGTAGTCCGCCCCAGCGTCGCCGACCAACCAGTCGGACCCGCCTTGCCCGTAGATCTGGTCGTCTCCGCTTCCGCCGTAGCTGGCGTCATTTCCGCCCCCGCCGGCTAGATTATCTCCGCTTTCGCTGCCAACGAGTGTGACGCCCGGCTGCGTGGCCCCGTAAAGTGCTTGGACCCCGCTGATGTCTGAGACGGTGAGGCCCGTGATAGATTGTGTGAGGACCGTGTTCATGACAGCAGGCTCGCCGTCGTAATGATCTAGGCCGATAGCGTGCCCGATCTCATGCGCGGCAACGATGAAGAAGTCCGCTCCCTGGCTACTCGCAACGCCACCGCCCACCGGCTGCCAGCTCTCGGCCACATCGAACGTCACGGTGGCGGACAGGATCGAGCCACCAGAGTAGCTGTAACCGGCAGTTCCGAGGATACCGCCGAGCCCGTCGATGGTACCCAGGCGCACAAAGATGCTAGCGGTAGGCGAAGACGTGTACTCGAATGCTATGTTGCCGTAGGTCGCCCAATCATCGAAGGCCGCATCGACGTAAGGCGCCATATAGGCCGGAACGGAGCTATCCAAGGTCCATGTGATCAGGCCACCCGTCGTGCCGTAAGTGGGGGTTCCCCATTTTGGGCCTTCCAGAGCGTATCCAGCCATCATCGCCTCGCAGGTTTCTGCAACCGGTGTTCGGCAATGGTCGACCTACGGGCCGGTTCCCGAGCTAGGCGCTCGAGCCCGGCCGGTCTGCCGCGATCGCGACATGCAGAAGGGCCAAGAGAGCCAGAGCCGCCCAGACGCCGCCACCGCGCCACAGTGCCGAACCGACTATGCCCGTTAACCGTTTGAAAACCATTACCTGGACGGAAGGCCGGCGGCGGGTGCTTCAGATCGGCGACAACGGCGCGATCGCGCTGGCCGAGCCCGTACCAAATGCAAACGCCACCAGATCTGATTGCGGACCTCTACGAGGCTGCCGTCGAGCCGGACGGACTCGAGTTGATGTCGTCGCTCGTCCGGCGAGCTCTGAACATCGATAGCGCAGGATTCTGGCTCATTCAGGGTGGCAGCATCGTCGAGATGGCCAATACTCCGGATATCCGAGCCTCGGAGCCGGCTTACCTGGCGCGCTATCACGCTTTCGACCCCTGGACGAACCGGGATCCCGAACGCTTTGGGATAGTCTCGCTCGGATCCGAGCTTTTCGACGAACGTAAGCTCGTCGAAACCGAGTTCTACAAAGACTTCGCGCGCCACTACGGCATGTTCAGGCCTATGGGAGCGACAATCCCTCTAGGTGACGGCACCCTGGCAACTGTCGCTGCGAACAGGATCGCAGGCCCTCTGCTGGACGAGGAGGACAAAGCGCGGATGCAGGAGCTAATTGTCCATCTGCGCTCCGCACTTCGTCTTCGGTTGCGCTTCGCTGCACTGCGAGAGGTTGCAACTCTCCGAGAGGATGCCCTCGACGCTCTAGCGTTCCCGCTGGTGATCTCATCTGGCGACGGGCAAACGGCCTTTGTGAACAAACCCGCGAGAGAGGCATCTCGCCGGGACGGGCCTCTGACCGTCAGGAACGGCAGGGTGATCGCCGTTCGCGCTGAGCAGACGGTACAGCTTCACCACGCCATACAACTGGCGAGCGTGGGTGAACCTTCAGCGCTCGGGTTGATCGATCGAGAAAACCGTAGGGTACCCGTAAGTGTCAGTCCGGCTTCGGCAAGGTTATCGGGACAAAGCGGACACGTGGTGCTGTCGCTACCATCAACACGCCAGATGGAGTCTGATGCTGTGCTTAGACAAGCATTCGGTCTCAGCCCAGCGCAGGCTGAGCTCTGCCGATTGCTCGCTGCCGGGAAGACCTTCGAAGAGGCGGCCCGTTCCCGTGGCGTTGCTGTCGCCACGATGAGAAGTCACTTCAAGGCTGTGCTCGAGCGGACAGGTTCAGCGAACCTCCGGGACCTGCTGCGATTGGTCGGCTCCCTTCCTCAGCTCCAGGCATGATCTGGGGCCCGCGCCCGTACTTCCCGAGGAAGGGTGGTGGGTGAGCTGGCTCAGCAGCTCCACGAAGTCGCCGCCGTGCTCTTGCTTGTGGAGGCAACCGCCCGCTAGCTCACTGCGGGGCGGGTCCGTATCCGCCCCGGACGCACTCCGCGGCCCACTCCTTCTCGGTCAACTCGGGACCGTGAAAGCAGAGAACCCGGCCGGACACGTTCGCCTGCCCAGTCGCGACGTAATAGCGCCAGTTCTCAAGCGCATCCTCGGGGATCTCCGGGCTGTCCGACATGATCATGTCCGGCGGCGCGGTGTGCCGATCCCGCTCGAGGCGGATTACGCGGCGTTCGATGTCGCGGCTCATTAACGTCTACCTCTTGCGATCCGGGTAAGCTGCGCATCCGACAGGCTGGACAGGACGCCCCATTGATCGCGGCGGCCGCGGAGCGCCGGAAGGCTCTCGCCGGCCTGATAGCAGCGGATGAACTCCTCCGTTTCCGTGCCCGGCGAGTTTCCCCGGAGCACGTCAAAGAGCTCCTCGTCGGACATCCCATCCACGATCATGTCGGCTGGATTCGCTGCCTCAAGCTTTTTAAGGCGGCGCTGCAGGGTCGTACTCATCGGCCAGCCCTCCCTAAGTGTCCGCCCGGAGCGCGGCAGAGAGGATAGCGCTCTCTCGGATGTGTTGCGGGTCCTTCGGATCGCAGCCGAGCAGACGGGCTGAGACCTCGCGCACCATGTCGGGATCCGCCAGAGCCTCCGCGACGACGCGGTCCCGCTCGGCTTTTGACCGGCGCTTCACGTTTGCGGCGCGATGACGTTGTTCGAGCACGGCTAGCCGGCGCTGGATCTGAGCGGGGATCATGGACGGCCCTCCTCGAGGCGCGCCAGGCGCTGGTGCAGGTCTACGGCTTCGACGGCCCGTACATGGGCGTCGACCAGCTTCCCGAGCTCTGCTGCTTCGGACGGGGTGAGGTCGCCGGCAGCAACGGCCGCGAGAAGGGCGCCGGTCGCCTTCGTCAGATCTTCCGTCTTCTCGATCGCCGGCAGCGCGAACTTTATGGGGCGATCCTTCCGGACGGGGATCAGGCGCTCGAGGCAGAGCCGCAAGCCGGTCGGATCCCCGGCGAGGGCCATCTCGGAAGCCTTCCGCACGATGCTCTCCGCATCGCCGGCAAGCAGTTCCTCAAGGGCTCGCGTCGCAAGGTTCTTCGTCCCAGGTGCCTTGCCGGCCGGATTGCCGCTCTGGCCCGGCTTAAACCGGCCGCGGTGGGTGGCCTTCATCGTCATGACGCAGGTGTCCTACCACAAAATCACGGTATCATAGTACCGCCTGCAAAAGCAGACGGAAAGCAGGACAGGTGCTGGAGCGACTCGCGTCCCATCAACTCGTCCCCACGGTCGTCTGACCCTCGAACACCTGCAGCATCCGATGGCTGAGCTTAGGCCATCCTGAGCCGCGGTAGGTGTTCTCCTGCTCGGTCGCCCAAAGGAGCAGAGCAGGCTGCTCAGCGAGGATATCGAGATACGGTTCGACGAGCTTGGGCCGGCGGGCAAGGGAACGGGCCATGGCTGCCTGCCACTCGTCTTTGGCCCGCTCTTCCCCGACACGCGGCCGTCGTTCCCGCGTCCAGGTCGGGAGTGCCTTCAAGCGCTTCAGCACCTCGGGTTCGAGTTCCCTGGCCGCTTCTTCGCGGGCCTGGCTCTCACGAGCGGCCGCGGCAGCCTCCTCCTGCATTTGGCGGATGGTAGCTTCACGCTCCTGGTGCATGATCGCCTCCTGAGCGTCGAAGCAAGCGCTCTCGTAGCGACGTATCCGCTTCTCGCACCACGCCACGAGTTCGGCGATGCGCGGCAGATACCGCTGCTCGCGAACGATCCCAACCTTCGGGTCCGCCATCTCCTCGATGATCAACGCCGGGAAGTCCTCGAGCGCCAGTATGGCCTGGTCTAGGAAGTCCTGCGGATTGGCGAAGTCCTTCGGTACCGGATATGCGCCGATGATCTGCTTCAAGGCCTCGCCGACAAGCGATCCAGCCGGCCGGCCGAGTTCAGCCTGAACCTTTGCGATCCCGCGCTGAAGCTCGGCTGGCGTGAGACGGAGCGCGTTATCACCATCAAGGAGGGCGAGTTCAGTCGACACGCTGATACTCGGCTTCGATGATGAGACCGCCTTCCCGTCGACGCGTGGGTGAGCCGAAATCGAGTTGAGACCAGGCATGGATAGCCTCCTTTCCGTTCGGGGAGCTTGAGGTGGGTTGAGGGTCGGGCTCGTCAGCCCAGCAACCCTTGTTCAGCCAGACCTCTGGGCTCTTGATGAACCGACGTTCGGTCTTTCGAGCAGCGCAGAGCTGGGCGTACTGATCCGCCCCGGCGATCAGATCTGGGAGCGACGCTCTTCCGGCTTTCAGGACGCGGCCAAGCGCTCGGCGAGCGCCATCCCGGTCGACCTTCTTCGGGTAGTGCGGCCACCACTCGTCGAAGGCTACGCCGATCTCGGCTTCGCTTGGGCCGGACTTCTTTGCCCGAGTTTTTGATGCTGCGAGAGATATATCTCCTGAGTTCATGTTCATGGGTTTATTGTTCATGAGTTTGGGTGCACCGCCGTGCACCGGGGGAGGTGCATCCCCGTGCACCGGGGGTAGTGCACCATCGTGCACCGGGGTGGTGCATGGCTGTGCACCGGGGCCGGGTGCATCGACGTGCACCGGGGGCGAGGTATCCGGAGTTGCGTCGGAGTGCGCTGGAGCGTGCACCAGGAAGCGGTTGGTGACCCAGCCTTTCAACTGGCTCGGATCTCCGCCCGTGACCCGGTGCACCGTGATCCAGCCGCGCCCCTCGAGATCTCGGACCGCGTTGATGGTCGCCCGCCGCTTCAGCGATGCGGCGCCCGCCAGCGTGCTGTAGCTCGGGAAGCACTCCCCGGATTGGCCGTTCATGAAGCCGAGGAGAGCGATGCCGACGGCGCGAGAACTCGGCTTGAGCTGCGCGTCGCGCAGCAGGGCTTGAGTGAGATCAGCCTTCTCGCTGAGGGTTAGGGTGCCCACGGCGGCTCTCCGCGATGAGGACCCGTGGTCATCCTGATCGAGAGTGAGGCAGCGCTCATCGAGCTGCCCTCGGCGTGTAATGGATCTCCGCGACGGCCCTCGCATGCGCGACGGTCACGTTCAGTCGGCGAGCGATCCGCAGAACCAGGCGGTGGAAAGCTTCGGTATCCAAACCAGCACCTCTTGATGGTGCCGGCGTCCAAAGGCTTGGCGTGTTCGTCAGCCGATGCTATGTGAAGGATGTCCAGTCGCTTCACAGAAGCACCTTTCTGCCGAGTGCCTTCCCTCAGGAGCGCTCGGCAGTTTGCGTTTCAGGGGTACGCACACAGACGGCGGGCAAAGCCCGTCGCCACGCTTCGGCGTCCTCGTCGAGGACGAGCGTTCTTCCGCCGGACTTCACGGCCCGAAGGCGTCCGGCATTGACCTCATCATAGAATTTCGTTCGGCCAATGCCGTTGTCCGAGCAGAACTGGCGTACGGTCGATGCACCAGCCTTCCGGCTCGTGATGTCGGGTGCGAGCGCTGCCGACATTTAGGCCGCTTTCACAACGGCGGGGGCCTCTGGGAGCTTCAGCAGCTTTCGGGCGACATGCGCCGGTACAGTCACTCGCTTCCCGATTTTGATCGCCTCAACCTCTCCGCGGTTGATCGCCCGATACAGCGTGGCGGGAGCAACCCCGGCCGCCTTCGCCAGCGGTCGGACATCAACTCCGCCGCCGGCCTCAATCACCTCGTGGATAGCGGGATGGACCTGCATGCCGGGTCTCCAAATTGCGCGCACCTGTGCGCCCATGAACTCGGAGATACGGCAGCCGCAGGAGTCCGTCAAGGTTATTGCGCGCACGCATGCGCAGCTATACACAGATCGCGACTGCAGAGACGGGAGAGGCGAGAATGGCCCGGCCAAAGCTGCCTGAGGGCGAGGGGAAGCGGCATCCGCTTCACGTACGAACAACGAAGCAGATGCGCGAAGACCTGGAGGCCGCTGCCGCCGCCTCCGGCCGATCTCTTGCGCAGGAGATCGAAACCAGGCTCGAGCAGTCGTTCCTCGTCGACCAGATGCTCGGCGAGGTTGCCGAACGGATCAGAGCAACCACGATCGACCTCATGGCCGCTACGGTCGGGGGCCCTGTGAACCTGTCCGTAGGCTTCCGCGTGGCCCAGATCCTCTCTTGGTACGACTTGCCGAAGGACGAGGCGGCTGCGATCCGCAGCGTTACGGATCTCCTGCCTCACATCATGCAGCAAAAGCCTTTGCCGTTCGGCGCCTCGATTTCCGAGTTCGATGAGGCTGCGATCTTCGACGCGGCCATGAACGCGCCGATCCTGGGGGAGATTGAAGGCGGGAAGACCACGAACACGCCGACCCTGCCCGAAGGCGCCAGGATGGCCACTCTGGATGAGCTGGAAGATTTCAGGCCAATGCCTGGTCCAGCCGACCTATTCCGATCTGTGATCGAGAATGCGAAGGGCACGGCGGCTAAGGCTAAGGACAGCAAAGACAGACAGAAACGCACGACTCGTAAGGCAAAATCGTAAGACATGGGCCTCCGGGAAGCCGCGGCCGGTACCGTTCCGCTATCCAGGAGGCGATCACGACAGGAAGTAGCGGTCTCCAATTTCAGCCTTGATTGCTATCCGGATGAAGCCATCTGCGCGTGGCGCATAGCATTTGAACAACTAAGAACATCTACGAACAGTATCGGAATTCACGCCTCAATCACGCTATGCGCATCGAGGTATGCATCAAATACACTTGGCCTTGTAATGTCGGATCCACGTGGTATCAGGGAGGCCGCATTATGGCAGTTGCCACTGCATACGACCGAGGTGGCTACGATTATGGCTTCCGTAGTCGCCCCGTGCTGCCTCAATACGACAAGGCCCGCGACCTCAACGTCTACCTGATGACGGAGAAGGGCGAGGCGATCACGACCGAGCGCGGCGTGCGGCTGCGGAGGGCCTGATGTCCGCGCCGCTGTCGCAACTCGCCCCGGTCCCGGACTCACCCACCGGCAGGAGCTCGTACCCAGCGCTTCTTTGAACACAGCAAAGAGACCCGCGGGCAGTAAAGCAACGCTTACGCTCAACAAGCACGAGATGACGAATGGGCTCGACCTTGCCGATATCGGGCGCTTCTTCTATTTGGTCAAGGCCGGACGCGTCCGAACCGGCCTGAACGGCCTACCGTTGACGGGATACTCTGTCAGGTCAGGCCAAAGGCTTGTGATGATCTGCCTGTGAATGGCCGTCGACTTCTGTTCGGGCACGCCGACCGATAGCAATGCCTCAAGAACAACGCGACAGTTGTACAGAGATATGGTCTCGAACGCTGGATCCGATTCGGTCACGACTTGAGCGTGCCATGTTGCCATCCTATGCTCCCAATAAAGGAGCACAAGCGGATCGATTGGAGCATTCATTAGGTCCGTCGTCGCGGCGAACTCTTCAAATAACCCAAGGATGGTGGTTACATAGGCTTGTTCATGCGTTCCGGTCTTGCCCAGCCAAACCCGACCAAGATCCGACGCCTCACGAACTTCTATTCCCAGATTGTGATAGAAGCGCCGCCCTACCTCCGAGAGGTTCGAGCGGATATGAACGGTGTCGAACTCCTTGCCGAACACTTGATAGTACTCGTACGACGCCCCATGGACATGCCGTCTGTACGTGCTTTCGTCGAGAATCGCAGAATATGCGGCAGGAACCTTGCCGCTGTCAGCGAAGAGCACGCGGTAGTCTAAGCAAAATCGATCCGCGATCGCCTCTCCAAAATCCCGATCGTGTCGGTCATCGTCTGCATCGTCATTGCGGTAGTAGGTGAAATACGGGATGGCCGCGGCGTGCTGCCGCGTCGCAGCGAGGGTGACGCGAGAATCGATCCCGGCGGTGACGGACACGACCGGCCGAAAAAAACGGGCCAAGTGCTTGACTGTATTCTTCATCGCTGAGCCGATGATCTCGGCGGCTTCTTCGACCGTTCTGGTTGCTACCGGCTCTTTCGGATAGAACCTGAAAACGGAGAAGTCCTTCAAGGCCAGCGCCGTATTCGGCGTTAGCGCAAAAACACCCATCAACGGGGTGCGGATTCCGGGAAACCCTCCTCGGAAGGCCAAAACTGGCGCCCGCGGAATGCCGGCCGATCTGGCAAGCAAGCGCAGGTGAGAGCCAACAACACGCTGCTCGGGACTGTAGAAGGCCGTCTTCATCCCGGTTGCGTCGGTTAAGAGGAATGTGCCGGCGCCGTCGCGGCACAGCATCACATAACGACCACATGAGCGAGCCTGGGCAGCAAAAAAGGCGTCCCTCGATGAACGCAGGACATCTGTCATCTCGGAGAGGAAGTCGTGCGCCGTAGCATCCGGATTATCAGTATCAACCAAGAGGCCCAAACAGATGATTGAGGCACCATCGCTATCGGAACGGGTAACAGGAAGGCGAACATCGTGCCTCACGCTGAATTCGTAGAACTCATGTTCGGGCCAGGTCGGCGGCACGTCTGACCTTGTCCCTCTTGGCGACACGATATAGCCGCGAGCGAACCGGAGATCGTCAAAGGTTTGTCCCATGTGGCCTGTTCGACCCTCGTAAGGAATAAGCTGATCGTCAGCATCGCGTTATCCTAGTCGGCGGGCAATCACCACCCGCCCGCCATCCAGTTCGTCCAGCCCACGATACGGGCACGCATCGCTCCCGGCTTCCGGGGCTGCACAGAATCGCCGCGTCCGGCCCGGTCCGCCTCGCGCAGTCCAGGATTTTGCGTTCCAGGGCTCCGGAGCGGGCTCCATCACACTCCCTCGCCAAGACCCCGTCCCCTGATGTGCGGAAGCCCCGCCCGCTCCTGCGGGCCTCATCCCTGAGTTGTGCTATACTGTCCACGTTCCCGCTGCAGGGGAGCGCCACCTTTAGCCCGGCCCGCCTCGCGCGAGCCGGGCCTTCTTGTCTCTGGAGGGCCGGGCGGCTTGGGATCACCACCCGGCCCGGCCGCCCAGCTTCGAGGATCCATGAAGCGGACGACCGCTGGCATCGTGCATGGCGGGGCCGAGGCGTCACCTACCTCGAACTGGGTATTGGCAAGGCCGCGCAGGGCCCAAAGATAGGGGCCGTCTCCCGCCGGGAGATACTCGACAGAAGTGCCTGACTGCCCGCTCGGCCGCAGCTGAGCGGGCCTTTTGCGTCTCCGGGAATGTAGAACCTCCTGGCCGCATTGCCCTCCCGGGTGAGCTTTTGGCGTACACAGAACGAAATACCTCGCGGTACTAGGGCAGGTACTCTGTTTGGGGCTGGACGACGCAGGAACTAAGTAGAATACTTCAAGTTGTTAGCTTTCGCTGAACTGGCCCTATGATGCGCCGAGGCTGAAGTCTATGAGTACGACTGGGAGCAACGGGGGAGTTAGAGAGCACATCAAGAGCGTGCTGCGCCGGATTCCGAAATCCGCGATCACCGTGGTCCTATGTGGGACGACTTACCGCGTCTTTCCCGCTCCGCAGCGGAAGGATCATGCTCAGCGGAAGGTCAGCCAGAGTAGAGTTGCCGTCGTCAACGATACGTAGAACCCAGCCATTCCACTCAGCCAAGGTGCCGGGGCTTTCAGCTCGCAACTCGGCCATCGCCTTCAGCGCTTCCGTACGAGCGTCATCGAGCGATGACACTTCGACGCCGACCTCGTCGAGAAGCTCCGCCCCCTCTGGGCCGAGGAGGTTGAAGAAGCACCTCATGGGACCCTCCTGCTGCTTTAGTTGAAGGGTCATGCTAAGCCCGGCCTTACTGCTGTCGAGTACCCATTTTGGGTCGCGACTCCGCGCGCACATGCAGCCCCCGCCAGGGGGTCAGGCGCGATCGGCGCGCGAGTGAGCGAATCTGCTCAGGTCGCCGGCCTCCCGCTCATCGAGGCCGACTTTGAACAGATATTCTGGGGCTGCTGTCCTCAGACCATCGGCCTTCGCTTTCTGCTCATCGGCCCGTGCGTCAAGGTGCTTGGCTCGGCAAGCACTCAGCTTCAACCTACCCGCATCGCTCGTGCAGCCCATCGCTGCGCGGATCCGCTCTGCAGATTGGCGGAATTCAAGCTCTTTCTTCGCGTAGTAGGCGAGCAGCCTAGCGCGCGAGGCAGCATCGTCTCGTTCGCGTCCGGCCTTCATAGCCTTCACGGCGCCGCCAGGCTTACGGACGTACACCGACTTGGAGTACGGGTGGCGCGAGAGCGTCTCGATAGGGTGCCAATTGCTCATACTGGGACTCAGACGCCCGAAGGGGCCTTGGGTTCCTGCATCCTCTCGGTGAGCTCCCGTGATTGCCCGCGAGGCACTATCCGCCTTGCGGCGAGTACTTCTGATTGCGAATGAAAGCGCCCCGCCGGAGGGAGGTCTGCTGCGGCGGGGCGCCCTCTCCCGAACTCGGCCTCGACCGGAGGCCTCCTCGGGATGGATGGTCAGTGCCCCGCGGGATGAGGTGTTCCCGCGATGAACTCTGACGAAAGACGCCCCGCAAGCGGCCGGGGCGGCAAGCGGGGCGTTTGGGCCCATCGGCGCTGGTCCGCCACTGGGGCGTTTAGGCGAGCAGCTCCGGGGCCTGAGCGCCAGCACTCATCGATTGGGAAGAGGCGGCCCCAACGACGCGAGTGCGGCGTCCTTCAGCAAGCCGGGATCAAGATGACCCTCCTTTGCTTTCGCAATGATCGCTGAAGCGAGTTGACGGTGGAGTTCGCGCGCAGATGACCCTGCATACCGGCTGCTGTCCTCAGTCACTGCAGACAAAGCAGCATCATAAGCCAGAGACAATCGCGCAATCTCCCATGGGCCGAACACGTTGCCTCGAATCGAGGCGGAGACCGACATGCTAAGCTCCACTCGTGCCGTACATTCTTCCTCTAACCGGGAAGGTTGCCCTTCCTTGCGGCGGCGGGCATGCCAGCGCTTTGATATTAGTTAACAGCGGCAAGTTTGTTCGAGTGCGGACACATGAGGCTGCCGCACCCCGTCGGAATGTCCGATGTCGATGTCACAGCGCCCGGGCTCGGACATTGTGTCGCCTGATGGCCCGATCGGTCCGGCTCTACAGCGGAGCGCGGCAATCCAGTGGTCCACACTGCCGCATTCGCCCCGCCGGTCCCTCGGTGCCCCCAGGCCGGCGGGGTGTCTCAGCCCCGCGCGTCGTCTCCCGATCGGGCGCTCCGCGCCCACATCTCCACTATGAGTATCTGGTGCGGCGCCGAGCTCTACGCCGCGGCCTGCCGGATGGCGCTGGTCGTCATTTTCGGGCGAGAAGCCTCCGACCTAGCGCCAGATTGGCCGCCGCACTCACTTCGTGAACGCTCGACGGCCGCCGCCGCTTATCCGACAGAGCACCCTGGATCAGCTCGAGATCGCCCATCCAGCGTCAGTGAACTGGATCCACTCTATTCCGGTCACAGACGAGAAATGGCCATCCGTGAAGCTGATTGTCGTGTAGCCGTTCTCAGTCTGAGCGATCGAGCTGAGCTCCGCACTCGCGCGGTCCGCGAAGTAGACCGTGTCCGCTCCGGCTTCGCCGAAGATGATGTCCTCCTGGTCGACCCGTGCAACCACGAAGACGTCGTTTCCCTCCCCGCCGTAGAGAAGATCGTAGCCGGTTCCGCCGATGATGTAGTCGCTTCCCGAGGCGCCTGAGATCACGTCGTTGCCGTCGTCCCCCCAGATCGCGTCATTGCCATCTTCGCCGAGGAGCCAGTCGGCATCTGCACCGCCCCCGATCACATCGTCCTCTGTCCCGCCGTAGATGAAATCCGCGCCTGCATCCCCTTGGAGCCAATCCTGCCCGCCGAGGCCAACCAGCGTGTCCGCACCGTCCCCCCCGTACAACGCGTTCACCAGCTCGTTACCTTGCATGTAGTTGGCGCTGCTGTTTCCGGCTCCGATCGCGACGTTGCCGCCTAGGACGAGATTCTCGATGGATTCGGGGAGATAGTACGTGTTGCTTGCGGCCGTCCCCTCCGCGTACGTCACGATCACTGTGTCCGTGCCAGAGGTGCCGGTATCAGCGAGTGCATCCGCTTCATCGGCGTAGTAGGTATCGCTGCCCTCGCCGCCATCCAGAACGTCGGCGCCGATTCCGCCGCAAAGGTGGTCGTTACCGTCCCCGCCCTGAAGAGTGTCGTCGCCTCCATGACCAAATAGGAGATCCGAGCCGCCGCCGCCTAGAAGATGGTTGTCCCCAGCGTCGCCTTGCAGGTTGTCATCGAAGGCTGACCCGACCAAGCCCTCGATGCTGAAATACATGTCGCCTGAAGCTCTTCCTTCGTTAGCGCTCGGAAGATCTAGGCTAGCAACCACCCCGGCGGCGGCCTGATCATACCGCACGAGATCTAAGCCGCTGCCGCCGATGTGGATCACTCCATCCAAGAAGGCGATATGCTCGGCGTTCTTAAATTCTGTTTCTCCTACCATCGAGGATAGTTTCGCGAAGCCATCGCTCACCTCGAGGATCGAAACATCGGAGAGCTTGTTCTGAATGAACACGGTATCTTCGCCCCCGCCTCCATCGACGCGGCTGGAACCTAGTGAGGCAAAGATCGAGTCGTTGCCCTGACCAGACAGGATCTCGAGCGGGATCGCGTCGATTATCAGCTTCGAGCTTTGGCCTGCTGCCGAGCTGATGCCGCCGCCTGTGGCGTCGATAGAGAGATCGACGACCGCCTCGCTTGCGTCCAAGCGACTTACCGGGCTCGACGAGACGAGATGCACGAGGCCATCGACTGGAAAGGTTACCTTCCCCGTCGGATCGGGAGAGTCGTTTACGTCAGGATGCCCGATGTACACCCCATAATCCCCATCCGCGTCGAAATTGTCTTCATGGAAACTGTCATCCGTTAGGATGTGTACCTCTGTTCCACCTGAGGCCGTCAGCGTTATCACGTCGTGTTGCGAATGGATTACATTATCGTAGATATAGCGCGTTGCTTTTGAGATCTCGTCTGCGTCCAAGACGTACGACCAAGATCCAGCCGGGATAACATGTACGGTGTCGCCAACCATGTAACCGGCAGCCGAAAGGTCGATTGTTGATAGACTAAGGCCGGGATCAATCTTGAAGAAGGTCAAAGCCATCGTATATTCCTCTTCCCGCATCTACAAACTTAGGCAAATCCCAGTTTGTTTGTCCGCCATGCTGGGCGATTCATCAGAACGAGGATGTTCGCAGGGTCCAGCGTTTTGGCGCAACGCAGGAAAGTGGGTACGTCCGAAGCTCCTTCCAGGAGCAGGCGGGCGATCACTTCAAGCCCTGCGGTTTGACGAGCGAGTCGAGATGGAGGGCGGATTTTTTGTTTCGAGCTGCCGGGCCAAGGATGTGGACCAGTCCTCGGCAAGCGACGTTGAGTACAACTAATGAGCCGAGCTCTACTCCGCGGAATGCCGGATGAACCTCGACGAGGGCATCGTCGCGGAGCGGAAGGGCACTCGCTACTACACCTCCGGCCGGTGCCGGCAAAGGCTGAGGATCAAGAACCCTGAGTTGGTGAGCCTGACGGCGCTATCGGCTAGTCCAGGCAGCGTCCTTCTCGGCCAGCACGCCCGCGGGACCAGTCAGGCGCTTAGCAAGGCGGCCCGACCCGCGCCCAAAGTCACAGCGAGCTATGCGCCAAACGCATGACCCTCGGACATCAGCAAACAACGTCGAATGAAACCGGATTGTCGTAACGCAAGGAGCCATACACTCGCGAGTATTCATCTTCATCCGTTGACGTGAGACGATCGTATCCTTCGAAGTTCGGAGGCGATTTTGCGCACGGGGCGTTGCCGATATCCTGTCGCCATCATGGTGCGTGCGGATTCGACTCTACGCCGAGCCGCATCCGTCGCTGCTGAGCGTCGAGGGATCTCCCTCTCCGAGTACGTTCGCGCCCAGCTTCGCGAATTGGTCGCTGTGGATGCTCAGAACGAGAGGCGCGCCTCGGCATGAGCCTGGATCTCGATCACAGCGCCCAGCTCCCAGTCTCAGCGCCTTCATCAACGGCGCCGATGCTCCCGATCGAACAGCATATCGTCGGGGCGGCTCTTGCAGTCGAACGGGCGCGCTCCCTGGCCGAGACGGCCCTTGTGATGCTCCGAAGCTGCCCGCGGGATGAAACCCTCGTTTGGCAGGCACTCGGCAGCATGAACGAGGCCGTTGGCGAGGCCTTCTCTGCGTATGCGAACTACAACGCCGTGCGCTCCTGCGCAGGCCAAGCGTGAAGGGCGGCGGCTATGGCATTCGCTGATTTCTACCAGGGCTTTGCCGGGCTCGGGGACGCGTACGAAAAGGGCCTGCAGCAGTACCGAAGGCGAGAGCTTGGCTCGATGCTCTCGGGGCCGAACCCGGATTACGGCCAGGCAGCCCAAGCCGCGTTTGGCTCTGGCGATCTCGGCACCGGCCTGGGGCTGTTGAAGCTCAGCCAGGACGCCAAGCGG
Source organism: Enterovirga sp. CN4-39 (assembly GCF_049446235.1). Lineage (NCBI taxonomy): Bacteria > Pseudomonadati > Pseudomonadota > Alphaproteobacteria > Hyphomicrobiales > Methylobacteriaceae > Enterovirga > Enterovirga sp. CN4-39. The sequence goes on along the minus strand of NZ_JBMSEF010000003.1, from coordinate 216,220 downwards.
CTCCAGCTTGAACAGGAGACCGGCGCCGCCTTCTCGCGCGACCTCGGCAGCATGTTCGGGGCGCCAGCAGCCGGCCCGGCTTATCCAGCTCGCACGGGCGGCCCCTTCGAAGCGTTCGGGGCCGGAGGCGGCGGCGCAGCAGGCCTCGGTTCTCTGGCGAGCCTGCCGGCATTCACGCGAGCTGCGCAGCAATACGGGCTCGACCCGTCATACCTGCCCGTCACGGCCTCGATCGAGAGCAGCGGCAATCCGAACGCCAAGAACCCCAACAGCTCGGCGGCTGGCATCCTGCAGTTCACGGCCGGCACGGCGAAGGACATGGGGCTTACGAACCCCTATGACGTGGACGCATCGGCCGATGCCGGTGCGCGCCTCGCGGTGCGAAACCAGAAGATCCTCAAGCTCGCGCTCGGCCAGGACCCGACCCCGGCGCAGCTCTACCTGGCTCACCAGCAAGGCCCGCGCGGCGCCGCTCTCCTGCTTCGGAATCCGGACAAGCCGGCGATCGAGGTTCTGACCAACGTCTACAACGGCGACCACAACAAGGCTGCGCAGGCGCTCCGCAACAACCGCGGCTCGCTCGACATGACGGCCGGCGACTTCGCAAACCTCTGGCTTTCCAAGTTCGATCAGCGCGCCCGCAGCTTGAACCGAGCCGATCTGCCGGCCCCGGGGGCGCGGGAGGCTGGGCTTGATCCCTTGGGCGGCTACACGGGCATGGAGACGACGCCGGAGGGCTTTGCCATTCCTCCCGGCCCGTCGGGCGGTGAAGTGCCCGGCTCGACTGGCGGGGCTCCTGCGGGCCTTGGCGTCGATCCTGGCGCGGATCTCGCGGCCTTGTTCGCTCGCGGGCTCTTGGGGCCGGCGAACGGTTTCGAGCGCCCGAGCGAACCCTTGGCCGTTCAGGTGAACGGAGGAGGCATCCCGCCTGTCGAACTGCAGAACCCGAACTCCACTCGCCGTGATGCCCGGTCCACGCGGACGACGGCTGCCCCCATGCCGCTTCCGCCTGCCCGCCCGGAGTTCGGGGCCGATCCGGTGGCGGTAGCATCCGCACCTGCCTCCCCCATGCTGCCCGACTACAGCAACACCAACGATGCCGGGGCCGGGGCCTTCGCCCGCGGCGGGATGGGCCAGGGCGGTGCTCCCGCTCTGCCAGCATCCGTCCCGGTGGCGTATGCGAGCGGCCAGGGCCTCCCGCAATCGGTATTGCCGAGCCCGGCCGGATCTTCGACCGGCGCGGCGCCTCGCATGGTGCCTGGGGGCGATCCTCGAGCCGCCGTCGCTATGGGCGGCATGACGATGCCGAGCGCTGCCGGCCCGGCGCCCGCCGCAGCGCCCAACTCGGTTGCCGTTCCTCAGGAACTGCAGGGCGCGGGCCTCACCAAGCTGATGGGCTATGTGGCCAATCCGAACCTGCCGGCCGGGGCGAAGGAGGTCGCGAAGATGCTCCTGCAGCAGAAGTTGCAGGAATCGAAGGCGCCGGAGAGCGTGAAGGAGTTTCTTTGGGCGCGAGCCAACGGTCTCACAAAGGCTAAGGGTCCATCAGAGTACCGGGCCGAGCAGAAGGCGCTCGAACGCGGCGATGCTGGCGACAAGCTTCGGCAGGAGTTCTCTGCCCGTGAAGCCATGGCCCAGGAACTCGGCCTGACGCCCGGAACGGCCGCCTACAACCGCTACGTCACGGAAGGGAAGCTGGGGAGCGGGGCGGAGCCGTCCGCCACAGACAGGAAGGCGATCTTCGCGGCCGAAGATGCGCTCCCGCAGATCGACAGCACCATCGACACGCTTCAGCGGGCACTCGAGCTTAACCGGCAGACCTACACGGGCTCATCTGCCGGGCTGCGTGGCTGGGCAGGAACCTCGCTTCCCGACTGGATGGTGCCGGACATCATCGCCGCTCCCGGGCAAGCCGCAAACACGCGCGAGTTCGGGCAGATCATGTCCATGGAGGCCATCAAGGCGATGTCGTCGACCTTGAAGGGGGCGACGACGGATCGCGAGATGGCGCGCTTCGAATCCATCCTCAGCGATGCGTCGACCCCGCCCGATCTTCGCGAGCGGACCATCAACCGAATGCTTGAACTGGCGCAGCGCCAGCGCGGTCTTGCCGTCGATCGGATCGAGAGCCTTCGGGGCGGGGAATACTTCAGGCCGGGGCGCGGTGCAGCCGGGGGGCAGCGCACGGCCCCTGATGCGTCTGCCGGCGCGAGCGCTTCAAAGGCTAGCGGGGGCATTCCGCCGCAAGCGATCCAGGCCCTACAGGCCAACCCGCAGCTCGCGGAGCAGTTCAACGCGAAGTACGGCGCCGGGGCCTCCCTGCAGTTCCTTCGGGGGCGCTAGTGGCCAACTTCTTCGACCGCTTCGACGAGGCGTCGGCCGCCTCCCCTGCCCCTGGGGCTGGCGCTCCCCCGGCCGGGAACTTCTTCGACCAATTCGACGGGCTTTCGGCTCCGAACGGCAACGCTCCCGGCATGGGAACGGCGCTCGTTCGGGGTGCCGTGCAGGGTGCTACGCTGAACTTCGGCGATGAGCTCACAGCAGCCGGCGAGGCGAGCGGGCTTCCGTCATGGACGAGCGGGATCGGCATGATCCGGCCGGCGATCGGCAGCGCCCGCCTCGCGGCCGAGTACCTGGCTCCAGGCGTGTTCGGGACCGGGGCAACGGATGCCTATGCAGCCGCCGTAGCCCGCGAGCGCGAGGCGAACCAGGCAGCCGAGACGGCGCACCCTTTGACGTTCACCGGCGGCGCGCTCGCCGGCAGCTTAGCGACGGCTCCCCTTGCTCCTGTCGCGGCGCCTTTCCGGGCAGCCGAAGGCGCGCATGCCCTCACACGAGCAGGAATTGGAGCGGCGAATCTCGCCGCTGGCGGGGCTGCCTATGGCGGCGCTGCAGGCCTTGGTGCCGGCGAGGGAGGTTTGCTCGAGCGATTGCCCTCGGCCGCCGGCGGGGCTGCCATTGGCGCTGTCGCGGCGCCCATCGTCGGCGGGGCGATCACAGGTGCCAGGGGCGCAGCGCAGTACGTTGGCGACAACATCGCAGCGATGCGGAACCCCGGACCTCTCGCCGATCGCATCGTTGCCCGGAATCTTGAGCGGGATGCCGCCGACCTCCCGGCCATCGCGGCGCAGATGGAGCGGGCGAACGTCACGCCCGCTGTGACCGTCCACCCCCCTGGGGGCGGCAAGCCTGTCGAGATCCCCCGCGTCGTCGGTGGGCAGCAAGTCACGGCTGCGGATCTCGCCGGGCCGAACACCCGTGGCCTCGCTGGCAATGCGGCGCGCACGCCTGGCCCGGGCAAGACGGCCGCAGAGGAGTTCCTGAACGCTCGCCAGTTCGGGACGGAGACTGCCCCGAGCCAAGGCGAGCGGATCACGCGCCAGCTCGGCTCCATCCTGGGGGATGACGGGGCTATCGCGACGGCGGATTCCATCATCGCTTCTCGAGCCGCGAAGGCGCAGCCGATCTACGAGAAGGCCTTCGCCAAGCCGATCGACTACCGCTCGGCACCCGGGCAGCGCCTCGATGCGATGCTCGACGAGATTCCGAACTCGGCCCGCTTCAGGGCGAACGAACTCCTGATGCTGGAAGGCAAGGGAGGCGAACAGCTCGTCTTCGGCAACGTCCCGAACCGCAATGGCATGTATCCCCTGCAGGCGGTCCCGAACACGCGGCAGTGGGAATACATCCGGCGCGCGCTCTGGGATGACGCTCTCGGCAACAAGGGCTTCGGCAAGGAAGGCGAGATATCGCAATATGGCGCCGCCGTCCGTCAGCTTATTGGCCGGATCGACAAAAGCCTGAACGAGGCTGTCCCAACCCTTCGGGCGGCTCGAGCCGTCTACAAGGGCGATAGCGACCTACTGGACGCGCTCCGGGCCGGCCAAAAGGCCTTTCATCCGACGATGTCCAAGGAAGCTGTCGAGAAGGCCCTTAAGGGGCTCTCGCAGGGCGAGGCCGAGATGTACCGGCTGGGGGCGGCGAACGCCCTGCGCGATCGGCTCGCCAACATGCCGGACGGCGCCGACAAGGCGAAGGCGGCGTTTGGGGCGCCCGCGACCCGGGAGAAGATCGGGGCCATGATGCGCGGCAATCCGAAGGGGCATGCCCAGTTCATGGAATACCTCCGGAACGAAAGCCGGATGTTCGAGACGCGCAGCAAGTCGCTCGGAGGCTCGGCCACGCAGGAGCGCCTGGCCATAGCGGGAGACGTAGACAGCGCCGTTGGGGACTTCGGGGCCGCTGCCATCCAGGCCGGCACTGGCCGAGCTCGGGAGGCGATCACCACGATTTGGCGCACGCTGCAGAAGGCGAACCCTGAGAAGCGGGCAGCCGTGATGAACGAGGCTCGCAAGGTGCTGTTTAACCCTGACCCTGAGGCCCTGCGGGCGTTCATGCGTCGCGCAGAGCAGGCGAACCTGACTATCGGGCAAAGGGAGGAAATCGCCTCCACTCTCATCAGGGCGCTTCCGCGTGCGGTGATTGAGACTGCGATCTCGGCACAATAGGTCGCAACAGGGTTGGGATTGGAGCGGCCCCTCGTCTGATGAGACACTCCACGCGAGCGACCGCCCTAGACGTCACCCCTGATTGTCATACAATACGATCGGACGTCGCCCGTGGAGAACAATTGTGAGGTGCTTTTTCCATTTGGTTGGGCCGGCGGACGAACTGCTGACCGATGATACGGGAGTCGAGGTTGCGTCGGCTGACGACGCGCGAGCAGAGGCGCTCAAGGCGATTGATGAGATCCGCCGGGAAGACCCAAACGAGACTTCCAGTTGGTTCGGATGGAACCTAGAGATCGTCGATGAGGCGGGGGAAGTGATCTCGACGATTCCGTTGCGCACCAATTACCGGCGGGCCCTTATCGTCGACCGTGTAGACGGACGCCCCGATCCTGACGTGAGGCCGGGTCGGACTGAGCCGCATTAACACGCTAGCGACGTGGTCCCTGACAGGCGAGCGCTTCTGCTCATCAGCCATGGCTGGCCTCCACCCGCACAACTGTAACGAGGGATTTTGCCTATAGAGCTGTGTTTTTGTCCACTTGAATCTCTCCTGCACGCAGCAGGACGAGGGATTTCGACAGGCGCTCGAGTTCGTCTGCTCTCACCGAGTATTCGGATGCGCTGGCAACCGACGAGCGGCTCCGGTGCTTCGGGCGCGGAAGAGGCTGACGAAGATCTGCGAACCAGCTCCGAGTGTCCTCACGGCGCCGAGCGTTTTCGGGCCGCTAGTCGGAGCGGACCAGCAGGGCGATAAGCTCACCCTGCCGGATCGTCGTGCTTGGCGTCCTCGCGATGATGCCGGGATCGTTCGTTCCACTCGATCGAGAACAGCCCTAGCTCCGATCAATTCTGGCGCGCTCGCTGCCATGTCGAATGGGGCAGAGACGAGAAATGCTGAGAACCGGTCGCTGAGCAATGAGGTTGCGAGCACCTCGGGCGTCCACCGTTCGGCCATCGCACGGAACTCCGTCGTGGCTACGCACGCGCGTGCCCGCTCCGTATACAGCCAGCTGAGGGCGGGTCAGGTAAATGGCTCTGAAGTGACGAGTGACGGACTCGAACGAGTTAGCCCTCCCACTCCCCTCCCGTGGCTTTGCAGCGGACCATCGACAATCGCGAGATGGCACTCGCCGATCATCACGGCCGGTTCTGCGGACCGCGGCCCGCGTCAGCCTGAACGATGGTCGCGCGTCCGAGCTAAGGCCATGGTGCGCAGCAGAGAGCGACTTGGGTCAGTCGTATCCAACCGCTTCCGAGAGATCAGGCGTCGTGCGTCTCGCCGGGCAGCGTTTTCGGGTTTGAAGCGGGAGCGTTCGAGACCGTTCCGCCGCCGGCCGGCATACGATCGCCCTGTCCCTGACTGTTTCCGCCGATCGCGACCGGTGGGCGCCCGGCGTCGCTGCTCTTGCCCCACTCGCCCTTCGGCTCTGGCTGCCCGCCTTCCCCGCCACTATTCCCTAGAACGGCCGCCTGCTCAGGGTGCTGCTTGAAATCGTCGAGCTTCCGCGCCTGGCCGACGACGTCATCTGGCTTCTTGGTCGAGATCATCACTTAACCCGCTCTACGGCCTGCGAAGCGCGAACGGATGCAGGACTGAGATGTTCCGGCCCCGATCGGGATGGGTGATGAACAGGTCCGCTGGGTGGCTAAGCGGACAGCGGGAAGCGTCCGCTGGGGCACGATTGCGCGCACCGCATTCTCTCGACGGGATTTGTCACGTGCAATGGGATGTCGGCTACAGCTCCGGCCGGTGCCGGCACTGGCTCGCGATCATGAGCCCAGAGTTCGTGAGGCCGTAGGTTCTGCCTTGTCCTAAACGTCTCATTGGTTTGCCCAAGCGTCCCAGAGTGCGCACTCCCAGATTGACCGCCCAGAGCCGTGCGAACTACGGCCGCGGCGCAGTCGGGAGGCCGGTATGAAGTTTGTTCTGGTAGGTTTCGCATTGGGCGCCGTCGCGGTTCTTGCCGCGGGAGAGGCCAGTGCGACCGAAATTCGCGGGAAGGGAGACAAGTGCATCGACATCCCGAACGGCAACACGCGGCCGGGCACGAAGGTGCACTACTGGCCCTGCGACGGGAGCCCCGAACAGCAGTGGACGCTCCAGAATGGCCGGATCCAAGGCAAAGACGGCATGTGCCTCGACGTCCCTGACGGCAATACGCGGGACGGCACGAGGGTGCACATCTGGAAGTGCGATGGATCGCCGGAACAGCGCTGGCAGCTCGTGGACGGCGAGATCAGGATGGCAGGCAAGTGCTTGGATCTGCCGAACGGCGCCACCAAGGACGGGACGCCTATTCAGCTCTGGCCGTGCGACGGCAGCCCCGAGCAGAAGTGGCGCTACTAGGTTGCGGCGGGACGCTCGCAATCAGCTTTCCTCGAGAGCGGCCGAGCGTCGCCGTTTATCTCATCTCCGCCCACCAATGCCCGAGCAGCCGATGTACATCGCGGAGGACAGTGTCCGGGGGCTGACCGCCCCGCTGGCTGAGCGCTCGGAAGTCCCCAGGTGAGAGGCCATAGGCGCTCCTGAAGGCGCGGCTACAATGGCTCGCGCTAGCGAACCCGCAAGCCATGGCCAGCGTCGAAATTGATCGTACCTCGTTCGGGTCGGCGAGGAGGCTTCTTATCCGAACCAGTCGACGGGATTGAATGTAGCGTGCCACGCCGCCGTGAGGCTCGAATGCCCGGTAGAGGGCCGAGCGGGACCTCCCGACCGCGAGCGCGATCCGATCCGGATCGGCGTGCAGGTCGCTCTCGACGAGTTTCCGGACACGATGGCGTGTTAGGAGGTCGACCGCATCTTGGCGGCCGCCACCCGCGCGCGGTTGCCCCTCGAAAGTAACGGCCAGGAGGTGCTCTAGAACATGTCCGAGACGTGTCGGATCCTGGAGGCTCATCGCTCCAGCGCGCCCAACATAGGATTCCATGAAGTCGCGCAAGAGACCGGCCCTGGAGGGTGCGATTGTCGCCCCGTGAAGGCGCACGAGATCGACATCAGCCTCCTCCATCAGAGCGCGCGGGATGCTTAGCGTCAGATTGCGGGAGGCAACGGCGTCTGTTGTCATCGGCCGGCTCATGTCAATGAAGACCATCCCGCCGGGCTCAACGTGAACGTCGCCGTTGTCCGTTGAGACAGAGAGGGAGCCCCTCAAGGGTACTTGAGCGGTGAAGTGATCGAAAGCGTTGCGCGCCACGCGCCGCGGCAAGCGGGTGTGGCGGACCGATTGTACGCGCCTGTCGAACAGCAGCATCTGCCCGATCCGGTGAGCATCGACCTCGACCGAAAAATCATCAGCGAGGCGAGTCACGTCGGCCACCGGCGCATAGAGGTCGTGATAGGCCGCGAAGGCCGCCTCAGCAGGCTGGGACCGGGTGGTGAAACTCAACGTGTTCATCGAATGGGCTCGAGACGGAAAAGCTCCAGAGCAAGCTCCATGCGCGGTCGTCCAGACCATTTGCGCCCGCGCGGCAGACGAAAGCCCCGCGTTGCCGGCGTGCAACTCTCGCGCTGACAGGCTCAGAACGGCGCATCCTCCACGCCGCAACCGGTCGAACAGGCGGTCGAGGGTCTCTCCCCGCGTGAAACGCATTGTCGACGCAAGCGCCAGGGCGCTCGGCGACGCTGCGACGGCGCGAGCGGTGGATGCTGACGCGGCCACCGACATCGCCGGGGATCGCGGCGGCGCAGCCATGCAGGCCCCGAACGGGCGCGTTGGTGGGCCCTAAGCTCCGTTTGGCGTCCCGGATGTCTGCGCGTGCGCGCTCAGGCAGGCTGTCGCAGCTCGGCGACCTTCCGCTCTGCTGGCTGCTCAAGGAAATCCGCCCAAGCCGCCATAAGCTCGCGGCGCTTGTCTAGCGCGTCGCCCCGGCGGTACGCTCTCTCGACTGCGTTGCCGACCGCGTGCGCGAGAGCCGCCTCGGCAACCTCGCGCGGGAAGTCCGTTGCCTCACCCACCCAGTCGCGGAACGACGATCGGAACCCGTGCGCCGTGACGTCTACCTTCATGCGCTTGAGCAAGGCGCTGAAGGCCATGTTCGAAAGCGGTCTGTCGGCTCGAAAGCTCGAGAAGATGAGCTCGCCGCGTCGCACCTCATCCATCTCGTCGAGTATGGCGATCGCTCGCTCGACGAGAGGCACCCGGTGAGGCCTCCCGGCCTTCATGCGCTCAGGGGGCACCGTCCACACTCGCGCATGCCGATCGATCTCGCTCCATCGCGCTCCTAAGACCTCGCCCGAGCGAGCAGCCGTAAGAATCAGAAATTCCAGAGCGAGGGCGGCCGCGGCTTGTCGCTCCCTCAGCTCAGCCACGAACGATGGCATTTGCTCGAACGGAAGAGCCGCATGGTGGCCTCGCGTCAGGCGTCGCCTCTTCGCAAGCAGCTGATCGAGATGCCCGCGCCATCTTGCCGGGTTCTCGCCCGTTCGCAGGCCTTTGGCCCGAGCGGCGTCGAGGATCCGTTCGATCCGGCCCCGGAGACGCGACGCAGTCTCGCTCTTCTCGGTCCAGATCGGCCGGAGCACCTGGAGAACCTCCTCCGTCCCGATTTCCGAGATAGGCTTGCTCCGGAGCGGAGCCGCGTAGGTCTTCAGGGTGGAGGACCATTGGGCGATGTGCTTGTCGTTTCGGAAGCCTTTGGCGAGCTCCGGCACAAGCTGATCGGCGAAGGCTCCGAATGTGACGACGGGGGCGACCTCCGCGGCAGCCTTACGCCTCGTGTCGATCGGATCGAGGCCGTCCGCCAGCTGCTTGCGGGCTTCGTCTCGCTTCCGGCGAGCATCGGCCAGAGAGACCGCCCCGATACTCCCTAGCCCCATCTCCCGCTGCTTGCTGCCGCTCCGATAGATGAAGAGCCAACGACGGGCTCCGCCCGGGTCGACCTGCAGATAGAGCCCGCCACCATCGGAATAGCGTCCAGGCTGCGATATTGTCGCGACCCCGCGAGCGTTCAGCTTGTTGACTGCCCGGGCCATGTGTCCGACCAACCCCTAGCATTTACCCCAGCACTTGACGCGGATTGTAGCGAACAGCGGCGAACACAGACAACCACTGTCCGAGGCCTAAGCTACTGGGATTTAGGGGTTTTCGGGACGCCTGCGAACATCGGCGAACAGGTAAGTGGCGGAGAGGGGGGGATTCGAACCCCCGATACGGTTGCCCGTATGCCGCATTTCGAGTGCGGTGCATTCAACCACTCTGCCACCTCTCCGGGCCGTGCGCGAACGCTGTGGTCGAGGCGGGCTCGTACCATGCACGTTCGGCCGTCACAAGCGCCCGGCGGCCTGTCCCATGCTGCTTTGCGAAAAACCTTAGCTTTATTGGGCGAGAAGCGGGGCGGCCCGATCAACGCGAGGCGGGAGGGTACGCCCCCGGCTCCGGTCCAGACCCGCACGAGCGCGGCGGTCAGTAGTTCGGCCAGAGGCCCGGTGTCGCGAGTTCGACGAGGTGGTTGTCGGGATCGCGGAAATAGAGGCTCGTGCCGCCCTTCGGCCAATCGGCCCGGCTCTCGACGGCGACGCCCCTGGCAAGCAGGCGCTCCTCCCATTGCGCGAGCGCTTCGGCCGGGATCGCGAGCGCGATATGGAGCGGGCCCTGCCCGTCATGGGGAGGAATGATGCCGCCCGGCATCGTCACCGCATCGAGCGTGGAGCCGCGCCTGAACAGCAGCAGCACGCTCGCGGGCCCCGCCTCGAAAGCCGCGAGGCGGTCATCCACAAAGATGCGCTTCAGGCCAAGAATGTCCTCGTAGAACGAGGCCGCGCGGGGCAGGTCGTCGACATAGAGCGCCGTCTCGAGCACGCCCGAGATGGCGGGGCGACCTCCCTCCCCTTCGGCCGGCATCACCACATGTCGAGGGCGATGCGGGCCTCGTCGGACATCCGGCTCTGATCCCATGGCGGGTCGAAGACCATGTTGACCTTCACGTCGCGCACGCCCTGCACGGCCGAGACGGCATTCTCCACCCAGAGCGGCATCTCCCCCGCCACCGGGCAGCCCGGGGCGGTGAGCGTCATGTCGATCGTGACCGCGCGATCATCCGCGATGTCCACGCGATAGACCAGGCCGAGCTCATAGATGTCGGCCGGAATCTCGGGATCGTAGACGGTCTTGAGCGCCGCCACGATCTCGTCCGTCATCCGGTCGATCTCCTCGGCCGGAAGGGCGGAAGGCTGCGCCACCGCGGGCGCGTTCGGGGCCGCAGCCTCGATCGGGATACCGTCGCTCATATCGTCACCAAAACGGTCGGGTGCCTGGCAGGTCGGGGCGGAAGATAGGTCCGCCGCCGGCAAAACACCACTCAGCTGAACAGCGCCTCGGCCTTCTGCAACGCCTCGGCAAGCTTATCGACCTCTTCCAGCGTGTTGTAGAGGCCGAAGGAGGCGCGGCAGGTCGAGGTCGCACCGAAGCGATCGAGGAGCGGCATGGCGCAATGCGTCCCGGCCCGCACGGCGATGCCCTGGCGGTCGATCACGGTCGCGACGTCGTGCGCATGCGCGCCCTGCATCTCGAAGGAGAGGATCGGGCCCTTGCCCTTCGCCTTGCCGATGATGCGGATGGAGTTCATGGCGCCGAGCCGCTCATGCGCATAGGCCGAAAGCCGCTCCTCGTGCGCCCGGATGTTCGGGCGGCCGACGCGCTGCATGAAGCGGAGCGCGGCGCCGAGCCCCACCGCCTCCACGATCGCCGGCGTGCCCGCCTCGAACCGGTGCGGCGGGTCACCATAGGTGACCTCGCCGCAGGCGACGGTTTTGATCATCTCGCCGCCGCCCTGGTACGGCGGCAGGCGCTCCAGCCACTCGCGCTTGCCGTAGAGCACGCCGATGCCGGTCGGCCCATACACCTTGTGGCCGGTGAAGACGTAGAAATCCGCATCGAGCTCGCGCACGTCGACGTCGAGATGGACCGCGCCCTGCGCTCCATCCACCAGCACGGGCACGCCATGGGCATGCGCGATGCGGATGATCTCGGCGATCGGCGTCACGGTGCCAAGCACGTTCGACATATGCGTGATGGCGACGAGCTTCGTCCTCGGGGAGAAGAGCTTCTCGAACTCCTCGATGAGGAAATTGCCTTCGTCGTCGACGGGAGCCCATTGCAGGACGGCGCCCTTGCGCTCGCGCAGGAAATGCCAGGGCACGATGTTCGAATGGTGCTCCATGATGGAGAGGATGATCTCGTCCCCCTCCCCGATCATCGACTGGCCCATCGTGTTGGCGACGAGGTTGTAGGCCTCCGTCGCCGACTTGGTGAAGACGATCTCGTCCGTCGAGGCGGCATTCAGGAAGGCGCGCGCGCTCTCCCGCGCGGCCTCGAACGCATCGGTCGCGGCATTCGCCATGTAGTGGAGGCCGCGATGCACGTTGGCGTAGCCGGTCTCCATGGTGGAGACCATCGCGTCGATCACCTCACGCGGCTTCTGCGCCGAGGCCGCGCTGTCGAGATAGACCAGCGGCTTGCCGTAGACCTTCTGCCCGAGGATCGGGAACTCGGCCCGGAGGGCCTCGACGTCATAGGGCGGCGGAAAGGGTGCGTTCATGCTGTCATGGCCGGGCTTTCCCCGGCCACCCCGATTAGATGTGCCTCGAACGTCTCCGATCGGGATGGCCGGGCCAAGCCCGGCCATGACACCGGAGCCCTGCGTCAGTGTCTCGCCTGCAGCCAGGCTTCGACGACCTCGACCAGCGCGTCGTGAACGGCCTCGTTCTCGACGGTCTCGATCGCCTGGCCGATGAAGGCCTGGAGCAGCAGGCTCTGCGCCTCGGCCTCCGGCAGGCCGCGGCTGCGCAGGTAGAACAGCAGGTCCTCGTCGAGGGCGCCGCAGGTGGCGCCGTGGCCGCAGACGACGTCGTCGGCGAAGATCTCGAGCTCGGGCTTGTTGTTCATGCTCGCCCCGTCCGACAGGAGGAGCGTGTCCGACTTCATGGCGCCATCGGTCTTCTGCGCATGCGGGCGGACGATGATCTTGCCCTGGAAGACGCCGGTGGCATCGTCGTCGAGCACCGTCTTGTAGAGCTCGCGGCTCGTGCAATGCGGCACGGCGTGATCGACCAGCAGCGTGGCGTCCGAATGCTGCTTGCCCTTGAGCAGGCCGGCACCGTCGATCCGCGCGGTCGAGTTCTCGCCCTCGAAGGTCAGGAAAACCTGGTGGCGTGAGACATGCGCGCCGGACACGACATTGATCGTGTTGAACGACACCTCGGCGCCGAGCCTGGCCGTGAGGGTCGAGAGCGCCAGCGCGTCCTTGCCCTCGTCGTTCAGGCGAATGTGACGGACCTGCGCGCGATCACCGACCACGAACTCGATCACGTCGTTCGGCTGGTAGGCGAGCCCGTCCGGCCCCTCATGGGATTCCAGCAGCGTGAGAGACGCGCCCTCCTCCACCACCACGAGCACGCGGGTCGCCGTCGCGAAGGCGGTCGAGCCGGAATTGACGAAGCGAAGATGCAGCGGCTGCTCGACATTCGTGCCGGCCGGGATCCGGATCACCGCCCCGTCCGCCATGAAGGCAGTGTTCAGTTCGTAGACCGGGTTCGCGCGTGCCGCCGCGACCGCGCCGAGCGAACCCAGCATGACGTGCGCGCTCGCGAGTGCCTCGTTCATCGGCACGACCTCGACCCCGGCCGGAAAGGCCGCTGCCTCGGACAGCTCCGTCGCGACGTGGCCGTTCACGATCGTCAGCCGCGCCGCAGAGAGGCCCGTGAAGGCCTTGGCGTGGTTGAACGCGACTGCGAGGTCGGTCGAGGCGGGCTTCTCGGCCAGCGGCGCTGCCTCGCGCAGCAGCGCCCGCAGGTCGGTGTACTTGAACTCCTCGACACGCCGGTGCGGCAGGCCGCGCTCCGCGAAACCGGCCATCGCGCTTTCGCGCACGGACAGGTCGCCGGGCAGGGAGCCCTTGAGCCTATCGAAAAGCTGGGCGATGCCGGTCTCGGCCGGCGTCTTCATGACAGTGATGTCGGCCATCGTTACGCAGCCTCAGCCTGCCGGTAATCGGCGTAGCCGTTCGCCTCGAGCTCGAGCGCCAGCTCCTTGCCGCCCGAACGGACGATGCGGCCATTCGACATCACGTGCACCGTGTCCGGCACGATGTGATTGAGCAGGCGCTGGTAGTGCGTGATGACCAGGAACGAGCGGTCCTTCGCGCGGAGCGCGTTCACGCCTTCGGACACGATGCGCAGCGCGTCGATGTCGAGGCCGGAATCGGTCTCGTCGAGGATGCAGAACTTCGGCTCCAGGAGAGCCATCTGCAGGATCTCCATGCGCTTCTTCTCACCGCCGGAGAACCCGACATTCAGCGCGCGCTTCAGGAAGTCCTTGTTGATCTCGAGCTTCTGGCCGGCGGCATTGACCCGCTTGATCAGCTCGGGCGTGCTGAGCTCGTCCTCGCCGCGCGCCTTGCGCTGCGCGTTCAGCGCGGCCTTCAGGAAGGTCATCGTGCCGACGCCCGGGATTTCCAGCGGATACTGGAAGGCCAGGAACACGCCGGCGGCGGCGCGCTGATCGGGCTCCATCTCGAGCAGGTTCTGCCCGTCCAGGACGATCTCGCCGTCGAGGACCTCATAGTCCTCCTTGCCGGCGATGACGTAGGACAGGGTCGACTTGCCGGAGCCGTTGGGCCCCATGATGGCCGCGACCTCGCCGTCGTTCACGGTGAGGTTCAGGCCGTTGAGGATGCGGTTGTCCTCGATCTGGACGACCAGGTTGCGGATCTCGAGCATAATCAGTCTTTCTTCGTGTCAGATCGCCGCGAAGGCTTCGATCTCTTCGACGAGCCCGTCGAGATCGCGTTCGTAGCCTCCGCCGGCATCAAGCAGATTGGTTGAGCCGCTTGCGGCGGCGTTCTCGGAAACCCTGAACAGATTCGGGCCGAGGCGGCGGATCAGAAGTCTCCGCGTCTCGCCCGCCACGATGACGAGGTCCCCTTCCTCGCGGAAGACGCCGAACTCCGGGAAAGCCTCGGAGACGACGCCGTCCAGCTCGGCGGCAGGCCTGTCGTCCGCCAGCACCGCGGCGATTGCGTCTTTCAGGGACTTCTCGCTCATCAATGTCTCCTAGCGGCCTCCTGGCCGAGAACGACCCGAAACTTCGCCCGTAGGGCACGCTCACGCTGATCCAGCTGGGCATGCCGTCGACGGGAGTGCTCCAGCATGGACCGCAGCTCGCTCAGCTGGAGGTCGGCCCGGGCGAGTTCGGCCACCCGCGCCTCGGCGGAGGCGATCTCCTCCGCCATCTCGTCGAGTTCCTCGCGCGTCCGTTCGAATTCGCGCAGCAACTCCTCGGCCTCGCTAGCCAACGGAGCCCTCCAGCGAGATCGAGATCAGCTTCTGCGCCTCGACCGCGAACTCCATCGGCAGCTGCTGCAGCACGTCCTTGACGAAGCCGTTGACGATGAGCGCCACCGCCTCTTCCTCGCCGAGGCCCCGCTGCTGGCAGTAGAACATCTGGTCCTCGGAGATCTTCGAGGTGGTGGCCTCGTGCTCGAAGACGGCGGACGAGTTGTTCGACTCGAGGTAGGGCACGGTGTGCGCGCCGCACTGGTCGCCGATCAGAAGCGAGTCGCAATTGGTGAAATTGCGCGCGCCCTTCGCCCGGCGGTGGGCCGACACGAGCCCGCGATAGGTGTTGTCCGACTTGCCGGCCGCGATGCCCTTCGAGATGACCCGGCTCGTCGTGTTCTTGCCGAGGTGGATCATCTTGGTGCCGGAATCGACCTGCTGCTTCCCGTTCGAGATCGCGATCGAATAGAACTCGCCGCGCGAGCCATCCCCGCGCAGGATGCAGGACGGATACTTCCAGGTGATGGCGGAGCCCGTCTCAACCTGCGTCCAGGTGATGATCGAGTTCTTGCCACGGCAATCGCCACGCTTCGTGACGAAGTTGTAGATGCCGCCCTTGCCCTCGCTGTCGCCCGGATACCAGTTCTGGACGGTCGAGTATTTGATCTCGGCGTCGTCGAGCGCGATGAGCTCGACCACCGCCGCGTGCAGCTGGTTCTCGTCCCGGCGCGGGGCCGTGCAGCCCTCGAGATAGGAGACATAGGACCCCTTGTCGGCGATGATGAGCGTGCGCTCGAACTGCCCGGTGTTGCGCTCGTTGATGCGGAAATAGGTGGACAGCTCCATCGGGCAGCGGACGCCCGGCGGTATGTAGACGAACGATCCGTCCGAGAAGACGGCGGAGTTCAGGGTCGCGAAGAAGTTGTCCGTGGGCGGGACCACCGAGCCCAGATACTTCCGGACGAGTTCGGGATGCTCGCGGATGGCCTCCGAGATCGGCATGAAGATCACGCCGGCCTTCGCAAGCTCGGCCTTGAAGGTCGTCGCGACCGAGACGGAATCGAACACCGCATCGACGGCTACGTTCGGCCGCTGGATCCCTTCCAGCAACTCGACTTCGCGGAGGGGGATGCCGAGCTTCTCGTAGGTCTTCAGGATCTCGGGATCGAGCTCGTCCAGCGATGCCGGGCCTTCCTTGAAGCCCTTCGGCGCCGCGTAATAGTAGAGCTCGTCATAGTTGATCGCCGGGTATTCCACGCGCGCCCAGTCCGGCTCGCGCATGGTCAGCCAGCGGCGATAGGCATCGAGCCGCCACTCGGTCATCCATTCGGGCTCGTCCTTCTTGTTCGAGATGAAGCGGACGATGTCCTCGGAGAGGCCCTTCGGGGCCTTCTCCATCTCGATCTCGGTCTCGAACCCGTACTTGTACTGATCGACATCGATCAGCTTCACCTGATCGATCGTCTCCTGCACTGCAGGCATTGCCGTCTCCTAATGCCGGCCGCCCGGGGCCGGAAAATCATCGAGCTTTGATCTAGATCAAGCCGCGTACGCCCGTCCTCTGTCATATAGGCGCCGCAGCAAGGTTTCGAAGGCCTGCGAGAAGCGGATCACGTCCTCTTCCCGCGAATTCCAGCCGAAACTTACCCGGATGGCGCCTCGCGCGAGGTCGCCCGGCACGCCCATGGCCGCCAGCACGTGCGAGGGCGCGACCTTGCCCGAGGAACAAGCGGAGCCTGAGGACACGGCAACGCCGTCCAGGTCAAGAGACATCAGCGCCGTCTCGGCCGAGAGGCCAGGGACCGCGAAGGCGAGCGTGTTCGGCAGGCGAGCTGCCCCTGCCCCGAAGACGACAGCCTCCGGAGCCAGCCGAAGCACCTCCCGCTCGGCCCGGTCACGAAGACCGGCGAGCCGCGGCGCCTCCTGCGCCAGTTCCCGCGCCGCAATCTCGGCCGCGATCCCGAAGCCGACGATGCCGGCCAGGTTCTGCGTTCCGGCCCGAAGTCGACCCTCCTGCCCGCCCCCGCGAATGAGCGGAAGGTCCGGACCGGCGCGGCCGGCCCGGATGACGAGCGCCCCGATCCCGGCGGGCGCTCCGAGCTTGTGGCCGGACAACGTCGCGGCATCGAGCCCGAGCGAGGGCATGTCGACGGGCGATCGCCCGGCCAGCTGGACGACATCGCTGTGCAGGATGCCCCCCGAGGCCTGCACGATGCGCGCGACCTCCGAGAGCGGCTGCACGACGCCCGTCTCGCTGTTCGCGCCCTGCACCGAAACGATGGTCGACCCCTGCCCCTGCTCGGCGAGCGCCCGCGACAAAGCGCCGAGATCGATACGGCCGTCGGGCCCAACGGCGAGCTCTCCCGCGCGGTCGGCGGAGAAGCCATGTCCCGAAAGAACGGAGGCGTGCTCGGTCGCGCAAACAAGCAGGCTGGCTGCGGCGCGGCCGCCCTCGTCCTTGAGGCTGCCCGGGCGGAGCACGGTGGCGTTGGCCTCGGTGCCGCCGCTGGTGAACGTGACGTCGTCCGGACGCGCCCCCACGAGTGCGGCCACCTGCGCTCGCGCACGCTCGACGAGCTCACGGGCCGCGCGTCCCTCCGCATGCACGGACGAAGGATTCCCGAGGCACGACAACGCATCCGTCACCGCGGCCAGAACCTCCGGCCGGATCGGCGACGTTGCATTGTGGTCAAGGTAGGTCCGGACCGGTGCCATGCCTCACAACGCTTGGCGGCCGGGCAGCAAGACGGGACGAAAATCTTGCAATTGACCCGACCGAACGTGATATCCTGGTTCGATCATGAGACGCCGTGACATCACCCGCCAAGAGGATGTCCACGTTTCGTTCTCATCTTAGAACATTTCTAAATTAGCTTAACGGGCTCTTAGAGCCGGAGTCAAGCTCGCGGAACTCGGGTGGTTACCACTCGACCAAATCCGGACCGCGCTCCGCCAGAAGGTGCATCGAGTATGCCTGAAGTCACGTTCACGGGCCCCGCCGGCCGCATCGAAGGCCGTTATCAGCCGGCCAAGCAGAAGGGCGCGCCGATCGGCATCGTGCTGCATCCGCACCCGCAATTCGGCGGGACGATGAACAACCAGATCGTCTACAACCTGTTCTACGGCTTCGTGAACCGGGGCTTCTCGGCGCTCCGCTTCAACTTCCGCGGGGTGGGCCGGAGCCAGGGCTCCTTCGACCATGGCCCGGGCGAATTGTCGGACGCCGCTGCGGCCCTCGACTGGGCGCAGGCCGTCAACCCCGATGCCCGCACCTGCTGGATCGCCGGCGTGTCGTTCGGTGCCTGGATCGGCATGCAGCTGCTGATGCGGCGCCCGGAGATCGAGGGCTTCATCTCGATCGCTGCGCCCGCCAACCGCTTCGACTTCACGTTCCTAGCGCCCTGCCCCTCGTCGGGCCTCTTCGTGCACGGGTCGGAGGACCGCGTTGCCCCCCAGAAGGAGGTCATGGCGGTGATCGAGAAGGTGAAGACGCAGCGCGGGATCCAGCTCGAGCATCAGATCGTCGAGGGCGCCAACCACTTCTTCGACGGCAAGGTCGAGGAGTTGATGACGACGGTCGACACCTACCTCGACAAGCGCCTCGGCAAGCGGGAAGAGCAGGCCGCCTGACGTCCGCGCAACGCCGGCGGCGCGACGACGCGCCGCCGCTCGTCAGGGCAGCGCCTTCACCCCGCCCGTGATGGGCTGCGGGACGCCGGTCGTTGCCGGAAAGGTGATCGGAAGCCCCAGCTGGCTGAGCACCGCCAGATAGGCGAAGGCCTGCGCCTCCAGATAGGCGGATGACCAGCCGACCGCGTCGGCCGTCGTGATCTCGCTCCGCAGATGGTAGTTGAGGAGCCGCATCAACTCGCCATTGCGGGCCCCTCCCCCAGCGACGATCCAGCGCAACGGCGGCTCCGGCGCATGGTCCAGCGCGCGCGCGACCGCCTGGGCCGTGAAGGCCGTGAGGGTAGCGGCGCCGTCCTCCGTCGAGAGCTGCCCGGCCAGCTTGTGCGAGAACCAGTTCCGGTCGAGCGATTTCGGCGGCTTCCTGGCGAAGAACGGGTGCGTCAGGAGCCATGCGAGGAGAGCACCGTCGGCTCGGCCGCGAGCCGCAGTGCGGCCGCCATCGTCCAGCGGCCGGCCCGTGCGCTCGCGCATCCAGTCGTCGATCAGGGCGTTCCCGGGGCCCGTGTCGAAGGCAAGGAGGTCGCCGCCTTCGGTCAGGAGCGTGACATTCGCGACCCCGCCCAGGTTGAGGATCCCGAGGGGGCCTGCGAAGCCCGACGCTTCCGCGAGCGCCCGGTGAAAGACGGGCACGAGCGGCGCGCCCTGCCCTCCCGCCTCGATATCCGCCCGCCGCAGATCGTAGACGACGGGGATTCCGAGCCGAGCGGCCAGGATGCTGCCGTCCCCGATCTGGATGGTCATGCGCTGGTCGGGCCGGTGCACCACGGTCTGGCCGTGGAACCCGATCACCCCGATGTCAGCCGCCTGAAGGCCGTTATCCGCCAGGAACGTTTCCACGGCCTCGGCATGGCTCCTGGTCACCAGCTCCTCGGCCTCTCCGAGGCAGCCGGGCCGTTCGCCGAGCGTTTCGATCTTCTCCGAATCGACCAGCGCCTGCCGAAGCAGCGCCCGCTCGTCATCCGTATAGGGCCGATATCCGGTCGGCCCGAGCGGCTCGATGAAGCCGTTCTCCGTCCGGTCGACCTTGAGGGCGATGCCGTCCGTCTCGATCAGCGCCACATCGACGCCATCGAGCGAGGTTCCGCTCATCAAGCCGATCGCCCGCATCCCGTGCTCCCGTGAAAATCGTCGCCGAAGCTGTTACACGCACGGGTTTACAGCCGAAACGAACAATAAGGCCCATGTCCACGACCCAGCCAGCTCCGAGCTCGGCCTTCCTGCGCGTTCTGACGGAGCGCGGCTTCATCCATCAGACCTCCGACCTTGCGGGGATCGACGAGGCTGCGCGGGCGGGCCGGCTCACGACCTATGTGGGATACGACTGCACGGCGCCGTCCCTCCATATCGGGCACCTGCTCTCGATCATGATGCTGCATTGGCTGCAGGAGACGGAGGCGGGCAGGCCGGTGGTGCTCATGGGCGGCGGAACGACGCGGGTGGGCGACCCGTCCGGCCGCGACGAGACGCGCAAGATCCTGACCGTCGAGCAGATCGAGGAGAACAAGAACTCCATCAAGGAGGTGTTCTCCCAGTTCATCCGCTTCGGCGAGAGCGGCCATGAGGCCGCGATGGCCGACAACGCGGAATGGCTGACCAAGCTCAACTACATCGACATGCTGCGCGAGATCGGCCGCCACTTCTCGGTCAACCGCATGCTGTCGATGGATTCGGTGCGCCTGCGGCTCGAGCGGGACCAGGAGCTCAGCTTCATCGAGTTCAACTACATGATCCTGCAGGCCTACGATTTCACGGAGCTGCATCGCCGCTATGGCTGCATCCTGCAGATGGGCGGCTCGGACCAGTGGGGGAACATCGTCACCGGCATCGATCTCGGGCGCCGTCTCGGAACCGGCCAGCTCTACGCGCTCACCTGCCCGCTGATGACCACGGCCTCCGGTGCCAAGATGGGCAAGACGGCAGCCGGCGCGGTCTGGCTCAAGGGCGAGATGTTCTCGCCCTACGATTACTGGCAGTTCTGGCGGAATACGGAAGACTCGGATGTCGGCCGCTTCCTGAAGCTGTTCACGACGCTGCCGATGAACCGCATCGCGGAACTCGAGCGGCTTCAGGGTGCCGAGATCAACGAGGCCAAGAAGGTGCTGGCGACCGCCGCGACCGCGCTCCTGCACGGCGCCGAGGCCGCCGCCGCTGCCGCCGAGACCGCCCAGAAGACCTTCGAGCAGGGCGTCACGGCCGACACGCTTCCCTCGGTGGAGATCCCGCGCGGCGAGATCGAGGCTGGCCTCGGCATCGCGCCGGCGATCGTGCGGGCCGGCCTTGCGGGATCCAATGGCGAGGTGATCCGCGCCATCGCCAACGGCGCCATCTCGGTCAACGACGTCCGCGTCGCGGACAAGGCGCGCGTCGTGGGCTCGTCGGATCTCGCTGATGGCGTCGTGAAGCTCTCCTTCGGCAAGAAGAAGCACGTCCTGCTCCGCGCCGTGTAGGCGCGACGGGCTATTCCTCGCTGTCCGGCGCCGCCCCGCGCGGACGTCGGACGCGCCGCTCGGCCGGACCTGGCGTCGCGCCAGTCGTCTCCTCCTCGGGCATCATCCAGCTGAACAGCTTGCGGAGGATGCCTGGGGCGACGGCCGTCAGGGGATTGACGGTCAGCGTCGGGGCGCTCGCCTGGCCGGACACCTTGAAGTCGATCGCGAAGAGCCCCTCGTTGCGGTTGCCGCCCCCGAGGAGGAGCCCCACCAGCGGCACCTGCGAGAAGGCGTTGTTCAGGCCATAGGCCGGCACGAAGGTGCCGAGGATCTCGGTGCGGTCGCGGGCGTAATCCACGTAGCCGCCCAGCGTGAAGCCGACCTGGGCGCCCCAGACCACCACATCCTTGTACTCGACCCGGGAGGCGCTCTTGCGGAATGCCGCGTCGAGCTTCGCGAAGTCGACCTGGTCGGCCTCGAGCCGCTGCGCGATCGCGCCGTTGCGCTCCTCCGACCCGCTCGAGGATGTGTTGGCCGCGATCCGGCGCAGGGCCGGCTCGTTGCGCACCGCGAACGAGCTGATGGAAATCGATCCCGTCTGGACGGCGTCCCCGACGGTCGTCTTCACGACGAGTTCGCCGCCCGACATCCGGCGATAGAGATCCAGGAACCGGAGGGTCGCGCCGGCATCGCCCGAGCGCACCAGGAGCTGCGGCTGGTTCCCCTCGCGGACGAGCTGCGCATCGACCACGGCGGACCGGAACTGGCCGCGCAACTGCAGCGCCCGGAGATCCTTTCCGCGCGAGCCGATCCGAGCGGTCACGCCCGTGAGCGCCTCGTCGTTGTAGCCGGTAACGATGTTCAGCGCGGCGTCGATGTCGAGATCCGGCGGCTCACGCCCCTTCTGGGCAGCGCCTCCGCCGGAGCCGGTCAGCCACTTCAGGACGGGACGGGCATCGCCCACGTTGCCCTTCAGGTTCACCTTGTAGAGTCCGGAGGCACGCTGGACATGCACCCGCATGTCGTCGCCGGGCGAGAGCTTGAGCGTGCCGAGATCCGCCCGTTCGAGCGCCCCATCGGCCGCGAAGGCTGCCGTGCCGCGGAGTTGCACCGGCCCGGATTCCAGCACGAGGTCGCGCAGCTCCGTCCCTTCACCCTCCCCGAAGGCGAACGTGATCCGGCCCGGGCGGCCCGGCGCCTTGGTCCAGCCCGGGAGAAGCCCGTCCACCGCAGCCTTGGCGAGATCGGCCTCGAGCCGCGTCGGCCCCTTCGCGCCCGGCCCGAACGGCGAGACGAGCTTGACGGCGACCGGCCCGGTCACCTGCGGGGCGCTCGGGAGGGAGCGGCGCGTCCGGGCCGCCTCGTCGAGCGTCATGTGCACCGTGATGTCGCCAGGGCCCGTCTTCGGCTGCCGCAGCTCGAAGTTCGCGGGCGAGCCACCCAGCCGCCCGTCGCCGCGAAGCGACAGAGCACCGCTCTCGTAGGAGAGCGCAAACTGGCCCGCCTCGAGCTTCTCCCGCCCGACGACGCGGTCGATCACGATGTCCCCGAGGGTCCCGCTGACGCTGATCGGCAGCTCCGGCAGCGGCGGGATGCGATGCACCATCAGGGGCAGGGAAACCTTGAGGTCGGCCCGGCCTTTCACGTTCGCCGGATCGATCTCGAACGAGCCCAGCTGCTTGAATACGGGTGAGCGGAGGAACGAGGCGAGTGCATCCGCTCCGCCATCGAGACGGAACCCGATCTGGGCGATGCTCGTCGGTGTGTGCTCGTCCGTCTGGTGGTAGGTCCCTTCCTTGAAGGCGAGCCTTCGGCCATCCGGCATCTCCACCTGGCCCTTGGAGGTCGAGAGAGTGGTCGTCGTTCCGGTGGCGGAGCCGACGATGTCGAGCTTCGTGAGCGGGGGGAGCCCGTCGATCACCTCGAGCTTCGCATCCGAGACCGTGAAGGCGAGGCTCAGCGCGCCATCGGAGATCGGCTTTCCGGAGAAGGCGTTCTTCACATCATTCGGATCGAGCTCGGTCCGCAGCCGCATCGTGTCGAGCGTGCCGCCGCGCAGGTTCTCGATGAGGTAGCCGCGTAGCTCCGGATTCACGCTCCCCGGCCAGAACGCGAGCAGCCGGCGGACGCCGGTCGTCTTCGCCTCGATGCTGCCCCGCATCGTCGTGCCCGCGCCACCGGAGGCGGTCGCGCCCGTCACGACGATGTCGAGCCGCTCGCCCGTGAAGGCGAGGCGGTCGAGCGAGATCCCGGTTTCGGAGAAGGAAGCCTCCGCCGAGAGCGCCTCGACGGGAAATGCGGGGTCGGCCGGCGTGACGCCTCCCCAAGTCGCGTTGCGACCGGCAACGCCGAGGCGCCATGAACCGTCGCCGCCCGCCGCCAGCGTGCCGGACAGCAGGGCTTCGGTCTGCCCGCTCTTCACGGCGATCTCGGAGAGGTCGAAGCTGCCCTTCGCCTCGTCCCAGGAGGCCGATCCGGCGAGCCGCTCGATCGCGATCGGGTTCTGGCCGGGTGGCGCAATGGATCCCGCGCTGCTCTCGAAGCGGCCGACGAACCGGCTCAGCCGGCCATCCGCCAGCTGCGCCGAGATCTGGCCGGAGAGACGAAGGTCGCCGACGGTGGGGAAGCCGGACATGCCGGTCAGCAGGAGGGCGTCGCCGAGCGGGATGCCGGAAGCCTGCAGTTCGGCGTGTGCCTTCCCCGCATCCTCTCCGACCTCGCCCGCGAGGCGCCAGAACCCTCCCGGCCCTTCCAGGCCGATCGACATCCGCCGAAGCCCGTCCCCGACCCTCTCGAACAAGGCATTCACCCGCCGGAACGAGGCACGCTCGCGGCCATCGGATCCGAGCACCGTCAGCTTCGCGTCGGCGATCGTCGCCCGGTCCAGCGCGCCGATGAGCCCGGAGGCACGGAAGACCGGCTCCAGGAGCGAGCCGACTGCCCGCGACACGGTCGAAGGGCCGCCGCTTTCCGGCACGGGTCCGGGAGCCGGCGCCTCGCGCTCGGCGGATGCGGCAGCCGGGTCGGCAGAATTCGATGGAGGAACGAGGGAAAGGCTCCCGTCCGGAGCCACACGCGCCAGCAGTTGCAGGTCGCGCAGCTCGATCTCGCGCGGCGCCAACCGGCCGTACAGCAGGGACGACGGATCGAGGCTCACGACGGCGTGCGGCGCCCGGATCACGAGCTGGCCGGCAGGGTTGCGGACCTCCATGCCCGAGGTCCGCACGGCCGGAGCCGCGCCCTGCAGCTCGATGGCGGCATCGGCCAGCTCCACGCGCCAGCCCGGCCCGAGGCGCGAGGCCAGCGCGCTGGAGACCCGGCCCGCGTAATCGGTCAGGCTGACCGGCCCGGCGACGAGCCGCAGATAGGCCGCGAGGCCGATCAGGACGACCAGGAACGCGACGACCAGCTTGGCGTAGAAGGTTCGCCGAACGATTCGCCGCAGGCGTGTATCGCGCCTTGCGACCGGTTCATCCGCTGTGACGAGCAGCCTCATCCACCCTCGAACAAAGACACTCGTCAGGGATCAGCAGCCTGTGATTCGGCTGACGGCGCGAGACGGATTAGAGAGTACCTCGCCGTGCCGTGAAATCGGTAAACGGCGAGAGTGCGTCATCAATCAAGTCATTAGGTCGAAAGGAAGGCGAGCGATGCAGCTCGAAGTCGGATCTCCCGCGCCGGCATTCACGCTCCCCGGAGCCAGCGGCCAACCCGTCACCCTGGCGAGCTTCGCCGGTCGCAAGGTGGTGCTCTATTTCTACCCGAAGGACGACACCAGCGGCTGCACGCAGGAAGCGATCGAGTTCAATCAGCTCAAGGCAGAGTTCGCAGCCGCGGGCGCAGAGGTGATCGGGATGTCACCCGACAGCCCGAAGAGCCACACCAAGTTTTCCGGAAAGCACGGTCTGGAGCTCACGCTTCTGTCGGACGAGGCCAAGGAGACATTGCAGGCCTATGGGGTCTGGGTCGAGAAAAGCATGTACGGCCGGAAGTACATGGGCGTGGAGCGCACGACGGTGCTGATCGGCCCCGACGGCCGCATTGCGCGCATATGGTCGAAGGTGAAGGTACCCGGCCATGCCAAGGAGGTGCTGGAGGCCGTGCGCGCCATGTAAGGCGCAATTGTACGATCCTTAACCCTAACCAGGTGTGATGGGGCCGCCTTCCACGACGGTCCCATGCGCTCCCACCCGCACGCCAGCCGACCTTCTCCGGCCAGTTCCGCCGCCTCCCGCTCCGGAATCCTGCTCAGCCGGCGTGCCGTATTCGGTGCAGGCTTCGGCGTCGCCATGAGCCTGGCCTGGGCCGGCGCCGCCACCTGGTACATCACCTTCCGGGACGATATCGCGCAGCGGGTCTTCGTGCGCGAGACGGAGATGCGGTTCACCTACGAGGACCGGATCGCCCATTTGGCGACCCGGCTCGAGCGGGAGATCACGCAAAACCTCGTCGAGCGCAGGACCTTCGACTCGCGCGTTGCCGCCGTTGCGGCGCGCCAGGCAGAGATCGAGGCGCGGCAGGCCTGGCTGCGGACGGCCGCGGAACAGGCCGGGCTGGCCTCGCCGGGAGAAGCCCTGCCCAGCGCAGCGGCAGCGGCAACGCGACCTGCCTCGCCCCCCGAACTCAGGCTCCGGAACGAACGTGCGGCGACCGACACCGGCCCGGCTCCCCGCGATCGCCTCCGCGCCCTGGAGAGGAAGCTCGAGGCAGCCGGAGCCGACGAGATCGAGATCGTGAAGACATTGGGCCGGGCGGCGCGGACGCGGCTGTCGCAGATACGTTCCGCCCTCGATGCGACGGGTCTGGATCTTTCTGCCTCGATCGGCCGCGACGGCGGCATCGGAGGGCCACTCGTCCCGGTCGAGGTCAGGCCGGAGGCAGGCCCGATGGGCTTCCTTCTCACCGATCTCGGCTCCAGCATGGCCGAGATCAGGCGCCTCGACGGGCTGGTCCGGACGCTGCCTCTCCGGCGGCCGCTCGAAGGCGAGGTCGAGCATACGAGCGGGTTCGGTGCTCGCTTCGACCCGTTCACGCGCGGCCCGGCGCTCCATACGGGAGTCGATTTCCGGGCCGAGACAGGCACTCCCGCCCGGGCCACGGGTGCGGGGCGCGTCGTTACGGCCGAGTATTCCGGCGGGTACGGCAACCTCGTCGAGATCGACCACGGCAACGGCATCGTGACGCGCTATGGCCACCTGATGAGCTTCCTGGTCGCTCCTGGCGACCGGGTCGCCGCCGGGCAGGTCATCGGGCTCACGGGCTCGACGGGCCGCTCCACGGGGCCGCACCTCCATTACGAGACCCGCGTGGCCGGCGAGCCCGTCAACCCGGTCCGGTTTCTCGAGGCCGGACGGCTGATGCGCCGGACGGACGGCTGATCCGGCTCAGCGCAGGACGAACGGCTGCTCGCGCCGGACATCGCCGCTGAGCACCAGGGCACTGATTGCGGCAGCGATCTTCTCGCCGCCGCGCGACGACGGCTCGATCGGGTTGGCGTAGTCGGCCGGCTCCGTGCAGACCAGCCGCAGGTCGATCAGCGGCAGCGCCTTTTCGATGGCGATCCGCACGATCGGGTCGTTCATGTGCGCCAGCGCCGATACCGAGAGACGCTGCCGCGCCGGATCAGGATAGTTGGGATTGTAGATCGTGCAGATCGCGGTCGGGAGCCGGCGGGCGAGCACCAGGTCGAGCATTCCCCGGTAATCCCGCTCGAAGCTGCGGCTCAACTCCCCGAGCGTCTCGAGAACCTCGGCGAAGGACCGCGCCGGTCGCCCCAGTACGGCCGAGTAGCCGAGCGCATCGTTCCCGCCGACGCTGAGCACGAGATGCGTGGCATCGGCCGGCACGCGCGCGAGCTGGCTCCCGACGCTCCCCACGGTTGCACCGTCGACGGCGCACAGGGTGACCTGCCAGTCCTTCGGGAGATCGTCGCGGACCTGCGCGGCGACATCGGGTCCGCTACCGACATAGGCCTTGTTGTCGAAGATCGAGTCACCAAGCAGAACGAGGTGCGGCATAACGGCTTTCAGCTTTCCCCGCGTGCCAACGGATGAAGCAAGGGCTGGTTGCGCGCGGGAGAACAACTCTCTCTTCGAAGTCCTTCAGGGAGCGATACCGTCTCTAGACCTGTAGTAATTCACAAGGACGTTTCGTTGATCGGCGTATTTTCCGGCCGATATAAGAGCAAATGGCTCAGCCCGCTCTTCTGCCTCGTTCGGCGCCCTTCGCAGACGAGGACCTTTCCACCCTCGATCGCATTCTCGCGGGATCGTCCGCGGTCCAGCGAGCATGGCTGACCGGCTTCCTCGCGGGCCTCGATGCACAGGCGGGGACGCCGGCCCAGCCCTCACTCCCGCCACGCGCCTCCGAGCCGCTGACGATCCTGTTCGCAAGCGAGTCCGGCAATTCCGAGAGGCTGGCGAACGACACGGCAAAGCTCGCCCGGAAGAGCGGCTTCAAGCCCAGGATCGTGGATTTCGCCGATCTCGACCTCGCGGACCTGCCCAAGGCGAAGCACCTGATCGTCATCGCGGCGACCTGGGGCGAAGGCGAGCCCCCCGGCCGTGCCGCGGGCGGCTACGGCGACCTCATGGGCCCGAACGCGCCCCGCCTCGAGGGCGTCGATTTCGGCGTCCTGGCGCTCGGGGATACGGCCTATCTCGAGTTCTGCGCCGTCGGAAAGAAGATCGACGAGCGGCTTGCCGAACTCGGGGCGAGCCGAGCGGTCGAGCGGGCGGACCTCGATCTCGACTTCGAAAAGGGCGCCGCCAGCTGGATCAAGGGTGCGGTCGAGACGCTCGCGCCCGCGGCGCCGGAGCCGCAGGCCGGCAACGTCGTCGCGATCGACTTCGCCAGCCGGGGCGGCGCGGAGCCTAGCCGCGAGCCGGTCAGCGCCGAGGTGACCGAGCACGTCAACCTGAACTCGTCTCGGTCCGGCAAGGAGACAATCCACCTCGCGCTGTCCTTCGAGGATGGCGCTCCGGCCTACGAGCCGGGGGACTCGCTCGAACTCTACCCGGAGAACGACCCGGAACTCGTGGACCATGTCCTGAAGGCGGCCGGCCTCTCCGGCGACGAAGCGCTCCGGCGGATGCTGATCGTGGAGCGCGATATCACCACGCTCTCATCCGCGACGATCGAGCGCTTCATCAAGGCGACCGGCCATGCGGATGCGCGCCGCCTGCTCGAATCCGGCGAGGCGCGCGCCTGGATAGAGGGCCGGCACCTGGTCGACCTCCTGGAAACCTACCCGGCCGCGCTCTCCGCAGAGCATCTCGGCGAGATCACGCGTCCCCTCCCCCCGCGCGCCTACTCGATCGCGTCGTCTCGAAAGGAGTTCGAGGACGAGGCGCACCTCCTGATTTCGGCGGTGCGCTACACGACGCATGGCCGCGC
Organism: Enterovirga sp. CN4-39; assembly: GCF_049446235.1. Taxonomy (NCBI): domain Bacteria; kingdom Pseudomonadati; phylum Pseudomonadota; class Alphaproteobacteria; order Hyphomicrobiales; family Methylobacteriaceae; genus Enterovirga; species Enterovirga sp. CN4-39. Next base: position 187,922 of record NZ_JBMSEF010000003.1, on the reverse strand, counting down.
CCGCACCGGCGTCGCCTCGACCCACGTGGCCGACCGGATCAAGACCGGGGCCAAGCTCAAGGTGCGGCTCAAGCCGAACCGGCATTTCCGGCTACCGGCCGATCCGGCCACGGACATCATCATGGTCGGACCCGGCACCGGGGTCGCGCCCTTCAGGGCCTTCGTGCAGGAGCGCCGGGCCGTCGGCGCGAGCGGCCGCTCGTGGCTGTTCTTCGGCGACCGCCACTTCACGCACGACTTCCTGTACCAGCTCGAATGGCAGGAGGCGCTCGAGGACGGCAGTCTCACGCGCATCGACCTCGCCTTCTCCCGCGACCAGCCGGAGAAGATCTACGTCCAGGACCGTATCCGGGCGCGGCAGCGAGAGCTGGTCGATTGGATCGAGGGCGGCGCGTCCTTCTACGTCTGCGGTGATGCCAAAGCGATGGCGAAGGATGTCCGCGGCGCGCTGGTGGCTGCCTTCGCCGAGGTCAAGGCGACCTCGCAAGAGGTTGCGGAGGACGCCGTGCGCCAGCTCGAGCGCGAGAAGCGCTACCTGACCGACGTGTACTGAAACTCCCCCGCTCACCCCGGCGAAAGCCGAGGTCCAGGCTGGATGCCGGCTTTCGCCGGGGTGAGCGGATAAAGGTATTCTCTATGCCCGACGAAACCGAAATCAAGAACCAGCTCTCCCGCAACGAGCACATCAAGGAAGCCTCGGGCTACCTGCGCGGGACGCTGGCCGAGGGCATCCTGAAGGACGTCACCGGGGCGATCTCCGACGATGACGGCCAGCTCGTGAAATTCCACGGGATGTACCTGCAGGACGACCGCGACCTCAGGGCCGAGCGCACGAAGAAGAAGCTCGAGAAGGCCTATTCCTTCATGATCCGCCTGCGGATCCCGGGCGGAGTCGTCACGCCGAAGCAGTGGCTGATCCTCGACGACATCGCGACGACCTATGCCAATGGCTCGCTCCGGGCCACGACGCGCCAGACCTTCCAGTACCACGGGGTCATCAAGTCGAACCTGAAGCGGACGATGCGGGCAATCGATTCAGCGCTTCTCGACACAATTGCCGCCTGCGGCGACGTGAACCGGAACGTTCTCGCAGCCACGAACCCGCACCAATCCGGCGCGCACGAGGCCGCTCACGATCTTGCCAGGCGGCTTTCGGACGAATTGCTCCCCAAGACAGCGGCCTGGCGCGAGATCTGGCTCGACGGCGAGCGGGTGGTCGGGGGCGAGGACGAGGGCGAGCCGATCTACGGCCGCACCTACTTGCCGCGGAAGTTCAAGACGGTCGTCGCGGTTCCGCCCTCGAACGAGGTGGACATTCTCGCGCACGACCTCGGCTTCATTGCGATCCTCGACGAGGCCGGTCAGGTGCTCGGCTGGAACGTGACCGTCGGCGGCGGCATGGGCATGACCCATGGCGAGCCCGAGACCTTTCCGCGTCTCGCCGACGTGATGCTCTTCTGCGAGCCGGAATACGCCGTGAAGGTCGCCGAAGCCGTCATGACGGTGCAGCGCGACTGGGGCGACCGTTCCAACCGCAAGGCTGCGCGGCTCAAATACACGATCGAGAAGCACGGGCTCGCGGCCTTCCGGGCAGAGGTGGAGAAGCGGGTCGGCCGCACCTTCGAGGACCCGCGTCCGTTTCGCTTCGACAGCAACGGCGACCGCTACGGCTGGACCGAGGGCGAGGATGGCCGCCGGCACCTGACCCTATTCATCGAGAACGGCCGCATCCGCGACATCCCAGGTGGGCCGCAGCTCCTCTCGGGGCTCCGGCGCATCGCCGAGTTGCACGAGGGCGAGTTCCGGCTGACCGCGAACCAGAACGTCATCGTGGCGAATGTCGCGCCCGAGAAGCGCGCCGAGATCGACGCCCTCGTCGCCGAGTTCGGCCTCACGTCGCACACGGGCGCGCTGCGCCGGAACGCCATGGCCTGCGTGGCGCTTCCGACCTGCGGCCTCGCGCTGGCCGAAAGCGAGCGCTACCTGCCAAGCTTGGTGACGATCCTGGAGGAGCGCCTCGCGGCGCACGGCCTCGTCGAGGACGAGATCACCATCCGGATGACCGGATGCCCGAACGGCTGCGCCCGGCCTTACATCGCCGAGATCGGCCTCGTCGGTAAGGGGCCGGGCCGCTACAATCTCTATCTCGGCGCCGCCTTCGACGGCTCGCGGCTCTCGAAGCTCTATCTCGACGATGCCGACGAGGCCGCGATCACCGCGGCGCTCGATCCGCTCTTCGCGGCCTATGCGAAGGAGCGGACAGACGGCGAGCGCTTCGGCGACTTCGTCACCCGAGCGGGCTTCGTCGCCAGGACCGAAGCCGGCCGCAGCTTCCACGACGATCTCGGGCCGCAAAGGGCCGCCGCGTGAAGCCGCTACGCCGCCGCCACCCGGTTCCGCTCGAGACGGCGCAGCCATTGCGGGTCGAGGTCGAGCGCCGCGGAGATCCGATCGAGCACATCGAGGGTCGGGATCGCGGCGCCGCGCTCCACGTCGCTGTAGTAGCCCTGTGTGATGCCGGCCTTCGTTGCCACCTGGGCCTGAGACAGGGCGCGCGATTTCCGCAGCCCTCTCAGGACGCTTCCCTCGCCCTTCGCGGCCGCGTCGCAGAACCATTCGGGCAGGACGACGTCGCGGCCCTCATCGAGGTCCCGCAGCCGCTCGGCCGCGATCAGGCCAGCCATTTCGTCCTCGGCGTCCTCCTCGCCGGCGCGCGCACGCAGAGCCAGGTACTCCCTATGCGTGAGCACCACGAGTTCCTCTCCGAGGTCCGTTCGGATGAGCTGCGGCTTCATGCTGTCGCCTCCTCGTCAGCGGTAGATGTCTCGCCGGTGACCAGCCGCCAGGATCAGCAGCCCGTCCGGCGTCTCCTTGAAGATCACGCGGTAGTCGCCGTCGCGCAGCCGGAGCGCGTCCACTCCCGACAGGCGCTTCACATCGCCCTGCCCGGTCAGCCCGTACAGATAGAGCTTTCGAGTGAGCGACTCCCGCACCGCTTCCGGGAGCTTGAAAAAGAAGCCGTCGGGCGCGGACGCGAAGATCAGCGTCTTGTTCATAGCTATATTATGGCTCGCCGCGCAGGTTGCGCAACCGGGACTCGTCCATCTGCCGTCCGCCCCGGAGCAGCCCGATGACTCCGACCCTCGCTCCCGCGGAGACGCGCCCGCGCCGGCTCGCCCCGCTGGCGAAGCTGCCGATCTTTCTCGACCTCGCAGGCCGGCGCGTCCTGCTGGTCGGCGGCGGGGAGCCGGTGGTCTGGAAGGCCGAGCTTCTCGCGGCGGCGGGAGCGCGGCTCGACATCGTCGCGCCCGAGCCGCATGAGGATCTCGCGGCGCTCGCGGCGACGAGCGACGGCGCGATCGCGCTTCACCGCCGCGAATGGCGGCCCGAAGATCTCGACGGCGCGGCGCTCGTGGTGGCCGACGAGGAGGATGCCGGGCAGGCAGCCCGCCTTCGCGAGGCCGCGCATGCTCGGGGCCTCCTCGTCAACGTCATCGACAATCCGGCCTTCTGCGACTTCCAGTTCGGCACCATCGTCAACCGCTCGCCCGTGGTGATCGGCATCATGACGGACGGCGCCGCCCCGGTTCTCGGCCAGGCGATCCGCCGCCGTATCGAAGCCGTCCTCCCCGGCTCGCTGGCCGCCTGGGCGGCCGCCGCAAAGGGATTTCGCGAGCGGCTCCGAGTTCGCCTGCCGAGCCGCACCGACCGCCGACTCTTCTGGGAAGCGTTCGTTGACCGCGCCTTCCGGGCGAACATCCCGGACGGCCGGCTGCCGGCCGAGCTCGAGCGGCTCGCCGGATCGATCGCCGGGACGAGCCGCGAGGGACGGATCGGCGAGGTGGTGATCGTCGGAGCCGGACCGGGCGATCCGGAACTGCTGACACTAAAGGCCATGCGCGAGCTCCAGGCAGCGGACGTCATCGTCTACGATAGGCTGGTCACGCCCGGCGTGCTGGAACTGGCGCGCCGCGAGGCGCGCCGGGTCCATGTCGGCAAGGAAGGGCACGGGGCCGCCTGCCGGCAGGAGGATATCTCGTCCCTGATCGTGGACCTGGCCCTGGCAGGCGAGCGCGTCGTCAGGCTGAAGGGCGGCGATCCGGCCGTGTTCGGCCGCAGCGGTGAGGAAGTCGCGGCCTGCCGCGAGGCCGGCGTCCCGGTGCGCATCGTGCCCGGCGTGACGACGGCGAGCGCCGCGGCGGCCTCCCTCAACCTGTCGCTCACGCACCGCGACCACGCACAGAGCCTGCATTTCGTCACCGGGCACGACCGCCACGGCGCCCTGCCGTCCAACCTCGACTTCCGGAAGCTCGCAGATCCGAACGCGACATTGGTAGTCTATATGGGGCGCCGCACCTCTGCCGCCCTGGCGGATCGCCTGATCGCGGAGGGGCTCCCGGCCGCTACTCCCGTTGCAGCCCTGGCCAATGTCTCCCGCGCGGATCAGCTCGTGATGCGTTCCGATCTCGCCGGACTACGGAAAGGGATCGACCTCCCGGAGCGCGTCCCGGTGATCGTCCTCATCGGGGCTGCGATCGGAAGCTCACTGCCGGAGGATGCCCTACCCTTTGCTGCCCGCCCCCGGGCGAAAGCGATCGCCTGAGGGAACAGCCCAGCCAAGACCGCGGGCTCCTGGCGACCAGCTATTTTCCAGAGACGATCGCCATCGTCGTCTCGCCTTCCATCACGTCGACCACCTCGTACATGGCGCCGCCATGCGTGAAGAACGACTTGGGCTCCGTCCAGAAGACGCGCGTGGCGACGATGTAGCGGCCTGCCGCAAGGTTGTCGAAGGCGAAGCGTCCACCCATGTCGACCTTCGTCTCCCGTCTGTACTCCAGGTATTCCGGCGGCGGCTCGTCGACAGCGTTGCCGAAGTAGGATCGGCGCTCGCCCCCAAACATCCGGTCGAAGCGTTCGACGGCATAGGCGGTCGCCGGGATGAGGAACACCCGCTCGCCGGCCGCCGTTACTACGCGCCCATAGTCTCTCTTGAGAAAAGCCTGGCCGTCTATCCGGCCCGTTCCGCTCTTGCGGATGTATTCGGCTGAACGGGAGTCGAATCGGCTAGTGACCGTCTCCGTCGGCCCGAGCTGGCAGCTTGCAAGGAACAGCAGCGGAAGACACAGCCCAAGCACGCGGACCATAACGCCACTCCGACCATTCTTCAGGCCAGTGTGACGCGTGCCAGGATTACGTCAAGCGGGCTGTGGCTGGAGAATCCGCGCGATCTCGGCCGTCACCTGGTCGATCGGCTGCATCCCGTCCAGCACACGGAGCAGGCCCTTCTTGGCGTAATACTCCGACAGAGGAGCGGTCAGCTCGCGATATGCGACGAGACGGGTCTTGAACGCTTCGGGATTGTCGTCCTTCCGGACCGGCTCGCCCCGCGCGAGCGTGTCGGCGACGCGCTTCGCGATCCGATCGACGAGCGCGTTCTCGTCGACCTTCAGCTCGATGACCGCATCCAGGCCGATGCCCTTCTCCGCCAGCATGCGGTCCAGCGCCTCCGCCTGGGGCACGGTCCGGGGAAAGCCGTCGAGGATGAACCCGCCCCGGGCGTCCGGTTCCTCGATCCGGTCGGCCACGATGCCGACCACGATCTCGTCCGAAACCAGGCCCCCCGACGCCATCACGTCCTTGGCCTTCAGACCGACGGGGGTGCCTGCAGCCACGGCCGCCCGCAGCATGTCCCCTGTCGATAGCTGCGGCAGGCCGTGCTGCTCCACGATGCGTGCCGACTGGGTTCCTTTGCCTGCACCGGGCGGGCCGAGAAGGATCAATCTCATCGGAGCCCCCGCCCCTCCTCTTCAGCATCCTTCCGGATGCAATTGCCTAGCGGCGGCGAGCGCCCTTGAGCTTCGACTTCTTCACGAGGCCCTCATACTGGTGCGCCAGCAGATGCCCGTGGACCTGCGCCACCGTGTCCATCGTTACCGAAACCACGATGAGCAGCGAGGTGCCACCGAAATAGAAGGGCAAAGCCGCATATGACACAAGCAGTTCGGGCAGGAGGCAGATCACCGTCAGGTACGCCGCGCCGATCACCGTGATGCGGGTCAGCACGTAGTCGATGTACTCCGCCGTGCGCTCGCCCGGCCGGATGCCCGGTATGAAGCCACCATGCTTCTTCAGGTTGTCCGCCGTCTCCTGCGGATTGAACACGACCGCCGTGTAGAAAAAGGCGAAGAAGATGATGAGCGCGGCGTAGAGCGCCATATAGGCCGGGCGGCCGTGACCCAGGAAGGTGGCCAGCGTCGAGATGATGCCGGTGCCGCTCGTATCGGCCGTGAAGCTCGCGAAGGTCGCCGGCAGGAGCAGCAGCGACGACGCGAAGATCGGCGGGATGACGCCCGAGGTGTTGAGCTTGAGCGGCAGGAACGAGGTCTGCCCCTCGTACATGCGGTTCCCGACCTGGCGCTTCGGATAGTTGATCAGCAGCCGGCGCTGGGCCCGCTCCATGAACACGATGAAGAAGACCACGGCGACCGCCATGACGATCACGCCAAGGATGAGCGCGGTCGAGATCGCGCCCTGACGGCCGAGCTCCAGCGTGCCGGCGATCGCAGACGGCAGATGCGCCACGATGCCCGCGAAGATGATCAGCGACGACCCGTTGCCGATGCCGCGGCTCGTGATCTGCTCACCGAGCCACATCAGGAACAGCGTCCCGCCCGTAAGCGTGATCACCGTCGAGACGAGGAAGAAGGGGCCCGGCTCCTGGACGATGTTGCCGGAGCTCTGCAGGCCAACCGCGATGCCCCAGGACTGGAACAGAGCCAGCACGACCGTGATGTAGCGCGTGTACTGGTTGATGACCTTGCGGCCCGACTCGCCTTCCTTCTTCAGCGCCTCGAGCGAGGGCACGACGGAGGTGAGGAGCTGCACGATGATCGATGCCGAGATGTACGGCATGATGTTCAGGGCGAAGATCGCCATGCGCTCGACGGCGCCGCCCGAGAACATGTTGAAGAGGCCGAGCACGCCGCCCGAGGCCTGCTGGAAGCTCTGGCGAAGCGCTTCCGTATCGATCCCCGGAAGCGGCACATAGGTGCCCAGGCGGAAGATGATGAGCGCGCCGAGCGTGAACCAAATGCGCTTCTTCAGCTCTTCGGCTTTGGCGATCGCACCGAAGTTGATGTTGGAGGCGAGCTGCTCGGCGGCCGATGCCATATCTTCAATCCTGAGGCGACCGCATGAGGGTCGCAGAGAGGCCGGCCCGTATCTGGCGCACGGGCCGGCTCATCTCAAGTCTTGGGAGCCGCGGCTTTAGGCCGTCGCCTCGTCGCTGCCACCCAGAACGGTGACGGAACCGCCGGCACGTTCGATGGCCTCGAGCGCCGACTTCGACGCGCCCGCAACCTGGAACGTCAGCTTGGCACTCAGCTCGCCCGAGCCGAGGATCTTCACGCCATCCCGCGGCTTCGACAGCACGCCGGCCGCGACCAGCGTCTCGACGGTCACGGGAGCGGACGCGTCGAGCTTGCCGGCATCGACCGCAGTCTGGATGCGGCCGAGGTTGACCTCGTTGAGCTGCCGCTGGTTCGGCGGGTTGAAGCCGCGCTTCGGCAGACGCCGATGCAGCGGCATCTGGCCGCCCTCGAACCCCTTGATGGACACGCCGGTGCGGGCCTTCTGACCCTTCACCCCGCGTCCGCCGGTCTTGCCCTTGCCGGAGCCAATGCCCCGACCGACGCGCATCCGGTTCTTGGTCGCGCCTTCGTTGTCGCGAATCTCGTTCAGTCTCATGGTCGTCTCCTCACCGCTCGCCCGAAGCCGGGACGACGCGCACGAGGTGCTTGACGGCCTCGATCATTCCCCGCGTCGAGGGGTTGTCGGGCAGCGTCGACGTGCGATGCAGCTTGTTGAGGCCGAGGCCAATCAGCGTCTGACGCTGCTTGCCCTCGCGGCGGATCGGCGAACCGATCTGCTGGACCGTCACGGTCCCCTTCTGGTCAGCCATGATGTCCCCCTATCAGGAATCCGCGCCAGCGCCGTCCGAAAGGTCGGCATCGCGGCGGCGGGACTGGAGGGTGGAAACCTTGAGGTTGCGGCGAGCCGCGACGGAGCGCGGGCTGTCCTCGTTCTTCAGCGCGCTGAAGGTGGCGCGAACCAGGTTGTACGGGTTCGACGAGCCGAGGGACTTCGCAACGACGTCCTGCATGCCGAGCGTCTCGAAGACGGCGCGCATCGGGCCGCCTGCGATGATGCCCGTGCCCTGCGGAGCAGCGCGGAGGATCACCTTGCCGGCGCCCCAACGGCCGTTCACGTCGTGGTGCAGCGTCCGGCCCTCGCGCAGCGGCACGCGGATGAGACCGCGCTTCGCAGCTTCCGTTGCCTTACGGATCGCCTCGGGCACCTCGCGCGCCTTGCCATGGCCGAAGCCGACGCGGCCCTTCTGGTCGCCGACGACGACGAGCGCAGCGAAGCCGAAGCGACGTCCACCCTTCACCACCTTGGCGACGCGGTTGATGTGGACGAGTTTGTCGACGAACTCGGAATCCCGCTCTTCGCGCTCGTTCCGGTCGGAGCGGCGCTCCCGATGCGGGCGCCCGCCCGATGAAGGTTCTCTAGCCATATGTAATCCCGTCTGAACTCAACGCGGGCGGCGGCCCGCTCGCTTGACGTTCGTAAAAGAGGCCCGCCGGCGTGCCTGCCCTTAGAAGTCCAGCCCACCCTCGCGAGCGGCGTCGGCAAGAGCCTTGACGCGCCCGTGGTAGAGGTAGCCGGACCGGTCGAAGATGACCTGCTTGATCCCAGCCTGGACCGCGCGCTCCGCGACCAGCTTGCCGATCTCGCGAGCCGCCTCGACGGTCGCGCCCGTCTTGAGCCGGCCCTTGACGTCCTTCTCGAGAGAGGACGCCGCAGCGATCGTGTGACCGCGCTCGTCGTCGATGATCTGAGCGTAGATCTGCTTCGACGAACGGAACACGGACAGGCGCGGGCGCCCGTTCGCAGCCTTCCGGATCGCGCGCCGGACACGCGCCTTGCGTCGCTCTTCGACGCTCTGCTTCGTAGCCATGTCCAGTCCTACTTCTTCTTGCCTTCCTTGCGGAAGATGAACTCGTTCGCGTACTTCACGCCCTTGCCCTTGTAGGGCTCGGGACCGCGGAAGTCGCGGATCTCAGCAGCGGCCTGGCCGACCTTCTGCTTGTCGATCCCGGCGATCACGATTTCCGTCGGACGAGGCGTGGTGATCGTGAGACCAGCCGGCACCTCGTAATCGACATCGTGGCTGTAGCCGAGCGACAGCTTCAGCATCTTGCCGGCCATCGCGGCGCGATAACCGACGCCGTTGATCTCGAGCTTCTTCTCGAAGCCCTTGCTCACGCCTTCCATCAGGACCGCGACCTGGGCACGCGAGGTGCCCCAAAGCGAACGCGCTTCCTTCGACTGATCACGAGGATCAACCTTGACGGCCCCGTCTTCCATGACGACGGAGACCTTGTCCGGAACCGTGAAGGACAGCTCGCCCTTCTGGCCCTTCACCTTCACCAGCTGCCCGGTCACCGTGGCGGTCACGCCCGACGGAACCGGGACCGGCTTCTTGCCTACACGAGACATCGTCGTTTCCCTGTCCTGATCCGCCGGCCTTAGAAGACCTGGCAGAGCACTTCGCCGCCGACGTTCTTCTCGCGCGCCTCGTGATCCGCCATGACGCCCTGCGGGGTCGACATGATCACGACGCCGAGCCCGTCTGCGACGCGCGGCATGGTGTCGACCGACGCATAGACGCGACGGCCGGGCTTCGAGACGCGCTGGATCCGGCGGATCACAGGCTCGCCCTCGTAGTACTTCAGCTCGATCGTGAACTCAGTCCGGCCGTTGCCGTAATCCGCGGTGGAGTAATCGCGGATGTAGCCTTCGGACTTCAGCACATCGAGAACGTTGGCGCGCAGACGCGAGCCGGGGGTCTGAACGGTGCTCCGGCGACGCATCTGCGCATTCCGGATGCGGGTCAGCATATCGCCGAGCGGATCGGTCATCGACATGGTCGCGCCTCCTTACCAGCTCGACTTGACGAGGCCCGGGATCAGGCCCTGGGAACCAAGCTCACGCAGCGCGATGCGCGACATGCCGAGCTTGCGGTAATAGGCGCGCGGCCGCCCCGTGACTTCGCACCGATTGCGGATGCGGGTCGGGTTCGCGTTGCGCGGCAGCTCGGCGAGCTTGAGGCGCGCCTCGAAGCGCTCCTCCATCTGCCGGGTCTGGTCGTTCGCGACGGCAAGGAGTTCCTTGCGCTTGTTCGCGAACCGATCGACCAGCTTCCTGCGAGCCTTGTTCTTCTCGATCGAACTCTTCTTGGCCATGTAGTCTATCTCCGGTGTCCGCGTCTGAGATCCGCCTGCTGGGCAGGCGTTCTCACTGCCGGAACGGGAAGTTGAAGTGCTTGAGGAGCGCGCGCGCCTCGTCGTCGGTCTGGGCCGTAGTCGTGATGATCACGTCCATGCCCCAGATCTGCTCGGCCTTGTCGTAGTTGATCTCAGGGAACACCAGGTGCTCCTTGATGCCGAGAGCGTAGTTGCCCCGCCCGTCGAAGGAGCGCGGGTTCAGGCCGCGGAAGTCGCGGACGCGCGGCAGCGCGATCGTGACCAGGCGGTCAAGGAACTCGTACATCCGCGCGCGGCGCAGGGTGACCTTCGCGCCGATCGGCATGTTCTCGCGGACCTTGAAGGTCGCGATCGCCTTCCGGGCGCGTGTGACGACCGGCTTCTGACCGGCGATCAGCGCGAGATCGGCAGCCGCAACGGACGCCTTCTTCGAATCGGCCGTCGACTCGCCGACGCCCATGTTCAGGACGATCTTGTCGAGCTTCGGAACCTGCATCGGGTTCTTGTAGCCGAACTCCTCGATGAGCTTCGCCCGCACGACCTCGTCGTAATGCTGGCGGAGCCGCGGCAGGTAGGCACCGTCCGCGCCGTTCCCGGCCGGGGCCGCCTCGGCCGGCTTCTTGGGGGACTTAGGCATCGATCAAATCTCCGGACCGCTTAGCGAACCGCACCTTCCGGCCGTCATCGAGGACGCGGAAGCCAACCCGGGTGGGCTTGCCGTCCTTCGGATCGGCGACAGCGAGGTTCGACAGGTGGATCGGCGCCTCCTTGGAGATGATGCCGCCCTCCTGGTTCATCGACTGCTTCTGGTGACGCTTCACCATGTTCACGCCGCGCACGAGCGCCTTCTCGTCCTTCGGCATGACCTGCACGACTTCGCCGGTGCGACCCGAGTCGCGGCCGGTCAGAACGACGACGCGGTCGCCCTTCTTGATCTTGGCGGCCATCACAGCACCTCCGGCGCCAGCGAGATGATCTTCATGTGGTTCTTGGCGCGGAGCTCGCGCGGGACCGGTCCGAAGATACGGGTGCCGACCGGCTCCTTCTGGTTGTTGATGAGGACCGCAGCGTTGCGGTCGAAGCGGATCACCGAGCCGTCCGGACGACGGATGTCCTTCGCGGTCCGAACGACGACCGCCTTCATGACGTCGCCCTTCTTCACGCGGCCGCGCGGGATCGCCTCCTTGACGGAGACGACGATGATGTCGCCAACGCCGGCATATTTGCGCTTCGAGCCGCCGAGCACCTTGATGCACATCACGCGACGCGCACCGGAATTGTCGGCGACGTCCAGATTCGTCTGCATCTGGATCATCGATCAGAACCTCTCTCTGTCTCGGTCGGTTTCCGGCTCACGCCAGACTACGGCCGACGGGGATCTTGGTCCCCTGCCCTTGCGTCATCCGGCACCCTGCCCTCAGGCCAGGTCCCGAAACCTTTCTTCAAGCACCGAACGACCACCACCTGCGGTGATGGTCGCCAAATCCAATCTGCCTGGCTCGATGCCGCGTCGTGATGCGGCGCGAAGCGGGTCTCTCAGGAGAGACCGACGGCCGACTTCACCTTGTCGACGGCGCCCGCGACGCCCTCGACGACGCTCGATACAACACCGCCGACCGATCCGCCAGCCCCTTCGCCCTCGACGAGCTTCCAGGTCTTCGTCTTCGAGAACGGCCGCGACTCCTCGATGAGGACCGTCTGGCCGACCTTCGCGACGTTGTTCTCGTCGTGGGCGTGATAGTTCTTCGTCCGGCGAACGGTCTTCTTGAGGACCGGGTGCGTGAAGCGACGCTCCACCTTCACCACGATCGTCTTCTCGCCCTTGTCGCTGACGACAACGCCCTGCAGCACGCGCTTTGGCATAGATCTCTCCTCAGGCCTGCGCGGCCGCGCGCTGCCGGCTCTGCAGCGTCTTGATGCGGGCGATGTCGCGACGGACGACACGCACCCGCGAGGTGTTCTCGAGCTGGCCCGTAGCCCGCTGGAAGCGCAGATTGAACTGCTCCTTCTTGAGCGAGAGGAGCTCGTCCTGGAGCTGATCGGCCGACATCCGCTGGAGGTCGCCGAAGCGCTGCTTCGTCTTCATCTCATCCTCACTCGGCGATGCGCTGCACGAAGCGCGTGCGCACCGACAGCTTCGCAGCGCCGAGACGGAGCGCCTCGCGGGCGATCTCCTCAGACACGCCGTCGATTTCGAACATGATCCGGCCCGGCTTCACGCGAGCGGCCCAGAACTCGACCGCGCCCTTGCCCTTACCCATGCGGACTTCGGTCGGCTTCTTGGAAACCGGCACGTCCGGGAAGATGCGGATCCACACGCGGCCCTGGCGCTTCATCTCGCGGGTGATCGCGCGGCGAGCCGCCTCGATCTCACGCGCGTTCACACGCTCCGGCTCCAGGCACTTGAGGCCGAACTGGCCGAAATTCAAGTCCGTGCCGCCCTTCGCGACGCCATGAATGCGTCCCTTGAACTGACGACGGAACTTCGTCTTCTTCGGTTGCAACATCGCTCTTGAACCTTTCCCGAGCCGTCCGGCTTACGCCGCCTGCTCGGCCGCGCGACGACCGGTGGAACGGCTGCCCGCTTCCTCGTTCATGCGCTTATCCTGCGCCATCGGATCGTGCTCCAGGATCTCGCCCTTGCAGATCCAGACCTTGATCCCGCAGGTGCCGTAGGTCGTGAACGCGGTCGCGACCCCGTAATCGACATCGGCACGCAGCGTGTGCAGCGGAACGCGGCCCTCGCGGTACCATTCCATGCGGGCGATCTCGGCGCCGCCGAGGCGGCCGGAGCAGTTGATCCGGATGCCCTGGGCACCAAGCCGCATCGCCGACTGCACGGCGCGCTTCATGGCGCGACGGAAGGCGACCCGGCGCTCGAGCTGCTGCGCGATCGACTCGGCGACGAGCGTCGCGTCGATCTCGGGCTTGCGCACCTCGACGATGTTGATCGCCACCTCGGCCTTGGTCATCGACCCGACGAGCTTGCGCAGCTTGTCGATATCGGCGCCCTTCTTGCCGATCACGACGCCCGGGCGGGCGGAGTGGATGGTCACGCGGCACTTCCGGTGCGGGCGCTCGATCACGATCTTCGAGACCGCCGCCTGCTTCAGCTGCTTCGTGAGCGCCTCGCGGATCGCCATGTCCTCATGCATGAGGCGGGCGTACTCGCCCTTGCCGGCGTACCAGCGCGAGTCCCAGGTCCGGTTGATGCCGAGCCGCAGCCCGACCGGATTGACTTTCTGACCCATGGGTTGACCTCAGGCCGCTTCGGCTTGGACTTCACGAACCACGATGGTGAGGTTCGAGAAGGGTTTCAGGATGCGCGCGCCGCGTCCGCGGGCCCGGGCATGGAAGCGCTTCAGCACGAGCGCCTTGCCGACGAACGCCTCCTTGACGACGAGATCGTCGACGTCGAGGTCGTGGTTGTTCTCGGCATTCGCGATTGCGCTCTCGAGGCACTTGCGCACCTCCTTGGCGATCCGCTTGCGGGAGAATTCGAGATCCGCGAGCGCAGCCGAGGCCTTCTTGCCCCGGATGAGCTGGGCAACGAGGTTCAGCTTCTGCGGCGACACGCGAAGCATGCGGAGAACGGCTTTCGCCTCGTTGTCCGGCAGCGCGCGCGGAGTTGCGGCCTTGCCCATATCAGCGCCTCTTAGCCTTCTTGTCGGCCGCATGGCCGTTGAAGGTGCGGGTCGGCGAGAACTCACCGAACTTGTGGCCCACCATCTCCTCGGAGACGTAGACCGGGATGTGCTTGCGTCCGTTGTAGACGCCGAAGGTCAAACCCACGAAGTGCGGCAGGATCGTGGAGCGGCGGCTCCAGATCTTGATCACTTCGTTACGGCCGCCCGAGCTGCGAGCGGCGTCGGCCTTCTTCAGCAGGTAGCCGTCGACAAACGGCCCCTTCCAGATCGAGCGTGCCATGGCGCGCCTCAGCCCTTCTTCTTGCGGTTATGACGGCTGGTCACGATGAACCGGTCCGTGCGCTTGTTGGAGCGCGTCTTCTTGCCCTTGGTCGGCACGCCCCACGGGGTCACCGGGTGGCGACCACCCGACGTACGGCCCTCACCACCACCGTGCGGGTGGTCGATCGGGTTCATGGTGACGCCGCGGTTATGCGGACGCTGGCCAAGCCACCGGCTGCGACCGGCCTTGCCGATCGAGGTGTTCATGTGGTCCGGATTCGACACGGCGCCGACCGTCGCGAAGCACTGGCCATGCACCAGGCGCTGCTCGCCCGAGTTCAGGCGAACCGTGACGTAGCCCTGGTCGCGGCCAACGATCTGCGCGTAGGTGCCAGCCGAACGGGCCATGGCGCCGCCGCGGCCGATCTTCAGCTCGACGTTGTGCACGATCGTGCCGACCGGCATGTTCGCCAGAGGCATCGCGTTGCCGGGCTTGATGTCGACCTGCTCGCCCGACATCACCGAGTCGCCCACCGCCAGGCGCTGCGGCGCCAGGATGTAGGACTGCTCGCCATCCGGGTAGCGGATCAGCGCGATGAAGGCCGTGCGGTTCGGATCGTACTCGATCCGCTCGACCGCAGCCGCTTCGTTCGCGTGCGAGCGACGCTTGAAGTCCACGTAGCGGTAGGTCTGCTTGTGACCACCACCACGGAACCGGACCGTCACCCGGCCATGGTTGTTCCGGCCGCCCTTGGAGTGCTTCCCCTCGGTCAGCGACTTGACGGGCTTGCCCTTGTAGAGCTCGCTCCGGTCGACGATCACGAGCTGGCGAAGGCCAGGCGTGACCGGCTTGAAAGTCTTGAGTGCCATGGTTCTCTACCTGCCGCTCAGAGCCCGGTCGTCACGTCGATCGACTGGCCCTGCGCGAGGGTCACAATCGCCTTCTTGACGTCCGAACGCCGGCCTTTGCGGCCGCGGAAGACCTTTTCCTTGCCCTTGGTCACGAGCGTATTCACCGCCAGGACCTTGACCTCGAAGAGGCGTTCGACCGCCTCCTTGATCTGGGGCTTGGTCGCATCCGGGGCGACCCGGAAGACAACCTTGTTCAGCTCAGAGAGATTCGTGGCCTTCTCGGTGATGACCGGGCTCACGATCACGTCGTAATGGCGCGGATCCGGATTCATTTGAAGCGCGCCTCCAGCGCGTCGACGGCCGCCCTGGTCAGCACGAGCGTGTCGCGCCGCAGGATGTCGTACACGTTGATGCCCTGAATGGGCAGGACGTCGATGTTCGGCAGGTTGCGGGCCGCCAGACCGAAGTTGGTATCGACCTCCGCACCCGCAATGATGAGCGCCGAGCCGAGCCCGAGCTTGCCGAACTGGTCCTTCAGCTCCTTCGTCTTCGGCGCATCCAGCCGCGCATCGTCCACGACGATCAGCGTCTGGTCCTTGGCCTTGGTCGACAGAGCATGGCGAAGCGCAAGCGCACGCACCTTCTTCGGCAGGTCGTGCTCGTGCGAGCGGACCTGAGGCCCGAAGGCGCGGCCGCCACCCCGGAACTGCGGCACGCGGGCCGAGCCGTGGCGGGCATTGCCGGTGCCCTTCTGCTTGTACATCTTCTTGCCGGTCCGGGCGATCTCCGCACGGTTCTTTACCGCGTGGGTACCGGCCCGGCGCTTGGCGAGCTGCCAGCGCACCATCCGGGCAAGGATGTCGGCGCGAGGCTCGAGACCGAAGATCGCGTCATCGAGCTCGACCGAGCCGGCCGTATCGCCGGCGAAGGTCTTCACTTCGAACTGCATCACGCGTTCTCCTCGGCCGGAGCAGCCTCAGCCGCAGCCGCACCATCACCCGCGGTCCGGAACTTGCCCGGCATCGGCAGGTCGGCCGGGGCTTTCCGCTTCACGGCGTCCTTGATGTAGATCCAGCCGCCCGCATGGCCGGGGACCGCGCCCTCGACCAGGATAAGGCCCCGCTCGACGTCCGTACGGACGACGCGCAGGTTCTGGGTCGTGACCCGCTCGACACCGAGATGGCCCGGCATCTTCTTGTTCTTGAAGGTCTTGCCGGGATCCTGACGGCCGCCGGTACCACCGATCGAGCGGTGGGAGATCGACACGCCGTGCGAGGCCCGGAGACCACCGAAGTTCCAGCGCTTCATGCCGCCCGCGAAGCCCTTACCGGTCGTGGTGCCGGTGACATCCACGAACTGGCCAGGCACGAAGTGGTCGGCCGTGATCTCGGCACCGACCGGGATCAGCGCGTCCTCGGACACGCGGAACTCGGCGAGCTTCTGCTTCGGCTCGACCTGGGCGACGGCGAAACGGCCACGCTCCGCCTTCGACACGTTCTTCACCTTCGCGCGGCCAATGCCGAGCTGAAGGGCCGTGTAGCCGTTCTTTTCCTTCGTGCGATGAGCCACGACCTGGCACTGGTCGAGCTTCAGCACGGTGACCGGAATGTGCTCCCCGGCATCCGTGAAGATGCGGGTCATTCCGAGCTTCTGGGCAATGACGCCTGAGCGCATGGACCTGATCCTAAAAGGCGCTTCTGGAAAGCTCAGAGCCCGAGGCTCAGAGCTTGATCTCCACGTCCACGCCAGCGGCGAGGTCGAGCTTCATGAGGGCATCGACCGTCTGCGGCGTCGGATCGACGATGTCGAGAACGCGCTTGTGGGTCCGCATCTCGAACTGCTCGCGCGACTTCTTGTCGATGTGGGGCGAACGAAGCACGGTGAAGCGCTCGATCCGGGTCGGCAGCGGGATGGGCCCGCGGACCTGCGCGCCGGTCCGCTTCGCCGTCGAGACGATCTCGCGGGTCGAGGCGTCGAGGACGCGGTGGTCAAACGCCTTGAGGCGGATGCGGATGTTCTGGTTCATCGATCTCTTCTCCCGCCGTGACCGGACCTGATCCGGTCACCCACGGTCGACTTCACGTGCTTGGGGTGGTTGCCCGGGCCGAAGCCCGGGCAGGTTGGCGGTTTGACCGCTTACTCGACGATCGAGGCGACGACGCCGGCGCCGACCGTACGGCCGCCCTCGCGGATGGCGAAGCGGAGCTTCTCTTCCATCGCGATCGGAACGATCAGCGACACGTCCATCGTCACGTTGTCGCCGGGCATCACCATCTCGGTGCCCTCCGGCAGCGTGCAGACGCCGGTCACGTCCGTGGTGCGGAAGTAGAACTGCGGACGGTAGTTCGTGAAGAACGGGGTGTGACGACCACCCTCCTCCTTCGTGAGGATGTACGCCTCAGCCTTGAACTTCGTGTGCGGCTTCACCGAACCCGGCTTGCAGACGACCTGGCCGCGCTCGACGTCCTCACGCTTCGTGCCGCGGAGCAGCACGCCGACGTTGTCGCCAGCCTGGCCCTGATCGAGCAGCTTGCGGAACATCTCGACGCCGGTGACCGTGGTGGTCTGGGTCGGACGGATGCCGACGATCTCGACGGTCTCGCCGACCTTCACGATGCCACGCTCGACGCGGCCGGTCACGACGGTGCCGCGACCGGAGATCGAGAACACGTCCTCGATCGGCATGAGGAACGGCAGGTCGATCGGACGCTCCGGCTGCGGGATGTACTCGTCGACGGTCTTCATGAGCGCGAGAACCGCGTCACGGCCGATCTCCGGGTTCTTGTCCTCGAGCGCCATCAGGGCCGAGCCCTTGGTGATCGGGATGTCGTCGCCGGGGAACTCGTACTTCGACAGCAGCTCGCGAACCTCGAGCTCGACGAGGTCGAGGAGCTCCGGATCGTCGACCATGTCGACCTTGTTCAGGAACACCACGAGCGCCGGCACGCCGACCTGCCGGGCGAGCAGGATGTGCTCACGGGTCTGCGGCATCGGGCCGTCCGCGGCGGACACGACCAGGATCGCGCCGTCCATCTGGGCGGCACCCGTGATCATGTTCTTCACGTAGTCGGCGTGGCCGGGGCAGTCGACGTGCGCATAGTGGCGGTTCGAGGTCTCGTACTCGACGTGCGCCGTCGAGATCGTGATGCCGCGAGCCTTCTCCTCCGGAGCCTTATCGATCTGGTCGTAGGCCGTGAACGTCGCGCCACCCGACTCCGCCAGGACCTTCGTGATCGCAGCCGTCAGCGAGGTCTTGCCGTGATCGACGTGGCCGATCGTGCCGATATTGCAGTGAGGCTTGCTACGGGAGAACTTTTCTTTTGCCATGACAGCACCTTACCTTCGTGTTCGCGAGTGGGATCTGAGGATCAGGCGTATTTCGCCTGAACCTCGGCAGCCACGTTCGACGGCACCTGCTCGTAATGGTCGAACTGCATCGTGTAGTTCGCACGTCCCTGGCTCATCGAGCGCAAGTTGTTGACGTAGCCGAACATGTTGGCGAGCGGCACCATGGCGTTGATGACGTTCGCATTGCCGCGCATGTCCTGACCCTGGATCTGGCCACGGCGGGAGTTGAGGTCGCCGATGACGGAGCCGGTGTAGTCCTCCGGCGTCACCACCTCGACCTTCATGATCGGCTCGAGCAGAACCGAACCGCATTTCTGCAGCGCCTCGCGCAGAGCCGCCCGGGCCGCGATCTCGAACGCCAGAGCCGAGGAGTCGACCTCGTGGAAGGCACCGTCGATCAGCTCGACCTTGACGTCCACGACCGGGAAGCCGGCGATCACGCCCGAACCGATCACCGACTCGAGGCCCTTCTGGACGCCCGGGATGTACTCCTTCGGCACCGCGCCGCCAACGATCTTCGACTCGAACTGGAACCCAGCGCCGGGCTCGTTCGGCTCGACGACCAGCTTCACACGGGCGAACTGACCCGTGCCGCCCGTCTGCTTCTTGTGCGTGTAGTCGACCTCGCCGCGGCGCGTGATCGTCTCGCGATAGGCAACCTGCGGGGCGCCGATATTCGCGTCGACCTTATAGGTGCGCTTCAGGATGTCGACCTTGATGTCCAGGTGGAGCTCGCCCATCCCCTTGAGGATGGTCTGGCCGGATTCCTGGTCGGTCGAGACGCGGAAGGACGGATCCTCGGCGGCGAGCTTCGCCAACGCAAGGCCAAGACGCTCCTGGTCGCCCTTCGACTTCGGCTCGATCGCGATCGTGATGACCGGCTCCGGGAACTCCATGCGCTCCAGGATGACGGGTTTCAGCGGATCGCAGAGCGTATCGCCGGTGCGGACGTCCTTGAGCCCCGCGAGAGCGACGATGTCGCCCGCATAGGCCTCCTTGATGTCCTCGCGATTGTTCGCGTGCATCAGGAGCATGCGGCCGACGCGCTCCTTCTTCTCGCGCGTCGAGTTCACGATGCTCGAACCCGATTCCACCTTGCCCGAATAGACACGGCAGAACGTGATCGTCCCGACGAACGGGTCGTCCATGATCTTGAAGGCGAGCATGGAGAAGGGCTCGCTGTCGAGCGGCTTGCGCAGCATCGGCTCGCCCGTCGCCGGATCCTCGCCGTTGATCGCCTCACGATCGGCGGGCGACGGCAGGTAGTCGACGACCGCGTCGAGCAGCGGCTGAACGCCCTTGTTCTTGAAGGCGGAGCCGCAGAGCACCGGGTGGAAGGCGCGGCGCTGCACGGCCGTGCGGATGAGCCGACGCATGGTCGCCTCGTCGGGCTCCTGCCCGTCGAGATACGCCACCATGGCATCGTCGTCCATCTCGACCGCTGCCTCGACCAGCTTCGCGCGGTATTCCGCGGCCTGGTCCTGCAGGTCGGCCGGGATCTCGACCTCGTCGAACTTGGCGCCAAGCGCCTCGCCCGACCAGACGATCGCCTTCATCTTGATGAGGTCGATAACGCCCTGGAAGTTCGACTCGGATCCGATCGGCAGCTGCAGGCACACCGGCTTGCCCGCCACGCGGTCGACGATGTCCTTCACGCACTTGAAGAAGTCGGCGCCGGTCTTGTCCATCTTGTTGACGAACACGACGCGCGGCACGTCGTACTTGTCGGCCTGGCGCCAGACGGTCTCCGTCTGCGGCTCGACGCCCTGGTTGCCGTCGAGCACGCACACGGCGCCGTCGAGCACGCGCAGCGAACGCTCGACCTCGATCGTGAAGTCGACGTGCCCGGGGGTGTCGATGATGTTCAGGCGCTTGTCGCGCCAGAAGCAGGTGGTCGCAGCGGACGTGATCGTGATGCCACGCTCCTGCTCCTGCTCCATCCAGTCCATGGTGGCAGCGCCCTCATGGACTTCACCGAGCTTATGCGACTTGCCCGTATAGAAGAGGATCCGCTCGGTCGTCGTCGTCTTTCCGGCATCGATGTGAGCCATGATGCCGAAATTGCGGTAATCCTCGATCGCGTGCGTGCGAGGCATGATCTGCTCCTGGCCTGTCCGGCCGTTACCAGCGGTAATGCGAGAAGGCGCGGTTGGCCTCGGCCATCCGGTGCGTGTCTTCGCGCTTCTTCACCGCGTTGCCGCGATTGTTGGCGGCGTCGATGAGTTCGGCCGACAGGCGGTCGACCATGGTCTTGTCGTTGCGAGCCCGCGCGGCCTGGATCAGCCAGCGGATCGCCAGGGCCTGACGGCGCTCAGGCCGAACCTCGACCGGAACCTGGTAGGTAGCGCCGCCGACGCGGCGGGACCGGACCTCGAGAGCCGGCGCAACGTTGTCGAGCGCGGCGCGGAACACCTCCAGCGGGTGCGCGCGGGTGCGGCTCTCGACGATGTCGAACGCGCCATAGACGATCCGCTCGGCCGTCGACTTCTTTCCCTCGTACATGATCGAGTTCATGAACTTGGTCACGACGATGTCGCCGAACTTCGGGTCCGGGATGATCTCGCGCTTCTCTGCGCTGTGGCGGCGGGACATGTCCTGCTCCGGTCAAATCTTGTTAGCGTCAGCCGGGCCCACCCCGACCGCGTCGCCCCGAAGGGCCTAGAAATTCGAGATCCCCGGGCCAAACCCAGGGATGAGCGCAAAGGCGCTCGACCTACTTCGGGCGCTTGGCGCCGTACAGCGAACGGCGCTGCTTGCGGTTCTTCACGCCCTGCGTGTCGAGCACACCGCGGAGGATGTGGTAGCGAACGCCCGGAAGATCCTTCACGCGGCCGCCGCGGATCATCACGACCGAGTGTTCCTGCAGGTTGTGACCCTCACCCGGGATGTAGCCGATGACCTCATGGCCATTCGTCAGACGCACCTTGGCGACCTTACGGAGAGCCGAGTTCGGCTTCTTCGGGGTCGTCGTATAAACGCGGGTGCAGACACCGCGCTTCTGCGGGCACGCATCGAGCGCCGGAACCTTGTTTCGCGTCTTCGGGGCTGTCCGCGGCTTGCGGATCAGCTGGCTGATCGTCGGCATGTAGCCCTCTTGTCGAAGACCGCCCGTGCGGTCGTCTATGCCGGGGCGCCGACCTGCCGATGGCGCACCCAAACGAGAAAAGCGCCACAGGTTCAGGAGAACCTCTGTCGCTGGAGAACGCAGAGGACCGCCCCAGCTTCCCGGGAAGGTCTTGCACCACCATCCGGCTCGGCGAGCCAGTCAGTACCGATAGGGACAACAGCGTTTAAGTACGATGGGTCGGCCCTGCTGGACCAACTCGCGACACTTACGGCCTGCTGCGGATGGGGGCTACTTAATGCCCGACTCGCCCCCCGTCAACCAAAAACGCGCAGTGCGCGCCTGGGCATCTCGGGCCTGGAGGCATGTCACCTATGACAAAAGGAAAGGGCCGCACAAGGCGGCCCTTCCAAGCTTCCGTTCAGCGCTCTGCCCTACTCGGCGGCGGGCGAGAACTCTTCCAGGGCGCGGGCGGCCTCGGCTGCGCGTGACTGCGCCTCCGCGGTCCGCTGCTCCAGGATCATGTCGTCGCGGCGCTGCGCGATCTGGCGGATCCGTGCGTTCAGGGCACCGGTTCCGGCCGGGATGAGCGAGCCGACGATGACGTTCTCCTTCAGGCCCTCGAGCGTGTCCACCTTTCCGTTGACGGCCGCCTCCGTGAGGACGCGGGTCGTCTCCTGGAACGACGCTGCCGAGATGAAGGACCGCGTCTGCAGCGAGGCCTTCGTGATGCCGAGGAGGACGGGGGTCCCCTCGGCCGGCTTCTTCTTCTCGGCGATCAGCTTCTCGTTGATCTCCTCCAGCTCCAGCCGGTCGATCTGGTCGCCGGCCAGGATGTCGGAATCCCCGCCGTCGGTGATCTCCACCTTCTGCAGCATCTGGCGGACGATCACCTCGATGTGCTTGTCGTTGATGTTCACGCCCTGGAGCCGGTAGACCTCCTGGATCTCGTTGACGAGGTAGGCAGCAAGCTCCTCCACGCCCTTGATCGCCAGGATGTCGTGCGGGGCCGGGTTGCCGTCGACGATGAAGTCTCCGATCTCGACCTGGTCGCCATCCTGCAGGTGGATGTGCTTGCCCTTCGGGATCAGGTACTCGACCGCCTCCGAACCGTCATGCGGCGCAAGCGTCAGGCGACGCTTGTTCTTGTAGTCGCGGCCGAACTGGATCGTGCCGGACTTCTCCGCGATGACGGCCGCGTCTTTCGGACGGCGCGCCTCGAACAGCTCCGCCACGCGCGGCAGACCGCCCGTGATGTCGCGGGTGCGAGCCGAGTCGGTCGAGATACGGGCGAGCACGTCGCCTGCCTTCACCTTCGAGCCCGGATCGTAGCCGATGATCGCCTCGACCGGCAGGAGGTAGCGGGCATCGCCACCGCGCGAGAGCTTCGCCGGCTTGCCGTCCGGCCCGAGCACCACCATCGCAGGCCGCAGATCGGAGGTACGGGAGGACCCGCGCCAATCGATCACGAGACGCTTGGAGATACCCGTGGACTCGTCCGCGGTCTCCGTCATCGACTGGCCGTCGATGAGATCCTCGTAGCCGACCGTGCCATCCACTTCGGTGATGATCGGACGGGTATACGGGTCCCACTCGGCGATGCGCTGGCCGCGCTTCACCTGGTCGCCCTCGTCGACGCGAAGCTTCGCGCCGTAGAGGATCCGGTGCACGGCGCGCTCTGCGCCGTCCGGCCCGACGATCACCACCGAGTTGTTCCGGCCGACCGCGATCAGGTCGCCATCCGTGTTCCGGGCGACTGCCCGGTTGCGGATGTGAACCGTGCCCTCGAAGTTCGACTCGATGAACGACTGGTCCGCGATCTGGGCCGCACCACCGATGTGGAAGGTCCGCATCGTGAGCTGCGTTCCAGGCTCGCCGATCGACTGCGCCGCGATGACGCCGACGGCCTCGCCCATGTTGACGGGCGTGCCACGGGCGAGGTCGCGCCCGTAGCAGGTGGCGCAGACACCGTTCTTGGACTCGCAGACGAGCACCGAACGGATCTTCACCTCCTGGATGCCGGCCGCGACGAGTCGGTCGATGTGCTTCTCCTCGATCATCTCACCGGTCGCGACGATGACCTCACCGTTCTGATCGACGAGGTCCTCGGCCGTGGCACGGCCCAGGATGCGCGAGGCAAGCGAGGCGACGATCTGGCCCGCATCCACGATCGCCCGCATGCGGATGCCCTTCTCGGTGCCGCAATCGGGTTCGCGGATGACCGCGTCCTGCGCCACGTCGACGAGGCGGCGGGTCAGGTAACCCGAGTTCGCCGTCTTCAGCGCGGTGTCGGCCAGACCCTTTCGGGCGCCGTGAGTCGAGTTGAAGTACTCGAGGACGTCGAGGCCTTCCTTGAAGTTCGAGATGATCGGGCTCTCGATGATCTCACCCGACGGCTTGGCCATGAGGCCACGCATCGCCGCGAGCTGCTTCATCTGGGCCGGCGAACCACGGGCGCCGGAGTGGCTCATCATGAAGATGGAGTTCACCGGCTTGTCGCGGCCGGAATCGTCCTTCTGCACGGAGGAGATGCGAGCCATCATCTCGGCCGCGAGACGGTCCGAGCACTTCGCCCAGGCGTCCACGACCTTGTTGTACTTCTCGCCCTGCGTGATCAGGCCGTCCTGGTACTGCTGCTCGTAGTCCTTCGCGAGCGTACGGGTCTCCTCGACGATCGACCACTTGTTCTCCGGCACGACCATGTCGTCCTTGCCGAACGAGATGCCTGCCTTGAACGCGTGGTGGAAGCCGAGCGCCATGATGCGATCGCAGAAGATGACCGTCTCCTTCTGCCCGCAATTGCGGTAGACGGCGTCGATCATCCCGGAGATCTCGCGCTTCGTCATGAGCTTGTTCACGACGTCGAACGGGACCTTCTTGTGCCGCGGCAGGACGCGGGACAGGATCACCCGGCCCGGCGTGGTGTCGTAGATCTTCGTGACCTCCTGGCCGTCCTCGCCGAGGCCGGTCCAGCGATACTTGATCTTCGAGTGGAGGTGGACGACGCCCGCCTCGAGCGCATGCTCCATCTCGCCGAGGTCAGCGAAGGCCTTGCCCTGTCCGGGCGCGCCATCGGCGACGATCGACAGATAGTAGAGGCCGAGAATGATGTCCTGCGACGGCACGATGATCGGGTGACCGTTGGCCGGGTGCAGGATGTTGTTCGTCGACATCATCAGGACGCGCGCCTCGAGCTGGCTCTCGAGCGAGAGCGGCACGTGCACGGCCATCTGGTCGCCGTCGAAGTCGGCGTTGAACGCCGCGCAGACGAGCGGGTGCAGCTGGATCGCCTTGCCCTCGATGAGGACGGGCTCGAAGGCCTGGATGCCGAGACGGTGCAGCGTCGGCGCCCGGTTCAGCATCACCGGGTGCTCGCGGATCACCTCGTCCAGGATATCCCAGACCTCCGGCTTCTCCTTCTCGACGAGCTTCTTCGCCTGCTTCACGGTAGCCGAGAAGCCCTTGGCGTCGAGCCGCGCGTAGATGAACGGCTTGAACAGCTCGAGCGCCATCTTCTTCGGCAGCCCGCACTGATGGAGCTTCAGCTCCGGACCGACGACGATGACCGAACGGCCTGAGTAGTCGACGCGCTTGCCGAGCAGGTTCTGCCGGAAGCGGCCCTGCTTGCCCTTCAGCATGTCGGCGAGCGACTTCAGCGGGCGCTTGTTGGCGCCCGTGATGACGCGGCCGCGCCGGCCATTGTCGAACAGCGCGTCCACGGCCTCCTGCAGCATCCGCTTCTCGTTGCGGATGATGATGTCCGGCGCGCGCAGCTCGATCAGCCGCTTCAGGCGGTTGTTGCGGTTGATGACGCGCCGGTAGAGGTCGTTCAGGTCGGAGGTCGCGAAGCGGCCGCCGTCCAGCGGCACGAGCGGACGAAGGTCAGGCGGGATCACCGGGACGACCGTTAGGATCATCCACTCGGGCTTGTTGCCCGATTCCATGAACGCCTCGATGATCTTGAGGCGCTTCATCAGCTTCTTCGGCTTCAGCTCGGACGTGGTGACCGAGATCTCATGCCGGAGGTCAGCAGCGGTCTTCTCCAGGTCGAGGTCCTGGAGGATCTTGCGGATGGCCTCGGCGCCGATCAGCGCCGTGAAGGAATCCTGGCCGTACTCGTCCTGCGCGCGCAGGTACTCGTCCTCCGAGAGGAGCTGACGGTCCTTCAGCGGCGTGAGGCCGGGTTCGATGACGACGTAGGATTCGAAGTAGAGAATCCGCTCGAGCTCTTTCAGCGGCATGTCGAGCAGCAGCCCGATCCGCGAGGGAAGCGACTTCAGGAACCAGATGTGGGCGACGGGCGCCGCGAGCTCGATATGCCCCATGCGGTCGCGCCGAACGCGCGCCAGGGTCACCTCGACGCCGCACTTCTCGCAGATGACGCCCTTGTACTTCATCCGCTTGTACTTGCCGCACAGGCACTCGTAGTCCTTGATCGGCCCGAAGATGCGGGCGCAGAACAAGCCGTCCCGCTCCGGCTTGAACGTGCGGTAGTTGATCGTCTCGGGCTTCTTGATCTCGCCGTACGACCAGGAGAGGATCTTCTCCGGGGACGAGATCGAAATCTTGATCTGGTCGAAGCTCTGCGGCTGGGCCGCCTGGTTGAACAGATTCATGACTTCTTGGTTCATGATCTTCTCCTCATCACTCCGGTGCGACGGTTAGCCGGCCGGAGAGGACGCCGAAGCGTCTGAAAAACTCTGTGGTGTCATGGCCGGGCTTGTCCCGGCCACCTCGGTCGGACGAGTGCGTGGCTTCCGCTCAGGGCCCCCGGGGACGACCCCGGGGATGACGCATCAGGAACTCGCGCCGGCTATTCCGCCGCCTCCGCAGGCGGCAGCTGCTCGTTGGCGGCACGCTTCGCTGAGGTGAGCTCCACGTTGAGGCCGAGCGACCGCATCTCCTTGACGAGCACGTTGAAGCTCTCCGGAATGCCGGACTCGAAGGCGTCGTCGCCACGCACGATGGCCTCGTAGACCTTCGTACGGCCGGCGACGTCGTCGGACTTCACCGTGAGCATCTCCTGCAGCGTGTGGGCGGCGCCGTAGGCCTCGAGCGCCCAGACCTCCATCTCACCAAAGCGCTGACCGCCGAACTGCGCCTTACCACCCAGCGGCTGCTGGGTGACGAGGGAGTACGGGCCGATCGACCGGGCGTGGATCTTGTCGTCCACGAGGTGGTGCAGCTTCAGCATGTAGATGTAGCCGACGGTCACCTTGCGATCGAACGCCTCGCCGGTGCGGCCGTCATAGAGCGTCACCTGGCCGGACCGGTCGAGACCGGCCTTTTCGAGGAGATGCTCGATGTCCGACTCCTTCGCGCCATCGAAGACCGGGGTCGCGATCGGCACGCCGCGGCGCAGGTTCTGGCTCATCTCCGCCAGCTCCTGGTCCGACAGGGAGTCGAGGTCCGCGCCGTCCTCGTAGATGTCCTTCAGCTTCGCCCGGAGGGTCTGGCCGTCCTGGCTCTTCTGGTAGGCATCCACCGCCTGCGCAACCTGCCGGCCGAGACCGGCTGCCGCCCAGCCGAGATGCGTCTCGAGGATCTGCCCGACATTCATGCGCGAGGGCACGCCGAGCGGGTTCAGCACGATGTCGGCGTGGGTGCCGTCCTCGAGGAAGGGCATGTCTTCGATCGGGACGATCTTCGACACGACACCCTTGTTGCCGTGGCGGCCGGCCATCTTGTCGCCCGGCTGGATCTTCCGCTTAACGGCCACGAAGACCTTGACCATCTTCATGACGCCGGGCGGGAGTTCGTCGCCGCGCTGCAGCTTCTCGACCTTGTCGAGGAAGCGCTGCTCAAGCCGCTTCTTCGACTCCTCGTACTGCTTCTGGATCGCCTCCAGCTCCACCATGACCTTGTCGTCGAGAACGGCAAAGGCCCACCACTGCGAGCGAGGATACTCGTTGAGGACCTCGCGCGTCAGCACGGTGTCGCGCCTGAAGCCCTTCGGGCCCGCAACGCCCGTCTGGCCGGAGAGGATCTCCGCGAGCCGGGCATAGGTGTTGCGGTCGAGGATCGCCTGCTCGTCGTCGCGGTCCTTGGCGAGCCGCTCGATCTCTTCGCGCTCGATCGCCTGGGCGCGCTCGTCCTTGTCGACGCCGTGCCGGTTGAAGACGCGAACCTCGACGACGGTTCCCGTCACGCCAGGCGGCACGCGCAGGGAGGTGTCGCGGACATCGGAGGCCTTCTCGCCGAAGATGGCGCGGAGGAGCTTCTCCTCCGGCGTCATCGGGCTTTCGCCCTTCGGCGTGATCTTGCCGACCAGGATGTCGCCAGCCTGCACCTCGGCGCCGATATAGACGATACCCGCCTCGTCCATGTTCCGCAGCGCCTCTTCCGAGACGTTCGGGATGTCGCGCGTGATCTCTTCAGGGCCGAGCTTCGTGTCGCGCGCCATCACCTCGAATTCCTCGATGTGGATGGACGTGAACACGTCGTCCTTCACGATCCGCTCGGAAAGCAGGATCGAGTCCTCGAAGTTGTAGCCGTTCCACGGCATGAACGCGACGAGCACGTTCCGGCCAAGCGCCAGCTCGCCGAACTCCGTCGACGGGCCATCGGCGATGATGTCGCCCTTGCGGACGACGTCGCCGACGCGGACCAGAGGCTTCTGCGTGATGCAGGTGTTCTGGTTCGAGCGCTGGAACTTCTGCAGCCGGTAGATGTCGACGCCCGGGCGGGTCGGGTCCATCTCGCCGGTGGCGCGGATGACGATACGGGTTGCATCGACCTGGTCGACGATGCCCGCCCGGCGCGCGCCGATGGCGGCTCCGGAATCGCGCGCGACGACCGCCTCCATGCCGGTGCCGACGAAGGGCGCATCCGCCTTCACCAGCGGCACGGCCTGGCGCTGCATGTTCGAGCCCATGAGGGCGCGGTTCGCGTCGTCGTTCTCGAGGAACGGGATGAGCGCGGCCGCGACCGAGACGAGCTGCTTTGGCGAGACCTCCATCAGGTCGACGCGATCCGGCGGCACGACGATGACCTCGCCCGCCTTACGGACGACGACGAGATCCTCCGTGAGGCGACCGTTCCCGTCCACGGCGGCATCCGCCTGGGCGACGTTGTACTTCGCCTCCTCCATGGCCGAGAGGTAGGTCACTTCGGCCGTGACCTCGCCGTCCCGAACCTTGCGGAAGGGGGTCTCGATGAAGCCGTACTTGTTCACCCGCGCGAAGGTCGCAAGCGAGTTGATGAGCCCGATATTCGGCCCTTCCGGAGTTTCGATCGGGCAGATGCGGCCGTAGTGGGTCGGGTGCACGTCGCGCACCTCGAAGCCGGCGCGCTCGCGG
Source organism: Enterovirga sp. CN4-39 (assembly GCF_049446235.1). NCBI lineage: Bacteria > Pseudomonadati > Pseudomonadota > Alphaproteobacteria > Hyphomicrobiales > Methylobacteriaceae > Enterovirga > Enterovirga sp. CN4-39. The sequence continues at coordinate 159,121 of NZ_JBMSEF010000003.1, read as the reverse complement.
GTCAGACCGCCCGGGCCAAGCGCCGAAAGACGACGCTTATGCGTGACTTCCGACAGCGGGTTGGTCTGATCCATGAACTGCGACAGCTGCGACGAGCCGAAGAACTCGCGCACGGCGGCCGCCGCAGGCTTCGCGTTGATCAGGTCCTGCGGCATGACCGTGTCGATATCGACCGAGGACATGCGCTCCTTGATCGCGCGCTCCATGCGCAGGAGACCCAGGCGGTACTGGTTCTCCATGAGCTCGCCGACCGACCGGACCCGGCGGTTGCCGAGGTGGTCGATGTCGTCGATCTCGCCCTTGCCGTCGCGCAGGTCCACCAGGGCCTTCACGACCGCGAGGATGTCCTCACGGCGCAGGGTCCGGACCGTATCCGGGCAATCGAGGTCGAGACGCATGTTCATCTTCACGCGTCCCACGGCCGAGAGGTCGTACCGCTCGGAGTCGAAGAACAGCGAGTGGAACATGTTCTCCGCCGTCTCGAGGGTCGGCGGCTCGCCCGGACGCATCACCCGGTAGATGTCGAACAGCGCGCCCTCGCGAGCCGAGTTCTTGTCCGCCGCGAGCGTGTTGCGGATGTAGGGGCCGATGTTGACGTGGTCGATGTCGAGGAGCTGCAGCTCGTCGAGGCCGAGCTCGGTCAGGCTCGCCAGCAGCTTCTCGGAGATCTCCTCGCCGGCCTCGGCGTAGATTTCGCCGGTGTCCGTGTTGACGAGATCCTCGGCGATATATTGGCCGAGGATGTCGACGTCCGGCACGCGGAGGGCTTTCAGGCCCTTCTCGGCCATCTGCTTGGCCTGACGGACGGTCAGCTTCTTGCCGGCCTCGAGCACGACCTCGCCCGTGTCGGCGTCGATGAGGTCCACGGTTGCCTTGAAGCCGCGCATCTTCTCGGGCTCGAAGGGCGCGCGCCAGCCGTCCTTCCCGCGCGTGTAGACGACGCGCGAGTAGAAGGTGTCGAGGATCTCCTCCGAGTCCAGGCCGAGCGCGAAGAGCAGAGACGTGACGGGGATCTTGCGCTTACGGTCGATGCGCGCATGGACGATGTCCTTGGCGTCGAATTCGACGTCGAGCCAGGAGCCCCGGTAGGGGATGATGCGCGCGGCGAAGAGCAGCTTGCCCGAGGAGTGGGTCTTGCCCTTGTCGTGGTCGAAGAAGACGCCCGGCGAGCGGTGCATCTGCGAGACGATCACGCGCTCGGTGCCGTTGACGATGAAGGTGCCGTTCTCCGTCATGAGCGGCATCTCGCCCATGTAGACGTCCTGCTCCTTGATGTCCTTGACGGACTTGGCGCCCGTGTCAGGATCGACATCGAACACGATCAGGCGCAGCGTCACCTTGAGCGGCGCCGAGAAGGTCATGCCGCGCTGGCGGCACTCGTCGACGTCGTATTTCGGCGGCTCGAAAGTGTACTTCACGAACTCGAGAAGCGCGGTCGAGGCGAAGTCGGAGATCGGGAAGACGGACTTGAAGACCGACTGCAGGCCCTCGTCGGGACGCCCGCCATTCGGCTCGTCGACCATCAGGAACTGATCGTAGGAAGCCTTCTGAACCTCGATGAGGTTCGGCATCTCGACGGCTTCGCCGAGCTTGCCGAAGAACTTACGGAGACGCTTGCGGCCTGCCAGCGTGCTGCCCATCATGGACTTCGCTCCTTATCGCGACTGACCAGGCGCCCTCCCCGGAGGGAGCCTGGTCAGTCGCCGCCGCCTCAATGCGGCGATCACGGGGCCGGACGGGTGTCCGGAAAAAGGTGCCGTCAGAACGGCAGACGGCCCCGGGCGGGGACCCGGGACCGCGACTGGTTTAGAGCCGAGTCGTGGCCGGGCTTACCCCGGCCACGCGGATCGGAAGAGCACGAGCCTCGGATCGAGATCCTGGGATCTCCGCTCCGCGCCGTCCGAGAATCGGGCTCAAGGTCGCCTGCGGCTTACTTAAGCTCGACCTTAGCGCCAGCCTTCTCGAGCTGAGCCTTGAGCTTCTCGGCCTCTTCCTTCGAAGCGCCTTCCTTGACCGGCTTCGGAGCGCCCTCGACCAGGTCCTTGGCCTCCTTGAGGCCGAGGCCGGTGATCGCGCGGACCTCCTTGATGACCTCGATCTTCTTGTCGCCGGCGGCGGCGAGAACGACCGTGAACTCGGTCTGCTCCTCGGCGACCGGAGCGGCTGCGCCGCCACCAGCCGGGCCGGCCGCAACCGCAACCGCGGCCGCAGCGGAAACGCCCCACTTCTCCTCGAGCATCTTCGCCAGCTCAGCCGCCTCGAGGACGGTCAGCGACGAGAGGTCGTCAACGATTTTCGCAAGATCTGCCATGAGATAGGTATCCTTGAAGGGTTCGAACAGGGGTAGTGACGGAAGTCAGCCTCAGGCCGCCTCGTCCTTCTTGGCATAGGCCCCGAACACGCGCGCAAGCTTGGCGGCCGGCGCATTGGCGAGCTGGGCGAGCTTGGTGGCCGGCGCGTTGACCAGGCCGACCAGCTTCGCACGAAGCTCGTCGAGGGAGGGCATCGTCGCGAGCGACTTCACGCCTTCCGCGTTCAGGGAGGTCTTTCCCATCGCTCCGCCGAGGATGACCAGCTTGTCGTTGGTCTTGGCGAAGTCGACGGCGACCTTCGGCGCCGCGACCGGATCGCCGGAATAGGCGATCAGGGTCGGCCCCTTCATCAGGGGCTGGATGGACGCGACGTCCGTGCCTTCGAGAGCGATTTTGGTGAGGCTGTTCTTGGTAACCTTCACGGTCGCGCCGGCCTGCTTCATCTGCGCGCGCAGCTTCTGCATGTCGGCGACGGTGAGGCCTTTGTAGTGGGCCACGACCACGACGGCGGTCTTCGAGAAGACCCCGTTGAGGCTCGTGACGAGCTCGCTCTTGGCTGCTCTATCCACTTGCTCTCTCCAGTCCCCGGGCGTTTCCGCCCGGCGAGGCGGAACCGACAATCGGCTCCACCGGTTACGTTTGCCGCGCCCGGGAAACCCCTGACGCGACGCTCGAGCGCCCTGTCCGCCCCTCCCCGTCCGGCGCTGCCGGTCGGCTCTGGGCGAGATGGTTCGAACCGTCTAAAAGTCCCGCACGGCAGCGGTCTTAATTCGGCTTCCCCGTCTGTGCAGGCGGATATTAAGCCGCCCGGCCCGAAGGCCCGTTGGCACCTGCAGTCTCGGACAGAACATGGCCGGATCGGACGCGAGGGATTACCTCGGCCCGCCGGCCGCCTCCGCCCGGTCGCCCGGACGGAATGCAAACACGATCACCGGCCGAGCGGCCGGCTTTCGCATGAATGTGGAGACATGACTCGTCTCATATCTCGTCCTGGCGCCAAAGCCAAGGGCCGAGATCGCGTTGCGGCGAAAAGTCAAGCGCTTCGCCGCAACGCCTTGGTCAGCCTCAGGCCTGACCCATCACCGTGGCAGGATCGACCTTCACGCCCGGGCCCATCGAGGACGAGATCGCGATGCGCTGGATGTAGGTGCCCTTGGCACCGGTCGGCTTCGCCTTCTGCACGGCGTCCGCGAAGGCGCGGATGTTCTCGACGAGCTTGCCCTCGTCGAAGGACACCTTGCCGATGCCGCCGTGGATGATGCCGGCCTTCTCGACGCGGAACTCGACGGCACCGCCCTTGGCCGCTTTCACGGCACCCGCGACGTCCATCGTCACCGTCCCGACGCGCGGGTTCGGCATGAGGCCACGCGGGCCGAGCACTTTACCCAGGCGACCGACCAGCGGCATGAGGTCGGGGGTCGCGATGCAGCGGTCGAACTCGATCGTGCCGCCCTGGATCGTCTCGAGGAGATCCTCGGCCCCGACGATGTCGGCCCCGGCGGCCTTCGCCTCATCCGCCTTGCCGCCACGCGCAAAGACGGCGACCCGCACCGTCCGGCCGGAGCCGTTCGGCAGGTTGCAGACGCCGCGGACCATCTGGTCGGCGTGGCGGGGATCGACGCCCAGGTTCATGGCGATCTCGACCGTCTCGTCGAACTTCGCCCCTGCACGCGACTTCACCAGCGCGACCGCGTCGGCGAGCGGGTAGAGCTTCACCCGGTCGATGCCCTCGCGGGCGGCCCGGATACGCTTTCCTTCGTGAGCCATGCCCGCCTCCTTATGCCGTGACTTCGAGGCCCATGGCCCGGGCGGAGCCCCGGATCATGGTCATCGCGGCGTCGACCGAATCGCAGTTCATGTCGACCATCTTCTTCTCCGCGATCTCGCGGATCTGGGCCTCGGTCACGGAGCCGACGGAGGCGCCCTTTCCGGGGGTCTTGGAGCCGGAGGCTGGCTTCTTGCCGAGCTTCAGGCCGGCAGCCCGCTTCAGGAAGTAGGTCACCGGCGGCTGCTTCATCTCGAAGGTGAAGGAGCGATCCTGGTAGGCCGTGATCACGACCGGGATCGGGGTGCCCTTCTCCATCTGCGCGGTCCGCGCATTGAAGGCCTTGCAGAATTCCATGATGTTGAGGCCGCGCTGACCGAGCGCGGGGCCGATTGGCGGCGACGGATTGGCCGCACCGGCGGGTACCTGAAGCTTCACGTAGCCCGTGATCTTCTTTGCCATGGGAATGCTCCCGAATGTGCCGCGACCCTGGCAGCCAGCCAAGCCCGAAGCGTTTCAGAAGTCGCGGTGCGATCCCTGTCTGCCGATCGAAGGATCGGACGGGCCCGGCTGGCGGCCGGGCAGGATCTCCCGCGATGCGTGCGACAGCCTTCAGGCTGTCGCTCCGGAACGGCCAAGGGCCGGGCCGGAACCCACGTTCAGACCGAACGGTGGATTGAAGCGGCGGACGACGAGCCCACCCGTAGGTTTCCGGTTCCGCTGCGCGGTCCCGGAATGACAATCAGCCCTTCTCGACCTGGCCGTATTCGAGCTCGACCGGGGTCGCGCGCCCGAAGATGGACACCGCGACCTTGAGGCGCGCCCGGGACTCGTCGACCTCCTCCACGGTGCCGTTGAACGAGGCGAACGGCCCATCGGCCACGCGGACCGTCTCGCCGATCTCGAACGAGATCGATGGCTTGGGGCGTTCGATCCCCTCGGCCACCTGGCCCTTGATCCGCTCGGCTTCCGCATCGGGGATCGGGACCGGCTTGGCCTTGTCTGCCCCGAGGAAGCCCGTGACCTTCGGGGTGTTCTTGATCAGGTGATAGACTTCGTCGGTCAGGTCGCACTTCACGAGCACGTAGCCCGGGAAGAACTTGCGCTCGGCATCGACCTTCCGCCCCCGACGCACCTCGACAACCTTCTCGAGGGGGACAAGGACCTCCTCGAACTTGTCCGTCAGACCGCGCTGAGCGGCCTGGTCCTTGATCGAGGCCGCGACCTTGTTCTCGAAGTTCGAGTAGGCGTGGACGATGTACCAGCGCTTCGCCATGTCCGTGTCTCTTACCCGCCGATCCCGAGAATGAGGCCGACCGCCTTCTGAAGGACGAAGTCGGTGATAAGGAAGAACACGCTCGCCACGACGACCATCACGAAAACCATCGCGCTCGTGATCACAGTCTCCTTGCGCGAGGGCCAGGTGACCTTCTCGCCTTCGGCTCGGACCTGACCGAAGAAATCGAAGACGCTCGTCCTCGGCTTCTTTCTCTCCGTCCCTGAGGGGCGGGCGGCATGCAACTTCGACATTTTGATAAGGCTCTGCCCGGCCAAACCGGAATAGCGCGGATCGCCTTCCGGCTCACCGCGCCTGCCATCCAACTTGGCGTGAGATTGCGCTCGCTTAGCGGAACTTCAAGCGCTTGTCATCTGCCTAGCGCTCGAACGGAGCGGAAACGCTGGCAGGAGTGGAGGGACTCGAACCCCCAACCCCCGGTTTTGGAGACCGGTGCTCTAACCAGTTGAGCTACACTCCTTTGCCACGAGCCTCGCTCGCGACGCGGCGTCCCTAGCACATGACGTGCGGGAATTGCCAGTGCGAAGGCGAGCCCGGATCAGGATTGCGCGAGAGCCCCCGCTGCACGGGCGATTGCCTCGGTCGCCGCGTACTCGATCATATGGCCCGCGCCCGGCACGATCACCAGCGCGCTCGTCGGTATCTCCTTGTGCAGCCTGCCGGATTGGCGCTCGACATCCGCAATCCGGTCCCCTTCCCCCGCGAGGATCACCACGGGCAGTTCGAGATCCCGGTACCGGTCGCTCAGAGCCGCGGCTGCGGGGATCATGTAGGCCGTCTCCTCCGCGCTCGCGCGGATCTGCTCGGGCCGGAGCGAAAGCGCGAGCGGGTACTCGTCCTTGAACCTCGCATCGATCGGCATCGGCTGGAAGATTCGTCGGAGAAGTGCCGGCAGGACCGCCCGGGCGAGAAGCGGCGCGACCGTGTAGGCCATGGCGTCGCCAAGGACTGGGATCGCCGGCCCCGAGAGCAGCGGGACGTCGAGCCTCGCGGTTGGAAAGTAGTAGCCGGAGAGGAGAAGCAACCCCTTGATTCGCCCCGGGGCTGCGAGGGCCGCCGATGTGGCCACGAGCGCTCCCCAGGAATGGCCCACCACGACCGGGCTATCGGCTCCAAGTCGTTCCATGAGTGCGAGCATCAGCTCAGCCTGCGCCTGGGGCGACCAGATTCGTCCGCGCGGGCGCTCGGAGTAGCCGTAGCCCGGCCGATCCGGCACGATCACCCGATGGCTGCGGGCGAGGCGCTCGACGAGTCCGCTCGCCACGAAATCCGCTCCGGTGGCTCCGTTCCCGTGCAGGAGGAGAATGGGCGCTCCGGTACCCTGGTCGCGATAGTGCAACCGGACACCTCCGACCCGGATGAACGTGCCGCTCGGCGGATGATCCCGCTCGGCCCGCTCCGTCGCGGATCTGTTGAACAGCGCCATGGCGCCAAGCGCGGCGGCAGCGCCGGCCGCTCCACCAACAAGCTTCCATGGGACGCGACCGCGTTCCACGCGAGTCGCCCTGCGCCTCGTTGCCATTCGCTCTCCGCGCTGCCTGAATGCGACCGAGAACCAGCGGCGCGCCCGGATGTTCCTGTTCGGGGCATGGCCTCTCCTGCGCGGCGTCCTTCGCGGAGAGGATGTTCGCGGAGAGAATGATGGTCGCGCTTTGCAAACCGCTGCGGGACGCGATCGCCCCGTCGTACTCAACCCGGGGCCCGAGACAGGCGCCGGCCTCCGCCTATCGTTCGGAGGGTCCGACGGCCGTTCACCGAAGCCACACACCGCCTCGTGAATGGGAGGCAGTTAACACGGCCAAGCTTGTATGGTAGAGTGCAAATAGATTGTGGTGGAGGACCGGGCATGTACTCGAAGGAACCGCCCCGATCGACAGTCGAGGCGCATGTGCGCGCCATCCTACTCCGTATCAGTTCAGATCGGGTCCCCGTTATCGCGGGAGGAGTGCCGTACCGGTTGGCGGTGGCGACCGGCCACCGGGTAACTGATCGCGTTCAGCCGGATGGTCGACAGGACCTCCCCCCCTTCCGAGACGATCCGTAAGCTCCAGCCGTTCCAGTCCTCCTGGAGCGAGGCGTCTTCCCGGCGCAACTCCGCGATCGCCTTCAGGGCCTCGGCGCGCGCCTCCTCAACGGAGCCAACCTCGACGCCTTGCTCGTCGAGCAATTCCGTCTCTGGGCCAGCCAGATGGAAGTAGCACCGCATAACGATCACACCTCCGCGCAGATGTTCCTTGTATGCACCGAACCTTCCCGGCAATTATACTTTTAGCTTGAACCAAGCACCGCCCGCTTCCGACGAGGGCGGCGCCCCACCTTCAAATCGAAAACCTGGCCGGCCTCCGCCAATTCCGCCCTGCTCAGCTGCGGCCTCGGCAGCACATATCTAATCTTCTCGCTCCCGGAGTGAACGGCGCCGGGATCCGCGGGAAAGCAGCCGATTGCACCCTTCCAAGCGTGGGTGAATCGAGCCCTCTCCAGCAGCGCGGAAGGTCGACTGGCCGGCGAACTGCGCTCGCCTCCCCTCAGAACCCTGCCCGCCAACTCCTTATGCAATCAGGACATTCGCCGGGTGGCGCTCCCTGCGAAGCCGGCTGCCGTCGGTGGTGTCGCCGTGGTATCACGAGAACCGGGCAAGATCGATGGGCAACCTGCGCGCCACCGCGCGGCAGAGAACTGATCCCGCCATAACAGCAGGGTTGGCTGGCCCATCAGCTCCTTCCGTCTGCTTGGCCCGACCTCCCTCCCGGTTGGCGATGAAACGTCGCTCTCGCGTTTCAGTGCCGCCGATGAAACAGCTATTCTGTCCCTCGGGATAGAGCGGCGTCCGCGGCAAAGGCAGCTAAGTCCTTGTCCGGCCAAGATGGGCTTCCGCGGCGGTTGCATGCCAGACGGCAGGGACCGAGGTGGCACGATCGCTGCAGCCTGTCTCTCCGAACCCGAGCTTCGGTCACCATGCGATCTCTCCATGCGGCAGATCGTGATGTGGCTCCCGGCCACGGGGATAGCGGAACGTAATGTCAAACAGGTCGCCCCTTTGGGCCTGGACAATCGCCCAGGCCTCGCAAGCCCTCCGACGAGGTGAGATCACCCCGCGAGCCCTGGTCGAGGCCCATCTCGAGCGTATCGACCAGGTCGAGTCATCGATCCACGCCTTCATCCATCTGGATCGAGAGGGCGCACTGCAGGCTGCTGACGTCGCGGGCCGAGAGATCGCTGCCGGGAACTGGAAGGGCCCTCTCCACGGCATGCCCTTCGCCGTGAAGGACAATTACGACGTTGCCGGCTTGCCGGCGACGGCGGGGTCGCGGCTGCGGCTCGATCACGTTCCTGACCGCGATGCGACTACCGTGGCCGCGCTGAAGGAGGCAGGCGCGATCTGCCTCGGCAAGCTCTCCACCTGGGAATACGGGACCGGCAACGGCGGCGAGTATTTCGACCTCCCCTTCCCACCTGCCCGCAATCCGTGGGACACCGAGCGCTATACGGGCGGGTCGAGCACCGGTTCGGGCGCCGCAGTCGCGGCCGGGCTGGTGAAGTTCGCCCTCGGCTCCGACACGACGGGCTCCGTCCGCCTCCCTGCCGCCGCGACCGGGGTCCTCGGCGTCATACCCACGGCGGGACGCCTCAGCACGGGCGGCATCCTGCCGAACTGCTACTCGCTGGATGTCCCCGGGGTTTTCGCGTGGACTGCTGAGGACGCGGCCGAAGTGATGGCGGCGCTCGCAGGCGATCCGGAAGTTGCGCCGAAGCCCGGCGCGACTCTCGCCGGACTTCGGGTCGCCGTCGTCCGTGACATCGGGCCAGGGTTTCCCGCGCCTGTCGCCGCGTTGCGGGAGGCGTTCGAGGATGCCGTCTCCGTGCTGGAGACGAATGGCGCCTCCGTGACCGAATGCGTGCTGCCCGTACCGGCGGCGGAATGCTTCGCGATCACGCGGCTGATCGGGCCGGCCGAATCCGCCGCCATCCATGAGCAGGAATTGCGGGAGCGGCCCGGCGACATGGGGTTTGCCCTCCGGGACAAGCTGATGGCCGGCAGCCTGGTCCGGGCCGTGGACTACATCACCGCCCAGCGCCGCCGCAATGACGTGGCGGCCGCGATCACGGCCCTCCTCGAACCGTTCGATATCCTGGTCACCTGGGGGCAGTTGCACCTCCCGCCGCGGCTGGGCGTCGAGCCGGAGATGACGGCCTATACGGTCGAGACGGCGCTCACGCCCTTCAACCTGTCGGGGAACCCGGCCCTCGTCCAATGCACCGGCTTTTCGGCCGACGGCCTCCCGCTCCATTGGCAGATGGTCGGACGGCACGGGCGGGAAGACACGCTCCTGCGGGCGGCCGCTGCCTTCGAGGCGGCGACCTCCTGGCGCGATCGCCGTCCGGAGCCCAGGCCCGCGCCCCCTGCCCCGGAGCCGCACCGGCCGGAGATGCGGCCCGACCGGACGGATGAGCTCGCACCCTTCCTGACGCGGCACGGACTTGCGGCGCTTGCTCCCGAGCACCGCGCCAGGATGGCAGCGCTTATGGATCCGGTTGCCCAGAACGGGGTGGGCGTCCCACGTCCTGCCAGCAAAGACGACGGCCCGGCTTCGGTATTCATGCCGGCGCCGCCCAACACCAACGAGAGGGGAACAGCAGATGCCTGACCAGATGTGGAAGAGCGGTCACCTGACCCGCCGTGGCCTGGCGGCCCTGATGGGTGGTGCCGGGATCCTGGCCCTTGCACCCGGCCGCTTCGGCGGGCCCTCGGCCGCGATGGCCCAGCAGACGGGCGAGTTGCGCATCCGAATCGGCGCCGACATCTCCATCCTGGACCCAGCGAAGATCTTCCAGATCGAGAACCAGTCCGTCGCGGCGAACATCTACAACGGTCTCGTCAAGTACGATCAGGCCACGAACAAGATCGTTCCCGACCTCGCGACCGAATGGACCGTCTCGCCCGACGGCAAGACCTACACGTTCAAGCTCCGCGAGGGCGTGACCTGGCACAGGGACAACGGCCCGTTCACGTCGGACGACGTCAAGTTCAGCTTCGAGCGGATCCTGGATCCCGCGGCGGGAAGCGCCTATCGGGGCCAGTTCGTCGGCGTGAAGGCGGTCGAGGCTCCGGATCCGCAGACCGTCCGGATCGAGCTGGAAGGCCCGAATGCCGGCTTCCTGCACAAGGTCACGGCCTTCAACCAGGGCTGGATCGTGTCACGGAAGGCCGTCACGGCACTCGGCGACAAGTACAATCTGAATCCCGTCGGCACTGGCCCCTTCGTGTTCGAGCGCTGGACCCCGGGCAGCGAGGTGAGGCTGTCCGCCAATCCCAACTACTTCGAGGGCAAGCCGAAGGTTGCTGGCGTCGTGTTCCGGCTCGTGCGTGACGAGACCGCGGCCGCGATCGCGCTCGAGCGCAAGGAAATCGATATCCTGTTCGCGATCCAGCAGGCGGAGATCATCGAGCGGCTTCGCAAGGTCGCCGGCGTGACCCTGCTCGACCGCCCGGCCAGCAACGGCGTGAACCTCGTGCTCAACACCACGATGAAGCCGCTCGACGACGTCCGGGTCCGGCGCGCCATGGCTCATGCCATCAACACCAAGGCCCTGATCGACGGCTTCTTTCGGGGAACCAAGTACCCGGCCGCCAACGTCCTGACCCCCGCCTTCCAGGAGTACACTGACGAGGTTCCAGCCTATCCCTACGATCCCGCCAAGGCGAAGGCGCTCCTGAAGGAGGCCGGGGTCTCGAAGTTCAAGTTCGAGATCACGACCGTCGGGCTGAATCCCTACGACAAGTTCCCGCTCGCAATTGCCGAGGACCTGAACGAGGTCGGGATCGAGGCGACCGTGAAGGTGCTCGAGCGGGCGGCCTATCAGCAGGCGCGCTCGAGCGGGAACATCCAGAGCTGCATCACGGCGGTCGTCGGCCCGCCCGATCCGGGTACTCCGCTGACGACGCTGTATTCGAGCCGCTCCTTCCCGCCGGGCCTGAACACGGCCCGCTACGACAAGGTCGACGACCTTCTCGCGGCAACCGGCGTGGCTGCCGACGAGGCCGCCCGGAAGAAGGCGTTCAAGGCGGTGCTCGAGAAGACGATGACCGACCTTCCGGTCATCCCGCTCTATGCCGACCGGCTGTTCATGGCACACACGGCGGCCGTGGAGGGCCTCGTCCAGAATTCCATGTTCACCATCCAGGCCTATTCGGTCGGGCTCCGGAGCGCGTAATGGCGAAGTACCTTGCCCGGTGCGCCATCCAGTTGGCTGTCACCGGGCTCGGCATCGTGACAGTCGCGTTCTTCCTCGTCCGGGCCATCCCGGGCGATCCGGCGCTGTACATGCTGGGCGATTACGCGACGCCGGAATCGGTGGCGGCTCTGCGCGCTAAGCTCGGTCTCGACCAGACCCTGCTGACGCAATACCTCCTGTTCCTGAAGCATGCCCTCTCGGGCGACCTCGGCACGTCGATCGTGACCGGGCAGGCTGCCCTGACGGAGGTCCTTGCGGCGCTGCCCTGGTCTCTCTCCCTTGCCGTCACCGGGCTCCTCATCGCAGTCGCGCTCGGCATTCCGCTCGGCATCATGTCTGCAGTGCGGCAGGGGACCTGGATCGATCTCGCCGTGACCATCGGCTCGCTGGGTGGCATATCGTTCCCGGTCTTCTGGCTCGGGCTGGTGGCCATCCTGCTCTTCGCGCATTGGATCCCGCTTTTCCCGACCCTGGGCGCGAGTTCGTCCGGCGGGATGCTTAGCGACCTGCACCACCTGGCCCTGCCGGCCATCGTGCTCGGCCTCTCGGTCGCAGCCTACATCTCCCGGCTGACGCGCTCGGCGATGCTCGAGGTGCTCGACCAGGATTACGTGCGGGTGGCACGGGCCATGGGCGTTCCCGAGCGGCGCATCATCTATCGCCTGGCACTTCGCAACGCCCTCGTGCCGATCCTGGCCGTGATCGGCGTCACCTTCGCCTGGTCGCTCGGCAACGCGATCCTGGTCGAGGCGGTGTTCAGCCGGCCCGGCCTCGGCTCGACCCTGCTGAAGGCGATCCTCGCGCGCGACTACCAGCTCGTTCAGGCCGGCGTCCTGGTGCTCGCCGCCGGCATCGTCCTCGTGAACGTCACCCTGGATGTCATCTACGGCATCATCGATCCACGCCTGAGGCTCGCATGAGCGCGATCTCTCCCCTCGCGGAGCAGCCCCTTGCCGAGCCGGTCCCGACCGGCCGGAGGAAGGCTGCCTTCCGCCGCTTCCTCTCCCACCCGAGCCTGGTGATCGGCTGCGGCGTGCTGCTCCTGCTGGCGCTCGTTGCGATCTTCGCGCCCTGGCTCGCACCGAACTCGCCGACCCGGACGAGCCTCCTGAACACCTATGCCCCGCCCTCCGCGCGCTTCCCGCTCGGCACGGACCAGTTCGGGCGCTGCGTGCTGTCGCGTCTGATCTATGGCAGCCGCGTCTCGCTCGAGGTCGCGATGGCGGTCGTCGCGATATCGCTCAGCTGCGGAACCCTTATCGGCGCCATCGCGGGCTATTCGTCCAGTTGGATCCAGCGCGTGATCGTCATGCTGAACGACATCCTGCTGGCCTTCCCGGGCTTCCTGCTCGCCCTCGCGATCGTGGCCGCCCGCGGCTCCTCGCTGGAATCGGTGATCCTGGCGGTGTCGGTCGCCTATATCCCCCGTGTTGCCAGCGTGATGCGGTCGGTGGTGCTCACGATCAAGCCGCGGCCGTTCATCGAGGCGTCGGAGGCGATCGGCATGGGACATACCCGCATCCTCCTGCGGCACGTGATCCCGAACGCCCTGCCGCCCGTCATCGTCGTGTCCACGGTGAGCGCTGCCTCGGCGATCCTCGCCGAGGCCGGGCTCAGCTTCCTCGGGCTCGGCGTCCAGCCCCCGACGCCGACCTGGGGCAACATCATCGCCGACGGGCAGGCCGCGATCACCACGACCCCGCTGATCTCCATCTCGGCAGGTTTGTGCATCGCGGTCACGGTCGTTGCCCTCAACCTCCTGGGAGATGGCCTGCGCGACACGCTCGATCCAAAGATGCGTCGCCAGGCAGGGATGAAGATGCTGTGAGTGCTGCCCTGAGCCTTCGCGAGCCCGAGCCGCTGGCGCTGCAGCGGCCCGAGCCCATCCTGTCCGTCCGCGGATTGCGGTCGATCGTACCCCAGGGCAGCAGCCCGCTTGTCCTGGTCGATGGCGTGTCCCTTCAGGTCGGCCGCGGCGAGACCCTGGCCGTGGTCGGCGAGTCCGGCTCCGGCAAGACGATGACGTTCCTCTCCGCGATCCAGCTCGCCCCGAAGGCGGTGCGGGTCGTCGAGGGCGAGGTGATGCTGAACGGCCAGAACCTCGTCGGTGCCGCCCCGGCGACGCTGAGGCAGCTCCGCGGCACCACGATCTCGATGGTCTTCCAGGATCCTCTCACGGGGCTCAACCCCGTGTTCCCGGTAGGCGAGCAGATCGTCGAGGTGCTCCGGGCGCACCTGCCGCTATCGCGGAAGGAGGCGCATGAACGGGCCGTAGCCCTGCTCGACCGTGTTCGCATCCCGGCGCCGAGCCGCCGCTTCTCCGACTATCCGCACCAGTTCTCCGGCGGCATGCGCCAGCGCGTGCTGATCGCGATGGCAATCGCGCTCGGCCCCAAGGTCCTGATCGCGGACGAGCCGACGACGGCGCTCGACGTCACCGTCCAGGCCCAGGTGCTGGACCTTCTGGCCGAGCTCCAGCACGAATCCGGCATGGCGCTCGTGCTGATCACGCACGATCTCGGCGTGGTGGCGCGGTATGCCGACCACGTTGCCGTCATGTATTCCGGCCGGGTCGTCGAGGAGGGTCCGACGGACCGCGTCTTCGGGGCGGCCTCCCATCCCTACACGGTCTCGCTGTTCCGGAGCATCCCGCATCTGGACGGCGATGCCGACCGGCCGCTCACGCCGATCGAGGGCCAGCCGCCGCAGCCCGGGATGCCACGGCAGGCCTGCGCCTTCGAGCCGCGCTGCTTCCTTTCCCGCGGGCGGCAGGATTGCCGCAGCGTGCCACCGGGCCTCGAGCCGGCGGGCCCCGGGCAGAAGGCAGCCTGTCACCACCGCGACGAACTTGGACGTCCCCTGGCGGAACTCTCGGCATGAGCGCTTCAATCGCGAGCCGGCCTGATGCGCCGCTCCTCTCCCTGCGCGGGCTGAGCAAGACCTTCGGAGGGCATTCCGGGCTGTTCTCCCGCAAGGGGGCCAGCGTCCGCGCCGTCGACGGTATCTCCCTCGACCTCCAACGCGGCGAGACCCTCGGGCTCGTCGGCGAGACGGGCAGCGGGAAGAGCACGCTCGGACGCCTGATCCTGCGGCTCATCGATCCCGATTCCGGGAGCATCCTGTTTGAGGGGCGCGACCTCGCGCAGCTCCCCAAGGCGGCGATGCGCCGCGAGCGCAGCCGGATCCAGATGGTCTTCCAGGACCCCTACGGCTCCCTCGACCCTCGCATGACGGTGCGCCAGCTGCTCGAAGAGCCGATGATCGTCCACGGAATCCCGCGGGCCGAGATCCCGGCGCGGCTTGCAGATACGATGCGCAATGTCGGGCTCAGCCCGGCCGTGATCGAGCGCTACCCGCACGAGTTTTCGGGTGGACAGCGCCAGCGCATCGGCATCGCCCGGGCTCTGGTTCTCGATCCCCAGTTGCTGGTGCTCGACGAGCCCGTATCGGCCCTGGACGTCTCCATCCAGGCGCAGATCCTGAACCTCCTGCGCGACATCCAGCGCCGGACCGGCATAACCTACGTGTTCATCGGCCACGACCTCGCGGTCGTCCGGCACGTGAGCACGCGCGTCGCGGTCATGTATCTCGGCCGCGTGGTCGAGATCGGGCCCCGCGATGCGCTCTACGGGCGCCCGAAGCACCCGTACACGGTGTCCCTCCTGTCCGCGATCCCGATCCCGAACCCGCGTGAGGAGCGCAGCCGCAAGCGCTCGCTGCCGCTCGGCGAGATCGGGTCCGCGACCTCGGTGCCGGCCGGATGCCATTTCCACCCACGCTGTCTTCGCGCACGGGCATTGGTCGCCGCTGGCCAGGCGGGCGAGACGCGCTCGTTCGGGAACGAGCGGCTGCCCGCCCGCTGCATGGGCGAAGTGCCGCGCCTGGCGGAAACGGAACCGGGCCACGCCGCCGCCTGCCACTTCCCCGCCTTCGTCGCCCCTGCGGCATCCGAGACAGCCGCGGCTCCCGCCGCATAACGCCCCGAGAGGAAACTCCATGGCCGATACGAGAGAAAGCAACTACCAGGGCGTCTTCGACGGGACTGTCGGCTTCGGCCAGAAGCCGGCCGTCATCGTGATCGACCTGATCCGCGCCTATACGACGCCCGGCGAAGCCTTCTACGCCGATGGCGTCGTCAGCGCCGTGCGCGAGTCCGTCGAACTCCTGGCGACGTGCCGCGAGGCAGGGGTGCCGATCATCTACACGAAGGTGCTCTACCACCCGAACGGGGCCGATGGCGGGCTCTTCGTGCGCAAGGTGCCGGCCCTTCGCAAGCTCGTCGCCGGCGAGCCGATGGCCGAGATCGACCCATTGATTCCGCCGGCCGCCGACGACCTCGTCATCGCGAAGAACTACCCGAGCTGCTTCTTCGGCACGACCCTCGCCTCGACGCTGTTCAGCCTCGGCGTCGACACCACGATCCTCATCGGCTGCTCCACCAGCGGCTGCGTTCGGGCGACGGCCATCGATGCCATCCAGTACGGTTTCCGCGTGGTGGTGCCGCGTGAATGCGTCGGCGACCGCCACGACGGCCCGCACGACGCGAACCTCTTCGACATCAACGCAAAGTACGGCGACGTGCTGCCCAAGAGCGAAGTGATCGGCCTGGTGCGCAAGCTCGGCACCTCGCCTGCGCTCGCGGCCTGAACAACCCCAGGGAGGAGACATCATGAGCGACGAAATCCGCGTCTACTGGCAGACCGGCTGCACGAGCTGCCTGCGCACGAAGGAATTTCTGACCCGCCACGGCGTGCCCTTCGCCTCGCGGAACGTGCTGGAGGACGAGACCGCCTTCGAGGAGCTGTCCCGCTTCGGACTGCGCCAGGTTCCCATCGTCACGCGGGGAGACAAATGGGCCAACGGTCAGGTCCTGGCCGATGTCGCCCGCCTGGCCGGGATCCAGCTCGGCGAGCAGAAGCTCATCGCGGTCGACGACCTCGCCCGGCGGCTCACCGCGATCCTGGCCGCGGCCGACCGCTACTTCGTGCAGCTGCCGGACGACCAGCTCGCGGCGCAGCTGCCGAACCGGCCGCGCAGCTATGCGGACCTGACCTACCATATCTTCAACATCGCGGACGCCTTCCTGGAGCACGACGAGGGCATTCCGCTCACCTACGAATCCTACAACCGTGTTCCGCCGCCCGGGATGACCACCAAGGCCGACATCCTGGCCTACGGCCGCGACGTCCAGGAACGGCTCGCGGCCTGGTTCGCGGCTAAATCGGCCGCAGCGGCCTGGACGGCGAAAGCCGACGTCTATTACGGCGAGCAGACGCTGCATCAGTTCCTGGAACGGACGACGTGGCATTCCGGCCAGCACACCCGGCAGCTTGCCTGGGTCCTGGAGCGCCTCGGCATCGCGCCCGACGGCGCGCTCGGCAAGGATGTCTTCGAGGGGCTGCCGATGCCCGAGAAGGTCTGGGACGACGAACGCCAGGCCGCCTGAAGGCCCGGCCTTTACCCCACCAGAATCGGCTCGATCGACCTCCACGGTCGATCGAGCGCTGGCTTACGTTCCGCGAAACCTCGGCAACGAAACGCTCCTGTCACTCCGTAGCGACGGCTGAGCGCGCGAGCGGAGCTGCGCTTTCGACGACGAGGTCAGCTTCTCGCTGCGCGCGCTCGGGCTGCCCGGCCCGGCAAGCGAGTTCAACGGGCTCTGGAATGCCCGCACCGACGCCGTGCTGACGATGTACCACGACGAGGGGCAGATCGCGATAAAGCTGCCCGGCTTCGAGCGCGGCGTGACCCTGCTCGGCGGCTTGCCCTTTCCAATCTGCACGCCGGCCCATGGCTCGGCCTACGACATCGCCGGCCAGGGCGTTGCGCATCCCGGCGCCACCCGCAACGCGATCCTGCTCGCCGGCCGCATCGCGGCCTCAAGCCTGGAGGGCGCGCCCGCCGGCCCCGAAGCCGCCCGCGGTTTCGGCTGAAGGGAGGCGTTGTGCAGCGATCATCCTGAAGGGAAATCGGCAGACGAATTCACCAGTTGCCGTTAATCAGGCCCACCACTCGGGGGCTGATCGTCAGGGGCGGTGCGAAGATCCTGGGTGGATTGGAGTTCAGGATCATCCGATCGTCTTTCGCCGTTTTTCCTGCATCCGCCGTGGGGAAAATCGTGAAGCCGTCAGCATTCGGGCCCGTTGCGCTGTGCTCGTCGTTAGACAGGCCCGTCGCGTGGATCAGCTCGTGGAAGGCGATGAAATTCAGGATGTTCGGGCCGGCATCGCGCTGACCGCCGGTTGCGCTCATCTGCGGTTTGTCCGGCACGGTTATGAAGGCGCGCCTTATCAGGTGTGGGCCGCCGAAGGACCTCTTCAGCGTCTGCGTCGATCCGTGCAGGCTGGTCCCCGAAAAGTTCACGACCTGGCCGGCCTTGTCCGTGAGCGTGAACGTCGTTCCGTGTGCCTGGTTGGTTATCGTGCCCCGGCCCATGTTGAATTGTACTTCGACTCCGTCCTCGCCGTCCGGCGGAATGGCCTGCGCGTTGTTCGGAATGGCGAATGTCACATTCAGTTTCAGGTTGTTGAACGCTACGATCGAGGTCTTCAGGGCGTCGAGCCAGCCCTTTGAAAGCTTGGCACTGGGAAACACGTTGAGCACTTTGCCGTTTCGGATGCTGGTTTCCCAGGCGACGACTGCCATGGCGATACTCCAGTATATCAGAATGGCCGCCTGAGCCCGATCCTTCCGCCCCGGACGGAAAGGTTTCTTACCGAGAAATGTCGATCGAGCTGCGGCTCATCCAGCTGACAGAAGCAATGATCGACCTCGATCTGAGTCTTGCTTTCGGATGCGAACATCTCGGCATCGAGCGCCGCCATGGTCATTTTGCCGACGATGTTGTCGGCCTGTGTCTGGTAGCTTCTGTTGACGATGTCGCGCTTCTGCTTGAATTTCAGAACTGCCGCAGCAGTCCGACCCCCGAACTGGCCGTCGGCAGATAGCTGAGCGTCATCGAGCTGGTTTAGGGCGAGCTGGATCTTCTTGACATGATCCCCCGAGGCCCCCTGCATGATGTGATCGGGGTCGGAGACCGCTGCCGCCTCGAGCTTTGTATCGCCCGCGAGCAATTTGGAACGCAGTGCCATCGGCTCGCCCTCCACCACATCGCGTCTAGGAGGCTAGCCCATCGAAGTCGTTTGTCCAGTGCTCCAGTTTGGATCAGTCAAAATAGTCTAATCTCACCAGTGGTCGGCGCAAGAGCCGAAGACGCGGCGTGCGTCATGGGGGAACCCCGACTAGACGAGTTGTGGTGTCGACCCGGCATCCTGGGCGTCCCGCCAATCGCGCGCGCCGCCTCTGCTTCTTTTCAGCGGATAAGACCTCTCTTCGCGAGGTTCGACATCAGGGCTGAGATCCCGAAGGTCCACGGCTCGCAATCGTGCGTGTGGCGCATCCGGTTCACGAGGCGCCCGAGCCCGGGCGCGGCGATCTCGACGACATCGCCGGGGTGATGGGTGAAGCCGAGTCCCGGCTCGCCGCGATCCTGGGTCGGAGCGAACATCGTCCCGAGAAACAGCACGAAACCATCCGGGTATTGGTGGTTCGGCCCGATCGTCTGCCGGACGAGGTCCTCCGGATCGCGGCTGATCTGCAAAATGGAGGATGTGCCCTCCATCAGGAAGCCGTCCTCGCCGCGGACGGTCAGCGACACCGTCGTGCCGCGCACGTCGTCCAGGCTGAACGTCCTATCGAAGAAGCGCAGGAAGGGGCCGATCGCGCAGGACGCCGTGTTGTCCTTCGCCTTGGAGAGCAGCAGCGCCGAGCGCCCCTCGACGTCGCGGAGGTTGACGTCGTTCCCGAGGGTCGCCCCGGTGATCCGCCCGTCTGGCGCGACCACGAGCACGACCTCCGGCTCGGGATTGTTCCAGGTCGATTTCGGGTCGAGCCCGGCATCCGTCAGAGTCCCGGTCGAGGCCAGCACGGGAACCTTCGTGAAGACCTCGGCATCAGGTCCGATCCCGACCTCGAGATACTGGCTCCAGGCGCCCTGATCGACGAGGACCTGCTTCAGCGACATCGCGGCCGGGGAGCCGGGCTGGAGCTTCGACAGGTCGTCGCCGATGATGCGCCGCACCTCTTCCCGGATCGTGGCGGCAGCATCGGGGTTGCCGCGGGCACGCTCCTCGATCACGCGCTCCAGCATCGAGGTGGCGAAGGTGACGCCCGCCGCCTTGACGACCTGGAGATCAATCGGCGCGAGGAGATGCGGCTTCCCGGGATCGCGCGTCTCCGGAGGGGTGTTCCGGAGCGCATCCTCCAGGCTGCAGGCGCGCTCGCCGGTCGCAGCACGAAGCGCGGCCGCCGGATCGGACTCGGCCGCCAGCGCTGCCATCGTCGGGTATGCCGCCGAGATGTCGCGCAGCCCGTCCTCCCGGACCGCTACGACGGAGGGCCCGATAGCAGGTCGCCAGAGCCGCGCGGCGAGCGCTCCCCGGTAGCCGTCATCCGGCAGCGCCAGCTTCGGTTCGGCCCAGTTTCTCAGTTCCATCGGATCACCTCGTTCCCTCGGCGTGCCTGGAAGCGGCCTTGAGCACGGCGAGGCCGTTCGCGAAATGCGGACGGATCAGCGATGCCAACCGCTCTCCGTCTCGCGCTCTCAGGGCCGCAAGCATTTCCTCGTGCTCCCGCACGGCCTCCGGCCAGCGGGTCCGCCCGAGCACGTTCGGCAGGTATTTCGCACGCCGGACCTGATGGTTGAGGCGGGTCCAGGTGTCGATCAGGACGGGGTTGTCGGAGGCCTGGACCACGGCCTCGTGGATCTGCTGGTTGATCTCGAAATAGGCCGCGAGGTCGGAACGCGCGTGATGGGCCACCATGGCTTCGTGCAGGGCCCCGACGCGCCCGACCTCCTGATCCGAGATCCGCGGGCAAGCCAGCCGCGCGGCCAGCTCTTCCAGCACGATCACGACCTCGTAGAGGGCCTCGCAGCCGGCAAGATCGAGTTCCGCGACCACCGCGCTCCGATTGGGCAGAAGCCCAACGAGGCCTTCCGACGCCAGGACCTTGACGGCCTCGCGGAGCGGGGTCCTCGAGACCCCGAGCACGGCGCAGAGCTCCACCTCCTTCAGCCGAGTGCCGGGCGCGAGCTGGCCCGACACGATCATCTCCCGCAAGGCCGCGACCGCATTGCCGTGCCGCTCGCCCTTGCGTGGCGTGCGCGCCCGCAGCTGCGCGCCGGCCCAGTCGAGGGCCTCTGACCGCGCGTTCACGGGGTTGCCCAATTGGCGGATGACGGCCCTGTCATCGCAGCATCTTCGGGAGCCAGAGCGTCAGCTCCGGGAAATACGTGATGATCGCAAGGGACACGAAGAGGGGCACGTAGAAGGGTATCAGGGCCTTCAGGATCGCGGGCATCGGCGCCTTGGCGATATCCGCGATCAGGAACAGCGCGAGCCCCATCGGCGGCGTCAGGATGCCGATCATCAGGTTGAAGATGACGACGATCCCGAGATGGACGGGATCGACGCCCGCCATCGTCAGCGGCGTCGCGATCAGCGGCACGACCAGTAGCGTGGCGGTGGTCGAATCAATGAACATGCCGACGACCAGCAGCATGAGGTTCACGATGAGCAGCAACATCATCGGGTCGGTCGAGATCGACAGGATGGTGCGCGTGAAGGTCTGCGGCAGCTGCTCGATGGTCAGGATCCAGCCGAACAGGGCAGCGGCGGACACGATGATGAGGATGGCGGCCGTGCTCTTGACCGTATCGAAGAGCGCGAAGCGGAGGCGCGGCCAGCTCAAGCCGCCGTAGAAGACCATCGCGATCAGGACGACATAGGCGACCGTGATCGAGGCGGCCTCGGTCGGCGTGAAGAAGCCCAGCAGCATTCCCCCGACCAGAAGGACCGGCGCGAACAGGGCCGGCGCGGCTGGCACGAAGGTCCGCCAGACCTCGCCGAGGGTCGGCCACCGCGCCGAGCGCGGATGGCCGTACTTCCTGGCGAGCACCGCGACCGTCACCATCAGCAGCCCGACGTAGAGAAGCGCCGGCACGATGCCGCCGATCAGAAGCTGGACGATCGAGACCGACGTAACGGAGCCGTAGATGATGATCGGGATCGAGGGCGGGAAAATCGGCCCGACGACCGCGGACGCGCAGGTGATCGCTCCCGCGTAAGCCCGCGTGAAGCCGGCCCGCACCATCGCGCGGACCTCGATCCGGCCGAGCCCGCCGATATCGGCGAGGGCTGCCCCCGACACGCCCGAGAATATCAGCGAACCGATCACGTTCACCTGGGCGAGGCCGCCTGGCACCCGACCGGCAAGCGTGTGAGCGAAGCGGTAGATGTCGCTCGTGATGCCCGACTGATTCATCAGGCTGCCGACGAAGATGAAGACCGGGACGGCCACGAGCGGGAAGCTGTCCAGCGCGTAGGTCATGCGCTGCGCGACGAGTTCCAGCGGAATGTCGGCGATCAGCACGTAGAGGATCGCCGGGACGGCGATCGCGACGACGACCGGGAAGCCGAAGACGAACAGGACCGCGAAGGCCAGGATGACGGTGAGGGCCATCGTGTCGGCTCAGTGACGGAGCTCGGCCGGGAGGTCGAGTTCCTCCTCCGGCTCATGCTCTCCCGGGAACGTGACGTAGAGCGGCTGTCCCCGAACCGCCTTCAGGAACTGCAATGCGCATTCCAGCGTCGTCATCGTCAGACCCGCGAAGGCGGCCCCGAGGAAGATCCAGTAGGGAATGCCGAGGGTCGGCGTCGCGTTGTCCAGATTGGCCCGGATGGCGACGAGGCTGGAGAAGGCCGCGATCCCGAAGGCGATCACGGCCGTCGCCGCAATGGCGAGCTTCACGGCTCGGACGAAGCCCGCCGGCAGGAAGCCCAGGAACTCCTCCATGCGGATGTTGGCGCCCGCTGACACCACGTATGGGAGCGCAACGAACACCGTGCAGATGAGCATGAACCGCGCGAGTTCCTCCGCGCCTACGATCGGACTCGAGAACACCTCGCGCGCGACCACCTGGATGAAGGGCAGCGCCACCATGGCGACGAGCATCGCGAGGCTGCCCCACCGGAACACCCAGCGCAGCGGCTCGAGCGCCCTGTCGATCGAGAAGTGACGGCTGTCGACCGCCGCCATGGCCGGCAACGCGTCGATGCTTGAGACGTGAGTTGTCACCGGGCGATCACCATTTCGCTGAACTCTCCCGGCCGGATCCGGGCCGGGAGCGGGCTCGCTTCGCGCGGCTCTGCCGAGCAGGCTCTGGCGTCGCTCTCAGCTTCCCGCCTTCACGGCCGAGATGCGCTCGATGTAAGGGCCCCAGCTCGGGAAGTCGGTCTTGATCTGCGCGCTCACGGCCTTGCGGAAATCCTCGATCTTGAGCCCATCCTTCTCGGTGACGAAGGTCATGCCCTTCTTCTTCAGCTCGTCGATGAGCTGCGTCTCGGCCGCTTCGCCGAGCTTCAGCGTCTCGGCCCCGACATCGGCCGCGACCTTCTCGATCACCGCCCGGTCCGCAGCCGGGATGGATTGCCAGGTGCGCTCGTTGATGAAGACCGGCAGCACGTTCTGCATGTGGCTCGTCAGCATGACGTGTGTCTGCACTTC
This sequence comes from Enterovirga sp. CN4-39, assembly GCF_049446235.1. Taxonomy (NCBI): domain Bacteria; kingdom Pseudomonadati; phylum Pseudomonadota; class Alphaproteobacteria; order Hyphomicrobiales; family Methylobacteriaceae; genus Enterovirga; species Enterovirga sp. CN4-39. Next base: position 135,948 of record NZ_JBMSEF010000003.1, on the reverse strand, counting down.
GTAGAGCTTGTTGGCGTTGATCATGGTGAGCGGGTTTTCCTGCCCGATCACCATCCCGGTCATGAGCGCCGTCGGCAGTTCGCCTACCTCCACGGGCGTCGGGATCGCGCCCATGCCCTTGATCATCGAGGTCCAGAGCTGCAGCGGCACGCCGCGGAAGCGCTTGTCCTTCAAGTCGGCTGGCGAATACACGGCCATCTTGGCCGTCATCTGCCGAGCGCCCCTGTAGAGCCGGCCGATGATCCGGATATTGGCGGATGCCACGAGCTTCCCCGAGATTTCCTTCATCACCTCCGAGCTTTGCGGGTCCGTGGCCGCCATCGCGTGCCGGCCGTCCCGGTAGTTGAATGGCGCGGCGAACACCGCGACCTCCGGCACGAGCCGGGCCAGGGAGGCGAATTCGTGATGTGCGAGCGGGATCGCGCCCGACCGCACGCCGTCGATCGTCTCCTGCACGCCGCCGAGCTGGGAATTCGGGAAGACCTGGACGACGACGCGGCCCTGCGTCTCCGCATTGACGCGCTTGGCGAACTCGTCCGCGTACCAATGCTGGATGTCGCCCTCCGAGCCGACATGGGCATAGCGGATGCGAACCTGAGCCTCGGACGGGGCCGCAAAGCCGATAAGGGCCGCGAGCGCCAGGGCGGCGCTCACGAACTGGCGTCGTGACATGGCGTTCCTCCAGCTCGCATTTTTTTGCTCGACCAGTACTGGCCGGCGGCGCGAGACGGACATAGGCTTGCATGCAAGACGGCGGTTGTGAAGGGCCTCGACGCCCGCGCCGACCAGGGAGGAAAGGATGCGGCGCGGCTATCGTCGTGAAGCAACGGACGTGGTCGCGCGATGATCGAGGTGCGCCAGATCGTCGATCCGCACCACCATTTCTGGGATCTCGGCCGCAACTACCATCCGTGGCTGAGCGACCCGGAACAGATCCCGTTCCGCTATGGCGACTACTCGGCGCTTCGCCGGGACTACCTCCCGGCGGAGTACCGGCGTGATACGGCCGGCTTCCGCGTCCTCTCCACCGTGCATTGCGAGGCAGAGTGGAACCCCGCCGACCCGTTGGGCGAGACGCGCTGGCTCGAGTCGGTGAAGGCGGAGTACGGTCTCCCATCCGCCTGCATCGCCCAGGCCTGGCTGGATCGCCCGGATGCCGAGGAGGTCCTGGCTGCCCAGGCCGCCTCGACGCTCGTGCGGGGCATCCGGCACAAGCCCAAATCGGCAGCCTCCCCGGACGCCGCGAGGCGGGGGGGGCCGGGATCGATGGATGATCCCGGCTGGCGGAAGGGCTACGCCCTGCTCGAGCAACTCGGCCTGTCCTTCGACCTCCAGACGCCCTGGTGGCATCTCGACGCCGCCGCCGACCTCGCCCGCGACTTTCCGGACACCCAGATCGTCATCAACCACACGGGACTTCCGGCCGATCGATCCCCTCAAGGTCTAGCGGGCTGGCGGCATGGGCTGGAGCGCGTCGCCGACGCCCCCAATGTCGCCCTCAAGATCTCCGGCCTCGGACGCCCGGGACTTCCCTGGACGCTCGAAGCGAACGGCCCGGTCATCCGCGATGCGATCGCGATCTTCGGCGTGCCGCGCTGCATGTTCGCCAGCAACTTCCCGGTCGACAGCCTGTGCGGTTCCTTCGCGGACATATTCAGCGGCTTCGCGGCAGCGGTTTCCGACCGGCCCGAGGGGGAGCAGGCAGCGCTGTTCCGCGACAACGCACTTCGCATCTACCGGCTCTGAAAGGACGGCCTCATGGCGGATATCGGCTTCATCGGACTCGGCCTCATGGGCGCGGGCTTCACGAAGCGCCTCGTCTCCTGCGGGCACCGCGTCATCGGCTATGATGCCGAGCCGGCCCGGATCAGCGAGGCGCAGCGGTGGGGCGTCGTGCCGGCCGGCTCTGCCTCCGAGGCAGCATCAGCGGCAAGCCTCGTTTTCGTCTGCGTCACCACCTCGGCGGCGGTCCGCGAGGTGGTCCTCGGGCTTGCCGCGAACGGCGCTCTCGCGGGCAAGACGGTTATAGACGTTTCGACCACCGAGATGGGCATCACGCACGAGATCGCCGCAGCCGTGGCCGCCGCAGGCGGGGCCTTCATCGATGCTCCTGTCTCGGGAGGCCCGCCCGCTGCCGAGGCCGGCACGCTTGCCATCATGGCAGGAGGCGAAGCAGGAGCGGTCGAAAGCGCGCGCCCGGTGCTCGAGCAGCTCGGCCTTGCCACCAATATGGGTCCGACGGGCGCCGGCCAGGCGACGAAGCTCGTGAACCAGGCCCTCTGCCTCACCAATTACGTCATCTGCGCCGAGGGCCTCCGCCTCGCCGAAGCCTATGGCGTCGACGCATCCCGCATCCCGGCTGCGCTTGCGCCGGGGCTCGGCAACTCGGCCGTGCTGCAGGCGATCTTTCCCCGCATGGTCACGCAGGATTACGCGCCCCGCGGCTACGCGAGGCAGATCCTGAAGGATCTCGAGCTCGTGCACGAGGCGAGCCGCGCCCAACATCTCGCGATGCCGATGCTGTCCCAGGCGCTGACCATGTTCAGGCTCCTAGTTGCGCAGGGAAAGAGCGAGCTCGACGGGGCGGCGATCGCCACTCTCCTGCCAGAACCCGGCGCGCATTGAGCACGGCCGAGGTCTGGCGCCTCAAGGCCGCGGCAACGCGCTCCGCAGCCTCGCGAACGCCTTGTTCTTGACGCCGACGAGGGTGGGTGGAGGGAGGCGGTCGGCGGCTTCGGACCGTGGCTCGCCGTCCGGGGTCAGAACACTGACCAGGATCTCGCCGTCAGTGTAGTAGCGGTCACCCTCGCCGTTTCGCCCGAACAGGGTCGGTCCAACGCCGGAGATGGTGTAGCGCCTCTCGACCATCCCGGTCGCCTCGAGGTTGGCCGCCAGGAGTTCGCGCTCGGCATCGATGTCGGGCGCGATATGGTGCGTGACCGCCCCGGTAAGGTGGGACAGCCCCACACTCCGGTCGAAGGTCGCCGAGCCGAGCCAAACCGGGCGCCCCTCCTGCCCGGTTTCCAGCACCTTCCAGAACCGAACGTGGTTCCGTCGGTCCGGGCTCGTCGCCGCGGGCTTCTCGAACGCCAGATCCTCCCGCCGCCCGTCATAGAAGAGCGGGCTGACCGGAGCGTCCCGGTAGGGCCTGTCGAGCAGCACGCTGCCGACGATCTCGATGCTGGTCCGCCAGGTGATCGGGTCGGCCGCAAACCAGCCGGCAGCCGTCATGGCGCGGACGACCTCCTCGCGGGATCCGACCAGCCCGACATTCAGCGGATCTCCCGGGATGCCCTGGGCCGTTGCGGTGACCATCGGCAGGCGCGCGAGGCCGCGCTGATGCTCGTAATGCGTCCAGGCCCAAGGCAACAGCAGGTAGGCCGTCGCGCCGTAGACCATCAGCAGGGAGACGGACCCGATCGCGAGGCGCCGCGAACGCCGGCGCCGGTGCGCCGCGCGGCCTGCGGATATGGCGGAACGGGGACGAATAATGCTGCCCTCTTCGCGCGTTGTTCCCCCGCAGCGCCGCACGGGCGGCGCAATGCGAACCGGCGGCTGTGGGACAGCATATCGGATCGCCCGCGATAAGCGATCTCCGGTATCCTGGCCTGCCGGCCGGCGATGCTGGGCCGGACCGAGGAGAAGGCGCGATGGCAGACGGCTACCACAAAGACAGGCTCGGGGACCGTCTCCTCCAGCCCGAAACCCTGATGGTCGGATACGGCTATGACCCGAAGCTCTCGGAGGGCGCCGTCAAGCCGCCTGTCTTCCTGACCTCGACCTTCGTGTTCAACTCGGCCGAGCACGGCAAGGAGTTCTTCGACTACGTGGCCGGACGGCGCGAACCGGAGCAGGGACGGGCAGCCGGGCTGGTCTATTCGCGCTTCAACCACCCCAATGCGGAGATCGTCGAAGACAGATTGGCCGCCTACGAGCGGGCGGAGGCAGGCCTCCTGTTCTCCTCGGGAATGTCCGCGATCGCCACGACCATCCTGGCCTTCGCCAAGCCCGGCGATGTGATCCTGCACTCGCAGCCTCTCTACGGTGGCACCGAGACGCTGATCGCCAAGACGCTCGCCGGCTTCGGAATGCACGCCGTCGGCTTTCATGACGGCACGGACGAGGGCGCCGTCAGGGAAGCCGCGGAGGCTGCCCTGCGCCTCGGCCCGGTCGCGGTCGTGATGATCGAGACGCCCTCGAACCCCCTGAATACGCTGGTGGACATCCGCATGGTCCGGCGCGTTGCCGATGAGATCGAGCGGCGCCAGGGCGGGCGTCGGCCCATGGTCCTGTGCGACAACACGCTTCTCGGCCCGGCCTTCCAGCGGCCGCTGGATCACGGAGCGGACGTCTCGCTCTATTCGCTGACCAAATATGTAGGCGGGCATTCCGACCTCATCGCCGGTGCGGCGCTCGGCTCGAAGGAGACGCTCCGCCCCATCCGCCTGCTGCGCTCGGCAATCGGCACGCAGCTCGATCCGCATTCGTGCTGGATGCTGGGACGCTCGCTGGAGACCCTCGCACTCCGGATGGAGAAGGCGAACCGCAATGCCGAGCTGGTCGCCGCAATGCTGGCGTCTCACCCCGCGGTCGGCCGCGTCCACCACCTCAGCCACGTTTCCGGGGAACGGGTTCGCGAAGTCTACGAGGCTCAATGCACCGCAGCCGGATCGACCTTCTCGTTCGACGTGAAGGGGAGCGAGGCCGAGGCATTTCGCGTCCTGAATGCCCTCCAGCTCTTCAAGCTCGCCGTGAGCCTCGGAGGCACCGAGTCGCTGGCCAGCCACCCCGCCTCAACGACGCATTCGGGCGTGCCGAAGAGCGTGCGCGACCGGTTGGGCGTGACCGACGCGACGATTCGCGTCTCGATCGGGATCGAGCACCCGGACGACCTCATCGCCGACCTGACGCAGGCTCTCGCGAGCTGAGTGCGGGGTTCGGGCTCTGCGCCCTACGCGGGCCCGGGTCACGCCTCCAGCGCCGAAGCCAAGCGCAACGGCGTTGAGCGCTCACACCGTGACGCGATTCCGGGGGATCAGCCGGGAGCGGAGCGGGAGGTCCTGTCGCCAAAGCACTGACTTCCGCTTCGCCTCGGGCAGCGGCTTGGCCAACGCCTCCAGCTGCGCGCGCGAATAGGCGGACCGCTCGCAGAAATACGGGTAGCGCGGATTGCGCGAGAAATAGCTGTAGAAGATCGCGCAGCGGTCACGGGCGGTCGGCGGACGGCCGCGATGGTAATGCAGCGCGGTGTCCGAAAAGATGACCGTGCCGGCCTTGCCGGTGCAGCGACTCGCGAAGCTGGCCTCCTGACCCGCCCCGAGGACCGAGAGAATCCGTTCGTCCGTCATGTTCTCGTAGTGAGATCCGTCGATCAGCCTGCCGTATTGGGGCTTGAGGACCTCGTAAGGTCCGGAAGCGTCGTCCACGTCGGTGAAGTAGACGGCCACCTTGACCATGCGAAGATCCTCGCGGTCCTTGTGCCAGAGACGAGGCCCGGCCTGCCGGCCGTCGCTGCGGCTGTAATAGGCGGAGAACCCGTCATACGCCGGTGGCTGGCCGAGATAATCCGATACGATCGACAGGACGCGGTCGTTGAGGCCCCAGTAGAAGATCGCCTCCGCACCCACCAGATCCTCGCGGGTGGCCGTGACGGTATGAACGCCGGCGTGGGCCGGGGCATAAGCGCGCTTCCTGAGCCGCTCGAACAGGTTCTCGCCCGCAATCTGCATCGCGGACGTGCCATCCACGTCGAGCGTATCGAGATCGGTAAGGAAGTATCCCGCCTCCCGCAATCCGGCCGTCGCCTGCATGCTCAGGGGATCTCCGCTATCCGGCGGCCGGGCCTGGAGCGCCATGATAGCATCGCGGGATGGCTTTGAACTGGACCGGAAGGCGAACTCTGAGGGAAGACTGACTGCTTTCTGGAAGATCTTGCGAGCAAATCTCATACTGTTCATCGATGGATCACCCTCGCTCTACCACACCATTCCCGAAGATTGCTTGGAGCTGAAGCACAAGCAACCGGTTCCGAACCAGATCCCGCAGGATCGACTTCATGAACGTCGACAAGTGCTCATCAGTTGCCGGCCGGGCCGGCCAGAGCCCCTGCCCGGCTGCATGCTCGCAAGGTCCTTGCCGCGCATCGCGGAGGGACCCCGATGAGGATGGGGCACGCGCGGCAAGCCGTCTCGGGAACCCCGACGCCCGGTGGCAATTGCAACCACTCGTCGAGTCAGCGCCCCAGTGAGGTCCCAAAATTGCAACAATCGGCGGCGAAGCGCTGGGCCACTCTTTGCAGGAGGCGCCGATGCCGCCCGAAAGTTCTGAAAGAGGGGAAGGCCGGGCGTCGGGGCGTGCGGCCTCGGGCCATCACGCCCGGGCGCCCCTCGTCGCGACCCTCGCAGCGGTCTGCGGTGTTCTTATCCCGCAGCCCGGGCGGGCGGAGTACCTGCTCCGGCCTGGTGACGTGCTCGAGATTTCGATCGTTGGGATGCCGGAGGCGCGTGCGCGCTCCCCGATCAGCCTGGACGGAACCTCCTCGGTCCCCCTGGCAGGCAACATCAAAGCGGAGGGCATGACCGTCGATGCGTTCCGGGCGGCCGTGCAGCAGCTGCTCTCGTCGAAGCGGATCAGGCGTTACACGGCCAACGGCCAGGAGGTGGTCTCCGTCATTGATCCGGATGAAATCGGCGTCAGCATTGCGTCCTATCGGCCCGTCTACCTGTCGGGCGACATATCCAAGCCGGGGCAGCAGGAATTCCGTCCCGGGATGTCGGTCAAGCAGGCGATCTCGCTCGCCGGCGGCTACGACATCATGCGCATCCGCATGGACAATCCCTTCCTGTCCGCAATCGATCAGAAGGCGGAGTACGAGGCATCGCGTGCCGCGTATATCCGCCAGCTGATCGAGGCCGCCCGGCTCGAGGCGGAACTTGCGAACGCTTCCTCCTTCAGCGGCGAAGGCCTCGAGATCGACCGCGAATCCGCCTTCGTACAGAATCTCCTCTCCCTGGAGCGGGAGCGTTTCGAGACGCGCCGAGAGGAGAAACGCAAGGAACTCCAGTCCCTTCGCCGCCGCCTCGACCTCGGCCGCGATCAGCTCGCCGAGCTTCGGGAGCAGGTCGCGAAGGAGAAGGAGGGCGTGCAGCTGGACACCGCCGAGCTGACCCGCGTCTCCGATCTCCTCAGCAAGGGATCGACGGTCGCGCCGCGGGTGACGGACGCCCGTCGGTCGCTGCTGCTCTCGTCCACGCGCGTTCTTCAGACCACCGCCCAGATCGCCGCCACCCAGCGGGAGTTCGAGGATGTCAGCCGCAAGCTCGACCGCATCGAGGACGACCGGCGGCTCGAGGTGGCCGAGAAGCTCCAGACGGCACGGCTCGAGGTGGAGAGCCTGAAAAGCAAGCTCTCGGGGCTCGGCGACAAGCTCGTCTATACCGGCATGGTCAAGTCGCAGCTCGTTCGCGACAACGTGGCCCGGCCCGAGATCGAAGTGACGCGAATGGGCCTCAAAGGGCCCGAACGCATGAAGGCCAGCGAGGATACGGTGCTCGATCCCGGCGACATCATCGAGGTCTCCCTGCAGGCGTCGTATTTCCGCGACCCGCCCGCGATCGAGCGGGCGTCGCCTGCCCGAGCGGCCGCGCCCGAGGCAGCCACGCGGAGGAGCCAATGACGGCGCCCCGCCACGCACGCCCGAAGATCCTGCAGGTCGGCCTCGACTGGTTCGACGAGAAGCCGGGCGGGCTGTCCCGCTATTACCTCGAAGCCCTGCGGGCGACCGACGGGCGGTTCGACAATCGCGGTCTGGTCGTGGGCTCGGAGGATGTCGCACGCATGTCGCAAGGCGTGGTGCGGGCCTTCGCCTCCCCCACCGACAGCTTCGTCCGCCGCCTGACGGCCTCCCGGGCCGCAATCCGCGCAGAGCTGAAGTCCTTCTGCCCGGACGTCGTGGTGTCCCACTTCGCGCCTCATGTCGTCTCCTCGCTCGACCTCCTTCGAGGCCGGCCGTTGGTGACGCATTTCCACGGTCCCTGGGCCGAGGAGAGCCGTGCCGAGGGAGCGACGACGGGCGCCGCCCGCCTCAAATTCACGATCGAGCGCGCGGTCTACTCGCGATCGAGCTCCATCATTGTCCTGTCGGAAAGCTTCAAGCAGCTCCTCGCGTCGAGATACGGGGTGCCGCGCGAACGCATTCACGTCGTGCCTGGCGGCGTGAACGCTGCGGAATTCCGTGTCGAGCAGAGCCGTGAGGAGGCCAAGGACCGGCTCGGCCTGCGGCCCGATCGGGACTACGTGTTCTGCATCCGCCGCCTGGTCAGGCGGATGGGCGTCGAGAACCTGATCGACGCGATGGCGCAGCTGAAACAGGCGCATCCGGAGGTCGTTCTCCTGGTCGGCGGGCGCGGGCCTCTCGCGGACGAACTGCGAACGCGAGCCGAGGGGCTGGGGGACAGCATCAGGTTCCTGGGCGGCGTTCCGCAGGACGAGCTTCCTCTCTACTATCGGGCCTCCCTCTTCTCCGTCGTGCCCTCCGTCGCCCTCGAAGGCTTCGGCCTGACTACGCTGGAATCCCTCGCGGCCGGCACGCCGGTCGTGACCACGCCGGTCGGTGGTCTCCAGGAGATCATGGCGCGCTTCCGCCCCGGCCTCGTGGCGGACGGGATCGGGACCGAGCATCTTGCCGCGCTGCTCGACCGCGTCCTCAGGAACCGCGAGGAGCTTCCCGCGCAGCAGGAATGCGAGTCCTTCGCGGCCGAGAACGACTGGAAGGTCATCGGAGCTCGCCTGGGCGACCTCTACGAGCAGGCTGCGGCAGAGTCCCTGGATGAGCGCAGCCCTGCCCTGGTCTCGTCCCCGATCGCCCTGCCTCCCGGCCAGCGCAGCGACGCCCGCAGGATGCCGAGCCTTTCCGTCGTCATCGTCTCGTACAGACGGGCCGCGGATCTCGAGCGATGCGTGGAGGCGCTAGCCCGCCAGAACGACCCGCCGGACGACATCAACGTCATCTACCGGGAGGAGGATGAGGACACCGTCCGGCTCATCGAGCGCTTCAGGGGCCGCCCGGAGATCCCGCTTCGGGCCCACGCCGTCGATCGGCCGGGCGTGGTGGCTGCCCGGAACCGCGGCCTGGACACGACTACGGCCGACGTCGTGGCCATGATCGACGACGACACCGAGCCGCCGCCCCAATGGGCCGGGGCTCTCCGACGTCACTACGCCGACAACCCGCGCCTGGGGGCACTCGGCGGCCGGGACGTCGTCTGGGTCGACGGGACGTCGATCGACGGGCGACGCGACACGGTCGGGAAGCTGCAATGGTTCGGCCGCGTGGTCGGCAATCACCACCTCGGCTATGGCGAGCCGCGCCCGGTGGACGTCCTGAAGGGGGCGAACATGTCCTTCAGGATGGCGGCCGTGCAGCAGCGCAGGTTTAACGAGCTCCTTCGCGGTGATGGTGCCCAGCCCTGGGAGGATGCCGAGTTCTCGCTGGCCATCAAGCGATCCGGCTGGCCGGTCCTGTACGATCCGAACCTGGTGGTCCGTCACAACCAATCCGCGCGCCGCGAGGCACGGCACTACGCCACCTTCGCGGCTCTCGCCGGGCGCGAGCGCTACAACTACCGCTGCTTCTGCTTCAACGAGGTGATCGCGGTCTGGCCATCCCTCAGCCCCGGCGGAAAGGTCGCATACTTCGTCTTCTCGGGGGTCGTCGGCACCGGTGTGGCGCCTGGTCTCGTCCAGATCGTCAGGAATGCGAGAAGTCTCGGCTTCTCTGCGGTCGACCGCTTCCTACTCTGCCAGGCTGGGAAGTTTCAGGCCTTCATGGCGCTCGCATCGAGTTCGGTCGCATCGACCGGGTCCGGGAAGACACACGGTTGATGACAAAGGTCGAAGGCTTGTCCGGACATTTCGCCCGGCACAAGCTCCGCATCTTCCGCGTTTCCACGACGCTGATCGTGAACGTCGCCGTCCTGGCCGCCAATATGGCGAGCGGGATCATCACGGCGCGCGGGCTGGATCCCGTCGGCCGCGGCGAACTCCTCGCGATCTCCATGTGGCCCCAGATCATCGCGAGCGCCTTCACGTTCGGGATGCCGGCGGCCCTGGTCTACGAAGTTCACCAGAAAGCCGTGACGCCCGGCGCCGTCTATGCCGGCGCGACCTTGATGATCACCGCAACCGCGACCGCAGCCGCTGCGGCCGCAGCCTTCGTTCTGCCGTTCCTCATGGGCGGGAAGTCGGCGCATCTCATCCACTTCGCCCAGGCATTCCTGATCCTGACGCCCGTCATCTCGGTCGGGCTCGTGTCCATCTCGCTGTTCCAGGCGCTGGAGGATTTCCGGACCTATAACGGGCTCAGGATGCTGTCGCCCTTCAGCGTCATCCTGTTCCTCCTCGCCGTCCATATGACGGTCGGGCTCAACCCCGAGACGGCCGCATATTCGTACGCCGCCTCCGGCATCGTGCTGACGATCACGGGGGTGTCGCTCGCCGTCTCGCGCCTCGGCGGCCTTGCTGCGGCGGCCACGCGCCTGAGGGAAGCCGTCCGCCGGCTCGCCATCTACGGCCGCAGCCATGCCTGGGCGGACTTCATGGGCGCTATCGAGGCGAACCTCGACAAGATCCTGCTGGCGGCCCTGCTGCCTGCCGTCGACCTCGGCCTCTATGCGGTCGCCTATGGCAGTTCACGCGCCATGCTGGCGGCAGCCTCGGCGATTTCGGCAGTGGACTTTCCGCGGGCCGCCGGGCTCGCGCGGCCGGACGCCCTCAGGGCGATGGGACGCGGAGCGGTGCTGACCGCGCTTGTGGCCCTGCCGCCGCTGCTGATAGGCGTTCTGTTCGCCGGGCCGTTGCTCCACCTCGTGTACGGGGCGAGCTTCGTGGCGGCGGAGACGCTCCTGCGCCTCCTGCTTCTCGAGGCGTATATCCTCGGGATCGTCTTCGTGCTGACCCACGCCTTCCTGGCCGCCGGGCTTCCGGCGATCACGTCGCGCGTCCAGGCCTTCAGCACGGTCGCCTCCGCTCTCGCGGTGCTCCTCGGGGTCTCTGTCGGTGGTGCGACGGGAGCCGCCATCGGCTTGGCCAGCGTTGCGGCCATGAAGCTCGGCCTGCTCTCGGCCGCCTTCCTCGGCCAGCGCTCCCGCCTGCGGGCAGCCGTCACAGCCGCATGAAGTCCGTAGCCATCCTGCTGAGCGCCGACAGCTTCGAGAAATTCTTCGGCGGCTTCTTCGGGATCACGGCCGAGGACTATGTCGAGCGCTACCGGAACGACTTCGCCTGGTACTACGCGGCGGCTCTGTCCAAGCGCGGCCACCGCGTCTCTATCTACGTGCTGTCGCGGGAGCGTGAGTTCGCCCGCCCGACCCCGGATGGGCTCGCCGTGCGGTTCCTCAGGCTGCCCCGCTGGTGGCTTCTTCTCGATCCCCTGCTTTATCGGCTGGCCCGGCGCGGCCTGCTGGCCCGTTTGCGCGCCAGGATCGAGGCGGCCGCCTTCGGGCCGGCGCTCAGGGCCGGCCTGGAGGCAGACCGCATCGATGTCCTGTACGTGCAGGAGATCTGGCCCGACCGCATCGACTTCCTGCGTCCGCCCAAGGGCGTCGAGCTGATCGGAGCCGATCACGGCGCACCGGCCCGCACCCCTGGCCCCGCCAAGCGTCGCGCGCTGCGGCGCCTCAAGAAGATCACCGTCCAGGAACGCGGCCAGCAGCAGCAGATCGAGGCGGCAGGCGCGCGTGCCATCCTGATTCCGAACGGCGTCGAAACGGCGTTCTTCACCCCGCCACCGAGCGCGGACGCGCGAGCGAAGTCGGTCCTCGCCATAGGCCGGCTGGATGACCGTCAGAAGCGCCTGTCGGACCTGATCTCGGCCATGGTGGAGCTGCCCGACTTCCGGCTCGACATCGTCGGCGCCGGGCCAGACCAGGATCGCCTGATGGAGCAGGCAGGGCAGCTTCGGTTGGACGGTCGCGTCACCTTTCATGGGTTCGTCTCGGATCGCGAGCGCCTGCGTGAGCTCTACAGGGCGTGCGGCGTGTTCTGCTGCCCCTCGGCCTGGGAGGCCACGCTCCTGGTTCTGCTCGAGGCGATGTCGTGTGGCGCGGCTTGCGTGAGCTCGGACATACCGACCTTGCGCGAGGTGCTGGCGGACGGATCGGGCCTGATCGTCCCGGTGGGCAACCCGTCCCGGCTCAGCGCAGCCATCGATGAGGCGTATCGCCGTCGCGCCGAACTGGGTTCGGCCGCGAGGCAGCGCGCCGTAACCCAGTTCGATCAACAGGCCTGCATGCAGCGGCTGTCGGACTACATCGAATCCTAGGCGACCTCAGGCCGAGACCACCTGCACGGCGGGCTGAACCAGCCTCTTCGATGATTGGGTCGTGACGAGGCCGCGCGTCACGATCGGGACTGCTCCGCCCGCCCTCCCCTCGACCGCAGCAACGCCGAGCGGAGCCGACCCCGTATCCCGCGCACCCAGGCCGTCGGCATGCAGGAGCGCGCCAGCCTTGACCGGCGTGCCGACCGTCCGAAGTTCTCCTTCGAACTGCTCGCCTTCGCGAAGGATATTGAAAATGCACGCCTGGGAGGCACGGAGGAAAGGCTTGTCCGCCGAGCTGTTCACCACCGCCTCGAAGTATCCACCAACGAACGCGTTACCCTGAAACACACGGGTGTCGAAATAGGCATCCGTCACCTGATCATAATAGCGGCCGAAGATCGTATGCGGACCGACGATGCGGCTGTTCCAGACGGAATTGACCCGACAGAACGCCACCGGAGCGCCCGGGATGACGTGCTCGGCGCTGCGCAGAAACTGGATATCCTCGAAACAGCACTTGTCGATCAGGTCGAGCCGATCGTCGAAATTCTCGCCCCAGGCCCAGGCGTTCCCGACGCTCTCGGCCTGTGTCTTGATGATCCTGGTATTCGTGATGAAGGCCCGGGTCGGCTTGCCGCGCTCGCGATAGAATACGTACGGGCTCCAGCCCATGTGGCAGTCGACGAAGAGGCAATGTTCGACCTGGTTCGTCGGCGATACCGCCACACAGGCTTTCAGCGTTCCACCGATGTTGCAATGGAAGAACAGGTGGTCGCCGAAATCGATCGATCCTTCATCGAAGTACAGGCCATAGAACGATCCGCGTCCATATTCGCAGTCGATATGGACGGTGTGATCATCCCAGATGCCCACATCCGCGTAGAAGTGATCGACGTTGACGCGCTCGAGCCGCCATCCCGACGAGCAGGCGACCCCGGAAAGACGGCAAGGCGGGCGGCCCCGTACCGACGAGGCTGCAGGGCCCTTGAGATGAAGGTCGCGCAGGACCACGCGGGAATAGCTGTGCCGCTTGCCGAGCCGAACCGCCCAGGCGCGGGATTCGGTGTCCGCGCTCCAGCGCAGCACCGTGTTGCGGGCTCCGTCGCCTGCCAGCACGACTGCGTCGTCGGCATCCTCGCCCTGGGGGGTGTCCGGCATCAGAAGCGTGCGCGAGCCCATCACATAGGTGCCCGCGGGGACGTAAACCTGGCCGCCGCCGGCAGCCTTCGCTTCATTCACGGCTCCCTGGATTGCGCACCAGTCGAGCGTATCGGCCAGAGTTTCCGCGTGTGGAAAGATCCGCCGCGCATCGACCAGGGAACCGAAGCGGCTGGAGAGCGGATGCGGCTGCCCATCCCCGATCGCGCCGAACAGCCGGACGTCGAAGCGCTTCGATAGACGCTCGATCGTATTCGAGGTCGAGACGGTCACCAGCGCCGAAATATGGTCGATGGACGCGCGATCGTTGCTCAAACAAGCCTCCGTTCAGCATCGAAACGCGCCCGATGACGCGTCCGGAACAGGGCTGCTGACAGAAGAAGATGTCGGTGCGACGGCGATGCAGCAAGAAAGCGGGCCGGTCTACCGGGTCTACCGGCTTCAAAGATCATGCCGGCCGGGCTCGACTCAACGCTCCAGGGTACGATTCCCTTGAGAGAGCAGCGACACGTCTTCGGATTGTTCGATCTGGCGGCGCTGGCGCGACCGAACCGCCCCGATATAGAGCGCGCACCCAAAGGCCGCAGCACTGCCGCCGCCGACCACGCCCAAGAGGCGCAAGGCCACTCCATAATCCCATAGCAGGGCAGCAGCGGCCCCGGCGCCGATGATGGCGCTAACGCTCAATGCGAGCATCGTCTCTACTAAGCGGCTGACCAGGAGGCTCGCGCCTGCGCCCGACCCTGTCGCCCGGCGTAGGTTCAAGCTCGGTCTCTGAGCGGGATTCGAGGGTAGCGAAGCCCCACCCGAAGTCAAGAATCTGCGGACTTGGTGGCGCGTTCGCGCCGACCGGGAACCAAACGGCGGATTGGGAATTGCCTCACCCGATGACCGCCGGCATGATGCACCGCAGCGCAACGCGCTTCGCGGTTCGTTGCGTTGCGCGGATCCTAGACACAGGTGATGTATAAACAATCACACTGCCCACAAACTGGCATGTAGATTGCGCTAAAATAGGGTTCTACACCGAACGTATAGGCGGCCATTTACTGGCGCATAGTACAATTTTGTCCGAAAATTCGTGCCATAATCAGGACATTTTTTTAGATAGTCTTTAGACAGAGCCGGCGCGTTGGGGACCGGCCGGCTGCGCGATTTGGCTCGCGTAGCGACATTGCGGCGCCGGAAGGCATCCGAAGCCGCTCGATGCATGCGCCGAGCGCGGATGCCGAAACAAAAACAATCCACGTCTGTCGATTTGCCGAGCTCCGGTTTTGCCGGGTGGTTCACTCTGTTCGGAGGCCCGATGAAGGATCAGCAAGTACTCAAGCTGGGAATCATCCGCGAACGCGTCGAATCCTATCTGGCCGACCGATCAAGCTTTCGCGCACAAAGTGCAGGAACAAACTCCCTGAGATTTCCCGAGGCGGGCCCGGCCGCCGCTCTTGGCGCCATGAGCGCCTACATCCACTCTCCCGGCAAGCGCCTGTTCGACATCATATTCGCCACCTGCGCCTTGACCGCACTGGCTCCGCTCCTGCTCCTCACCGCGGCTGCCGTGGCCTTGACCAGTGACGGACCCGTGCTGTTCCGACAGCGGCGTAGCGGCCTCGGGGGCGAGCCTTTCGAGATCCTGAAATTCCGCTCGATGTTCACCGATGGCGGTAATGAGGATGCCGTCGTTCAGGCGACCGAGAGCGACCCGCGCATCACTCCGCTCGGGAAATTTCTGCGCAGGACGAGCCTCGACGAGCTGCCCCAGCTCATCAACGTGCTTCGCGGTGACATGTCGATCGTCGGCCCGCGGCCCCATGCGATCGACCACGATGAACTCTTCGCGCGGCGCGCACCGAATTACGACGTACGGTTTGTGACGAGGCCGGGCATCACCGGTCTTGCCCAGGTTTGCGGCGCCCGCGGCCCGACACCCGACAAGTCGTCCGTTGTCCTGCGGACAAATTTCGACATCGAATACGTTTGCCACGCTTCTTTTGCCCTCGACATGAAGATCATCTTTCTGACCGTCGGCGAGATATTCGAATCGAAGACTGCGTTTTGATTTCCTCTTCACAGCAGGGTGCCGCCGGCATGGAATCCAGCGTCCAACTCGGCGCGGCGAGCGTCGGCGAAATCGTGCGCACCATCTGGCGGCACAAGGTGGTGTTCGTCGTCGTTGCGGCAGCGAGCTTTCTCGCAATCGCAGCATTCATCCTGACGCTCTCGCCTCGCTACCGCGCCGACGGCCTCGTGCTCCTGCCGCAGATGCCGCTCGGAAGCCTGGGTGAGGGCTCGCAGCGCGTTCTGGTGGCGATCGATCCTGTGGCCGTGCGAAGCGAGGTGGACATCCTCAACAGCAACGGCATCGCCAAGCGCGTGATCGATGATCTCGGGCTCGAGAACGATCCCGAATTCGCCGCCCATCCGCCGGGCCCGATCTCGGCCACCCTGAAGGGCATCATTGCGCTTGCGAAATCCGCCCTGGGTGCCGGCACCGATCCCGGAGCTCCGCTCTGGTCGCAGGAAGCTGCCCGGGCGGACGCCCTGATGTCGGCCTACAAGCAGCGCCTGTCCGTGTTCAATGACGGCCGCTCGCTGACGGTCCAGGTCGCGTTCACGGCCGCAAGGCCGGAGCTGGCCGCCAAGGTCGTGAACGGACACATCAAGGCGTATCTCGAGGCCCAGGTCGAGCGCCGAGCCGGCGGGCAGCAACTCGCGCTCGAATGGCTTCGGACGGAGCTGGACGACAGGCTGAAGGAACTTCGCCAGGCCGAGGAAGCGGCCCAGACCTACCGGGCAACCCATAACCTCATTCCCGTCGAGCGAGCCGGACAGCAGCGGGAGAGCCTGGTCGACCAGGAACTCCGGCAGGTCCACGACCAGCTCGTCGGCGCGTGGAACGACACGACCCGCCTTCGCTCGCGGCTCGCGCAACTGACCGCGGCGGGTCAGTCGGGAACCGCTCTGCCCAGCGCGGAAGCTGCCAACGATGCAGTTCTTCTGAAGCTCAGGCAGCGCGAGGCCGACGCGACGGCGAACCTCGCTCGCTTCAAGGGAGCGAACATGAACGGCGTCGTGGTGGAGAGCGCCGAGGCGGAGCTGAACAGCATCCGCCAGGCTTTCCAGGGCGAGCTCGCGCGCCTTCGCGCCGGAACGGAGGCGAGCCTGCGCGAGGCGGAAGGCCGCGCCGGAATGTTCGAGCGCCGCATGCAGGAGACGACCCAGAAGCGGATCGAGCTCGATCAGGCGAGCGTCGAGCTGAAGGGCCTGGAATCCTATGCGGGCGCCAAACGGTCGATCTACGAGATCGTTCTCGGGCGCTACAACACGCTTCTGTCCGAGCGCGGCTTCAATGCCGCAGACGCGAAGATCATCTCCTCCGCCACCACGCCGACACGGGCATCCTTCCCGAATACCGGGCTGTTCCTCGCGATGGCCGCGCTGTTCTCCATGACCATCGGGGCCGGCTCGAGCTTCGCCGTCGAGCACCTCGGCGGAGGCGTGCGGAGCCTGCGGGCACATTGCCGCGCTCTCGGCGTCGAGGTCCTCGGGGTGGTCCCGTTCGTGGGGCGGCGGATGCCCGGGCTCGCCGCGGGCAACCAGTCCCTCCTCTATCACCAGTTCTGGGAGCGGATCCGAGGGATCCGCAACCGGATCGTCGATCTGCGGACGCGCGAAGGTCAGGTCATCCTGATCACCTCCGCCTTCCCCCAGGAAGGGAAATCGGTCTTCGCCGTAGCCTTCGCCCGCGCGATCGCGTCAACCGGCATCGAGACGATCCTGATCGACGGCGACATGCGCCGCCCGAGCGTCGCCTCCCGTGTCGGCGTCGATGACGTGTCCCAAGGGATCGGCGAGGTCCTGGCCTCGCAGATCAAGCTCCAGGACGCGATCGTCCCGACGGATCGGGGGAACCTGGCCTTGCTGCCGGCCATGCCGGGCCAGGGGGAGCACGCCGACGCCCTCGCGACCGAGAACATGATGCTCCTCCTGCGGCAGCTGAAGCGCGACTACCGGCTGATCATCATGGATTCGCCGCCTCTCGCGGCTGCCTCCGATGCGCTGAGCCTCGCCGCACTCGCCGACCAGACGATCGTCGTCGCCCGCGTCGGGCGCGTGTCGAACTCGTCCGTCTCGGAAGTGGTGCAGATGCTGCGCACGCACCATGCGAAACTCGCGGGGCTGGTGCTCGTCGGCGAAGACAAGGACGAGGTCTCCGTCGGGAGCAGGCTGGGCCACTATTACTCGGACGTCCAGAGCCCCGCCGCCGGACCGAAGCGCCGGCACCGCCTCTGGAGCTTCGCCCGCCAGGCTGGTGGCCGGGCGTGAGCGCAGCCCTCGCCAGGGCGCGGCCGTCGCGGCCCACCCGCGTCCTGCATGTGAGCCGGGTAGGTTTCCTCGGCGGTGCGGAGCGCGTGATGCTGACGCTCGCCGACGGCCTCGACCGCCACGGCTTTGAGGCGGTCATAGCGTGCCCTGGCGGCGGGACGCTGGAGCAGGCGGCCCAGGCCAAGGGCATCGCGGTCGTGCCGGTTCCCCTCGACAGGATGCGGCTGACGCTGAACCCGGCGGCCCTCGCGCAATACCTGAGGGCCTGGTCGGAAGGATCGGCGACGCTCGAGCGGATCGCGGTCGAGCAGGGGATCGAGCTCATCCACACCCATCATCCTGTGGGTGCCCTCTACGCGCGGAAGGCCGCGCGCAGGCTCGGGATACCGCTGGTCCTGCACGTCCATGACGGGCCACCGGCTAGCCTGCCCTACCGCAATCTCCTTCGGCGCGCCGCCAGCGACGCCTCCCTGGTCGTATGCGTGTCGGAAGCTGCCCGATCGGTGCTCGCGGCCTCCCGCGGCGACCTCGGCAAGGCGCGGATCGTCGCCAACCCCGTCGATCCCATCTTCCTCGAGGGCGAGGTGAGGCCGTCAGCCGAAGTCGCCGGCCCCGGCCCGAACATCGGGATCTTCGGGGTCGTCGAGCCGCGAAAGGGCCAGGATGTGTTCGTGGAGGCCGCGGCCTTGCTGGCCAGGTCCCATCCCGAGGCACGGTTCTGGATCGTGGGCGGCGCGCCGCACGACGACAAGCGCGATTTTCTCCGGCGCGTCGAGGCGCTCGTTGGGGCGAGAGGCCTCGGCACCCGGGTGACCGTCACGGGCCATCGCGACGACGTGCCCGCGCTGATGAAGGCGATGGATGTCGTCGTATCCGCATCCGTTTCGCACGAATCCTTCGGGATGGTGCTCGCCGAAGCCATGGCGCTCGGCCGCCCCGTCGTCACGACGGCGGTCGGCGGCACCGTGGAGGTGGTCACGGACGGGGTCACGGGCCGGGTGGTCCCGATCCGCGATCCCGGCGCGCTGGCAGCCGCCATCGAGGCCAGCCTGAACGGCGCGACGGGCGGGACGGCGGAAGCGGCCCGGGCCGAGGCGCGTGCCCGCTTTGCGCCTGCGGTCCTGCAGGAGCGGGTCGTGGCGCTCTACGAAGGCGCCCTGGGGAGGCCAGGCGGATGAGCCGGGCACTCGCGCCCGAGACGGCAGCGGCCTTCGCCTATGCGCCGGCTGCCGAGGGTCCGGGCTGGACCTATCGGCCGACGGTGATGACCCTCGGCCTCGTGGGGCTCATGACGATCGCCGCCATGGTCGGCCCCGCCGGAGCGATGCGGCTCGGGTTTCCGGCCCTCGCGGCCGTGATCGCGGGGCTCCTCCTGCTCAAGGGCCGCCTGTCGCAGTTCATCTGCTTCTGCGTTGCCCTCTTTGTCTTCACGCCCTTCGTGCGTCGCCTCGTCGATATCCGGGCCGGCTGGGAGACGCTGAACCTCCTCCTTCTGGCGCCCTATGCGGCTGCCGTCTATGCGCTCGGAACCTTTGCCCATGCGCTCGCGCGGGGCGACGACATCCCGGGTCGCGCCTCCTTCATCGTGGTGATTGCGACGACGACGTTCGGCCTCGGCAGCGCCATCATCCAGGGCAAGCTCCTCGCCGGCGGGTACGACTATCTGCGCTGGGTCGTTCCGCCCGCCCTCGCCCTGCTGATCATCTGCAACCGCGATCACCTCCGGGTCGTCGGCGACGAGCTGACGCGGCTGACACTCGTCGTCGTGCCGATCGTCGGCATGTACGGCGTCTACCAGTTCCTCCGCCTGCCGGCCTGGGATGCGTTCTGGATGCAGAATGCCGGCCTGGTCTCGATCGGGCCGCCCATCCCGATGCAGTTTCGCGTGTTCGGGACGATGAACTCGCCCGGGTCGTTCTCCGGCTACCTGATGATCGCGCTCGCGATCCTGCTGGTGGCGCGGTCACCCCTGCGCTGGGTCGGGCTTGCCGTCGGCAGCCTCGCCCTCGCCCTCACGCTGTCGCGTACGGCCTGGCTCGGCTTCGTGGTCGCGACGGCCATCCTCGTCCTCGCAGGACCCGTGCGGACCAAGATGTCGGTCGCGACGCTCGTCGGAGGAGCGATCCTGGCCTTGCCGATGCTGCTGGTGGTTCCCGAGATCTACAACGCGATCGCGACGCGGCTCGACAGCTTCAACTACCTGTCCGGCGACACGAGCTTCAACGAGCGCTCGACGGACTTCCTCATCTTCCAGGAACAGGCCTCGACCTTGTTGATCGGGCAGGGTCTCGCCGTGAACGGCGCCTATACGAGCTACGCCGGCAACGGCCCGGTCCGCTACATCGATGGCGGCCCGATCGAGACCGTCACGGCGCTCGGGCTCGTCGCGGGCCTCATGTATTACGGCGCCGTCGCGTTCCTGTCCGTGCGCGCCCTTAAGGTCCGGCCGGGACCTTCAGGCGATGCCGCCCTGTGCGCCGCCTGCAAGGCGATCGTCGTCACGGGCTGGGTGCTGCAGATCGGAGGCAGCACGACGATCGGGGAAGTGGGCGTCTTCTTCTGGATCGCCCTCGGCATCCTGCTCGCCCACATCGAACCATCCAGGCGCGAGGACGTCCAGCCGAACCACGGCCGGGCATTCGGGCGACCTGTCGAGATGCCGTCATGACCTGGGTACCGCGCGAGCCTAACGGCCGGATCGCCTTCGGGCGTCCGACGCGCTCCCCTGGCCCTGTGGGCTAGCCCGCGGAGGAATCCAAGATGCGAGTAGCAATCGTCTCCGACACCATGTCCGCCTATGGCGGCGCCGAACGCGTCATCGAACAGATGATGCAGGTGTTCCCGCAATCGGACCTCTTCACGGTCCTGGACGCCGTGCCGAAGGGCGAGCGGTCGTTCCTGGAGAACAGGACGATCACATCGAGCTTCCTCCAGAAGCTGCCCTATGTGGACCGGTACTATCGCAAGCTCCTCCACCTCTGGAGCCTCGCGATCGAGCAGTTCGACCTCACGGATTACGACGTCGTGATCTCGAGCCACCACAGCGTGGCGAACGGCGTCATCACCCGGCCGTTCCAGTGCCACGTCTCCTACGTGCATTCCCCAATGCGCTATGCCTGGGACCTGCAGCACGAATACCTGCGGGAGAGCAATCTTGTCCGCGGGCCGCTGTCCTGGTACGCGCGGCGGGTCCTCCATCAGGCGCGGCTCTGGGATTTCGCGGCAGCGCAGCGCCCGGATGCGCTGGCGGCGAATTCCCACTTCGTGGCCGAGCGCATCCGCAAATTCTACGGCCGCCCGGCGACCGTCCTTCACCCACCGGTCGACCTGCAGGCCTTCCCTCTCAATCGGGAGCGGCGCGGCGGGTATTATGTGACGGCCTCGCGGCTCGTCCCCTACAAGCGAGTGTCGCTGATCGCCCAGGCCTTCGCCCGGATGCCCGACCGCCGGCTGAAGATCATCGGCGCGGGACCCGACCTCGCCCAGGTTCGAAGCATCGCCACGCCGAACATCGAGGTTCTCGGCTGGCAGCCTGCCGAAGCCCTGGTGGACCTCGTCAGCAACGCCGAGGGGTTCATCTTCGGCGGTGTCGAAGATTTCGGGATCTCGCTGGTGGAGGCGCAAGCCGCCGGCACGCCCGTCATCGCCTATGCGGAAGGCGGGGCGCTCGAGACGGTCAACGATCTCGGAACGTCCATGCCCACCGGCCTGCTGTTCGAGGAGCAGAGCCCCGATGCGATCTGCGCGGCGATCGACCTCTTCGAGGAGCAGCGGGGCGCGTTCCAGCCGGCCTTCTGCCGGCAGAACGCCGAGCGCTTCGCCCAGCAGGTCTTCCGCGACCGCTTCCGGGGCTTCGTCCAGCAGGCCTACGAAGAGCGCCGCGGACGGGCGGCGAGATCCGGCGATCTCGGCTTTGGGCGCCCGCGGATCGTGAGTTCCGGAGCCGCAATCTGAGCGGTGATCAGAGGCTGCGGCAGGTCCGCCGCCCGCCTCGTCGTGTGCCACGGTGAGTGATGCGAATACTTCATGTCCTCAATGATGTTGAGGCTTTCGGCAACGGCATCGTCCATGTCGCTGTCGACACGTCCTGCCTGCAGGCGGAGGACGGTCACGACGTCTCGGTCGCGAGCGCCGGCGGCGCCTATGTCGACCTGCTGCAAAGCCATGGCGTACGGCACTACGAATGCGTGGCGACCCCGCGGTCGAGAACCCCGCGCGCCCTCTTCGAGCTTGCCCGCTGCGTGACCGATTTCAGGCCCGAGGTCGTCCACTGCCACATGGTCACGAGCCTCCTCATCAGCCAGCCAGCCCGCCTGCGGCGCCCCCGCGTCAGGCTCGTTTCGACGGTGCACAATTCATTCTCACGCTCGGCCGTACTCATGGGCCTCGCCGACCGTGTCATCGCGGTCAGCCAAGCCGTCGCGAGCGACATGGCTTCGCGCGGCATCGACGAGCGGAAGATCGACGTGATCGCGAACGGGCCGCTCGCCTCTCCCCGCAAGATCGCGCCGCCCCCCCGCCAGCAGCGCTCCCAAAGCCGGGTCATCGTCACAACCGTCGCCGGAATGTACGAACGCAAGGGCATCTCGGACCTGCTCACCGCCTTCGACATGGTGAGCGGACGTTTTCCCGAGGCGGTGCTGACGGTCGTCGGCGAAGGGCCGGACCGGAGCCGGTTCCAGAGCATGGCCGACACGCTCTCCAGCCGCGATCGGATCAAGTTCGTGGGGTTCGTGGCCGATCCGACGCCCTACCTTTCCGAGGCGGACGTCTTCGTCCTTGCGTCGCGCGCCGATCCCTCTCCGCTGGTGATACCGGAGGCGCGGAGCGCCTCCTGCGCGGTTATCGGGACGCGCGTCGATGGCATCCCGGAGGCCCTCGACCAGGGCGAGGCAGGCCTCCTTGTCGAGCCATCGCAGCCCGCCGCGCTCGCAGCGTCGCTCGAGCGGCTGTTGTCCGACCGAAGGCTGCTGGCCGAGATGCAGCGGCGCGCGGCCAGCAACCTCGACCGGTTCAAGGCCGAGCGCGTCGCGCGTGAGACCGTCAGCGTCTATGAGGCCGCGCTCGGCGGCGCTCGACACTAGGGAGAGCAAGGACATGGCGCTCTCGGTTCACCGGGACCTGCCCGCCTCGGCAGATCAGTCGCCCTCGTCCATCGTGGCGCCCCCCCGGCCAGACGCGGGGGCCGGGCGCAACATCTATGCCGATGGCTCCTACGAGCAGTCGAACCCGACTTGGCATGAGGAGGATGCTCCCTGGAAGGCGGCCCGCATCGCGTCCATCCTGTCCGACAACAAAGTCAGATTCGACAGCGTCGCCGAGGTCGGGTGCGGGACCGGGGAGATCTGCTCCAGGCTGTCCGAAGCGTTTCCGCAGGCTCAATTCGCTGGATACGAGGTCTCGCCCCAGGCCTATGCGCGGGCATGCCAGCGGGCGCGACCCGGCCTCGATTTCCATCTCAAGGATATCCGGACGGAGGACCGCTCGTTCGACGTCCTGCTCGTGATCGACGTGATCGAGCATGTGGACGACTATCTAGGCTTCACGCGGAGCCTGCGCGACTGCGCAGCGTACAAGGTCTTCCACATCCCCCTGGATCTGTCGGTGCAGTCGCTCCTGAGGCTGTGGCCGATCATGCATCTGCGCCGCGAGGTCGGGCACCTGCATTACTTCTGCAAGGACACCGCGCTCGCCTCGCTCAGGGACTGTGGATACGAGATCCTGGACTGGCGCTACACCGCGAGCCGGCTCGAACTTCCCAATCAGGCGTTTTCGAGCCGGATGGCCGCGCTTCCGCGCCGGATCGCCCACAGGATCAGCCCTGACGCAGCCGTCCGCCTGCTGGGCGGCTACTCCCTCCTCGTGCTCGCACGATGAGCCTCGAGGCACACGAAAGAATTCTCAGCGACGAAAGGGAACGAATGATGGGCACCGCCGCGAGCCGCCTTGCCATCAAGAAGGTGGCGTCCTCCTTCGGGCTGGAGATCATGACCCGGGAGGGTCGACGAAACATCGACCGCGAATACCAGGGCGTGATCGGCGAGTACCTGGGTCTTCTCTGCGACAAGCGGGGGATCACGCTGGCGCCGAACGCGCAACGCGTCGCCATGATGTCGAACCTCGTCGGCACGAAGGTCGGGGAGGCATCCCACATCCTGGCCTGCCTCGCGGCGACGCGGGACGTTGCGGGTGACGTCTGCGAGTGCGGCGTCGGCAGCGGCGCGACCTCCGCGCTTCTCGCCAACGAGCTTCGCGACACCGGCAAGCGCCTCTGGCTCTACGACACCTTCAGCGGTCTGCCAGCGCCGAGCAAAGAGGATCTCCTCATCGACGATATCGACAACCTCGGTTCGATGGCGGCGTATCAGGGCCGGATGAGCCACCCGCGGACCGAGGTCGAGTCCCGCCTCGCGGCCATCGGCATCCCCTCCTCGGCCATCCGGATCGTGCCCGGCCTGTTCGAAGACTCGGTCGCCGCGGGTGCCCTGCCGGAGCGGGTCAGCTTCGCCTATGTCGATTTCGACTTCTATGCGCCGATCAAGCTCGCGCTCGAGGTGCTGTCCGACAGGCTCTCGCCCGGCGGCTACATCATCGTCGACGATTACGGATTCTTCTCCGAAGGGGCCCAGACGGCTGTCGACAACTACCTGGCCGAGCATCCCGGCCGCTTCGACCTCGAGGTCCCGGCCTATTGCCGCGACCGCTTCGCGATCCTGAAGCGGAAGGGCTGAGCCGCCGGCCTTCGGCGGCTTCTTCTCAGGCGGCTGGCCCGCCATCCGGATACAGGTGCGGGCGCGGCCGCTCGAAGGTCATGCGCCCGTTCTTCAGGCCGAAGAGCGGCTGCGCGATCGCGGCGATCGCCTCACCCGCCGTGCCCGCATCCAGCACGACCATGTCCGCGGGATTGCGTGGCGTGATCCCGTACCCCTCGAGCCGCATGATGCGGGCCGAGGAGGTCGAGACGAGATCAAGGCAAAGTGCCAGATCCGGCTCGGCCGCGACCTGCGCCACGTTCGCATAGAGATTGGCCATGCGCACCAGCGAGCAATCGCCGAAGGGCGTGAACGGGTTCAGGACGTTGTTGGTCGAGATCGAGCAGGTCACGCCGAGCTCGGCCAACCTGTGAGCATGCGTGACGCCGCGCGGGATGTTCCGGTCGCGGTCGCGCCCCATCAGGAAGAGGTCCGTCGCCGGCAGCACCGTGACGGCAACCCCGGCTTCCGCAAGACGCCGCCCCGCCTCCTCGAACGCCTCCGGGGACATCGCGGAGAGCTTCGTCACGTGCCCGATGGCGACGCGCCCGCCCCAGCCGGCCTCCTCCGTCCTGCGGCAGACCTCGAAGAGAGTCGCCCAGCTCGGGTCGAGGTCGAAGTCGAGGTGGAAGTCGATGTCGATGTCGTAACGCCGGGCGAGTTCGAAAATGCGCGCGACCTGGGCGTTCGCATCCCGGTCGACATAAGGCACGCCGCCGACGAGATCCGCACCCTCCTCCAGGGCCGCGGCGAGCACCTCCTCGCAGCCCGGATCGTCGAGCAGGCCCTCCTGGGGGAAAGCGCAGAGCTGGAGATCCACTGCCCAGGCGTAATCCGCCTTGAGGCGCTTCAAGGCGCGGAAGCTCGTCAGCCCGATCCGGGGATCGACTTCCACGTGGGTGCGGATGCGGTTCGTCCCGAAGCCGATTGCCTTCTCCAGGGCCTGGGCGGCGCGGGCATAGACATCCTCCTCGGTGAAATCGCGCTTGGCGCGGGAGACGGCCGCGATCGCCTCCTTCACGCCGCCGCTGCCGCAATCGCAGCGGCCAAGCAGGCAGGCCTTGTCGAGATGAAGATGCGTCTCCACGAGTCCCGGCACGACCAGCCTGCCGCCGAGATCCTCGGCCGGGCAGTCTCCATCGAGGCCGGCCTCGACGGCCGCAAAGCGGCCGGACACGATGCCGATATCGACGAGGTCGTCCCGCCCGGGCAGGCGCGCGTTCCTGAACAGGCGGTCGAAGCTCATCGGGCGGATCAGCGCCCCGCCTGCCGCGTGAGGATCCGCTCCGCCGAGTCGTTCCAGACATCCTGGGAGACGATCAATCCGTCCCGGACCACGAAACGGTCGACATAGCGGTTTTCCTCGAAGGGCGTGCCGTCCGGCCATTCGCCGTAGAGCGTGCCCAGATTGTAGACGATCGTCTCCGTTTCGCCGGGCACCACGTCGTTGCGCAGGATGCGCTTCTTCACCCAGCGATAGCGCGCGGCGTTGAAGGCGGTCGCCTCGCGCGGATGCGAGAAGACGCGCCCGCCCGTGAAGGTGATGCGGACATCGGGGGCCATGAAGGTCGCCGCCGCTTCCGGGTCAGGGCGCATCGAGGCCTCCAGAAAGGCATCGACGATGCGGGCGGCCTCGGCGGGGTCGCAGGACGGCTTGGCGAGCGGCAGGGCGGCGGACATGGCGGTTCCGTTCCGTTGCGGGTGACGGGATCGTAACCGGCCTCCGCAGGATCGTATACGATCACTGTTGTGCACGCTGCCGAGTTTCTGGGCAGCATCACCTCGCTCAAGCGAACGGCGGGCGAAGACGGCGGCGCTAAAAGGCTGCGCGCACAACGCCGCTAGGTCCGGGTGCATCGTATACGTTGGCACGGAACGTGCTGCGGCCTGGCCATGAGCGCGATGGTCCAGATGGCCCCGATGCGGGCCGACCCGATGCCGGCCGAGCCGCTACGTCCCAAGGCCATCGAGCTCGAGGCGGCCGCCGTGACTTTCGGCCGGGGCGACAAGGCCGTGCGCGCCCTGTCCCCGACGACCATCGACATCCGGGAAGGCGAGTTCGTGGCGCTGGTCGGCCCGTCGGGCTGTGGCAAGTCCACGATCCTGAAGCTGGTGAGCGGGCTCGTGACGCCGGCTTCCGGCGCCGTGATCGTCGGCGGGCGCGAAGCCTCCGCCAAGGCGCTCCGCATCGGCATGGCGTTCCAGAACCCGACCATGCTGCCCTGGCTGACCGTCGAGCGGAACATCATGCTCCCGCTGAAGATCGTGGAGCCGTTCCGGTCCGAGTTCAGGAAGAAGCGGAAGACCGCCTTTCGCGACCGTGTCCACGACCTCCTGGACCAGGTCGGCCTCAAGGGCTTCGCGAACAGCTACCCGTGGCAGCTCTCGGGCGGGATGCTGCAGCGGGCCAACCTCTGCCGCGCGCTCGTGCACGAGCCGCGCCTCCTGCTCCTGGACGAACCGTTCGGGGCCCTCGACCAGTTCACCCGCGAGGAGCTCTGGGCGACGCTCCAGAGCCTCTGGATCACGCACCGGCCGACGGTGCTCCTCGTCACCCACGACCTGCGGGAGGCCGGATACCTCGCCAGCCGCATCTGCGTGATGAGCGCGCGGCCCGGCCGCATCCTGGACGACAGCGCCGTCGAGTTCCCCCGCCCGCGCACCGTCCCGATGACCTACGAACCCGCCTTCGCGGCCCTGAACCAGCGCCTGCGCGACCTCATCGTCGGCGCGGGCGCGCCTGCGCCGGGAGCAGCCTGAGCCATGGAGATGCCCGCCCGGATCCGGCAGCGCTTCCTCGCCGGCGCACTCATCCTCGGCTTCTTCCTCGTCTGGGAGCTGGCCTGCATCGTCTTCCACGTCTCGGACCTCGTGCTGCCGCGGCCGAGCCAGATCTTCGAGACGCTCTGGCGCCGCGCCCCGATCCTCTGGCCGCACATGCTCCAGACGCTGGCCACCACGATGACCGGCTTCGCGCTCGGCGTCGTGACGGGCGTCGTGATCGGCTCGGTGATCGGCGTCTCCCGGCTCGCCTACGACACCGCCTACCCGCTTCTCATCGGCTTCTCGTCGATCCCGAAGGTCGCGGTCGTGCCGATCTTCGTCCTGTGGTTCGGGTCCGGCACGGTGCCGGCCGTGCTCACCTCGCTGGTGATCTGCTTCTTCCCGATCGTCGTGAACATCGCGACCGGCCTCGCGACCACGGAGCCGGAGCTCGAGGACGTCCTGAAGGCGCTCGGCGCCTCCAAGTTCGACATCCTCTGGAATGTCGGGCTGCCCCGGACGATGCCGTTCTTCTTCGCGTCCCTGAAGGTCGCCGTCACCTACGCCTTCGTGGGCACGGTCCTGTCGGAGACGGTCGCCTCGAACCGCGGCATCGGCAACGTGATGATGACCGCCTCCTCCAACTTCAACGTGCCCCTCGCCTTCGCGGGGCTCTTCATCCTCGCCGCCCTCGGGGTCGCCCTCTACGCCATCTTCTCCCTCGTCGAAGGGCAGGTGACGGGCTGGGCGACGCGGAAGCGCGAGATCGCTGTTTGAGCTCCCCGCCCTGCCACCCTCCCCGGCCGCACGCCGGGATGCGGTGTTCCGCACCTGCCCTTTGAAGGAGAAGCCCCATGCTCAGACGGTCAGTCATCACCCTGGCGCTCTGCCTCGCGGCAGGCGCCGCAAGCGCACAGGAAACCACCATCAAGCTGACGCTGGGCTGGAAGACGCAGGGGTCGGACGCCGCCTTCTTCGTCGCCAAGGACAAGGGCTATTTCAAGCAGGAGGGCCTGAACGTCGTCATCGACCAGGGCGAGGGCTCGGGCGCGACCGTGACGCGCATCATGGGCGGCGCCTATGATGCCGGCTTCGGCGACATGAACGCCATCATCCAGAACGCCTCGACCCGCCCGGCGGACGCGCCCGTGATGGTCTACATGCTCTGGAACCAGCCACCCTTCGCGATCGTGTCGAAGACATCCGCGGGCATCACGACGCCCAAGGATTTCGAAGGCAAGACGCTCGGCGGTGCCCAGGGCACCCCCACCACCCGCATGCTTCCGGTCTTCGCCAAGGCGAACAATCTCGACCTCGGCAAGATCAAGCTCTCCAACATGGCTCCGAACCTGCAGGAGCCGATGCTGATCCAGGGCCAGATCGACGCGGCGCTCGTGTTCAACATCACGAGCTATTTCAACCTCGTGCTCAACCGCCAGGACCCGGACAAGGATTTCTCCTTCATCTCGTTCGGCGATTACGGCCTCGATCTTTATTCCAACGGCCTGATGGTCTCGCAGAAGCTCATAAAGGAGAACCCGAAGGCGGTAGCCGGGCTCGTACGGGCGCTGAACAAGGCCGTGATCGAGGTCGGCAAGGACCAGGACCTCGGCATGAAGGCCGCCGTGAACTACGACAACCTGATCGACGAGAAGGTCGAGAAGCGCCGCCTGCAATATTCCTACGAGAAGCTCATCGTCTCGCCCGAGATGAAGGAGGTGGGCGTCGGCGACCTGAAGGACGACCGGCTGAAGCGCACGATCGGCATGGTCGCGGCCGGTTACGAACTGACCCGCCTGCCCGAGCCCTCGGAGGTGTTCAACCGCTCCTTCCTGCCGTCGAAGGAGGAGCGCGTGCTGGAATACGTGAAGAAGTGATCCTCCCCGCCAGCGACGCCCTCCTCGGTCCGGATCTCCGGCACGGCGAAGGCGTCGCGCTGCACCTTTCGAACGGCCGGATCGACAGGGTCGAGACCGGCCGGCCTGCCTCGGGCGGTCCGCGGCGCCTCCTCATGCCGGCGCTGGCCAACGCGCACGACCATGCGCGACCGCTGTCTCTGACCTCGTTCGGGGCGGCCTTCATGCCGCTCGAGACCTGGCTGCCGCGCTCGGCGCTCGCCACGCCGCCGGACCCGTATCTCGCGGCCGCAGCCCCCCTCGCCCGCGCGGCCCGGAGCGGCTGCGCGGCCGTGATGGTCCACTACACCCGGCCGAGCGGAACGATGCCGCTCCTCGACGAGGCGAAGGAGGTCGCGCGCGCCGCGAAGGACGTCGGCATCCGAATGACCTTCGCGCTGGCAATCCGCGACCAGAACCCGCTCGTCTACGGTTCTTCGGAGCAGGTGCTGGACGGGCTGCCGGACGACATCCGGCGAGAGATCGAGGCAGCCTTCGTCCGGCCCGGCATGGCGCCGCACGACTATATCGAACTGACCGAGGCGATCGCGTCCGCGATCGAAAGCCCGACCATCCAGGTCCAGTTCGGGCCTGCCGGGGTGCAGTGGTGCAGCCGCCCGCTCCTGGAGGCCATCGCGGAGCGTTCCGCCGCGACCGGCCGGCGCGTGCACATGCATCTCCTCGAGACCAGGTACCAGCTCGACTGGGCCCGCGAGACCTTTCCGCAGGGGATCGTGCCCTACCTGAAGGAGATCGGGCTGCTGTCGCCGCGCCTGACGCTCGCCCACTGCATCTATACGAGCGAAGCGGATCGGGAGCTGATCGCGGAATCCGGTGCGACGGTGGTCACCAATTTCGGCTCCAACATGGGCATCCGGTCCGGGGTGGCGCCCATCCGGCAGGCGCGGGCGGCGGGCTGCCGCGTCTGCGTCGGCATGGACGGCCTCGCCTTCGACGAGGACGACGACATGCTGCGGGAGATCCGGCTCGTTCAGGCGCTCAACGGCCCGTGGGGATTCGAGGAGCCCGACGACCGCCGGCGTTTCCTCCTCTCCGCGATCGCGGAGGGCCGGCGCTCGCTCGGCGTTTCAGGGTCGGGCGCCATCGCGGAAGGCGAGCCTGCCGACCTGCTCGTCCTCGATCTCGACACGCTCGATCGCGACAGGATCCTGCCGGTGGCGCCGCTGGATCTCGTCTTTGCCCGGGCCACCGCCTCTCATGTTCGGGACCTAGTGGTCGCGGGCCGGCAGGTGGTCGCCGAGGGTCGCGTGCTCGGGATCGACCTTGCAGCCGTCGAGGAAGAGCTCAGGGCAAGGTACCGCTCCGCGCTCGCGAACTCCTCCTTCCTGCGCGCCCTCCCCCGCTACGAGACGGCCCTCCGCCGCTGGTACACGGAGCGTGCGGGCTGCTGCTGAGGCAGCTTCACTCCTCCGTGTAGCGCCGCAGGATCTCGGAGAGGTCGGCCGTGTTCCCCGGTGGCCCGATCAGCGCGCGCGAAATCACGCCGCGCAGATGCGTCTCCATTACCTCTACGGCTCGGGCCGGATCCGCGGCTTCGAGCGCCGCGATGATCTCGAGGTGCTCATGCACGCCGCATTCGGAGGAATGCGGACGGCTGTAGAGCGTGAGCGTCAGGCCGCAGCGCCAGGCCACCTCACCCACGTAGCGGGCGAGCGTCTCGCTCCCGGTCATCTCGGCGAGGAGGACGTGGAACTCGGTCGCGAGCCGCACCGATTGCGGTTCACGCCCGCCGCTCGCGACCTCCTCGCGCGCAGCATGTTCCTTCAGGCGCCGGATCTGCTCCGCCGTGAGGCGGCCCGCGAGACGCTCCACGACGAGTTTTTCGAGCGCGAGCCTGACGTCGAAAATGTCCCGCGCCTCGTCCCAGCTCGGCCGAGCCACGCTCGCGCCGCGGTTCTTCTGGATCTCGACGAGGCCGGCATCCGCGAGCTGCCGCAACGCGTCCCGCACGATGGTACGGCTGACGCCGAAATTCGCCCCGATCGTGTCCTCCGGCAGCTTGGTCCCGGGCTGCAGAGCCTGCTCCACGATCGCCCGGCGCAAGGCCGTGAAGATCTCGGACTTCTTGTCCGCACCCGGGGCGCGTCGTCGGGCCGGCCGGAGCCGCACGACTTTTGCAGGGGTGGCAGGATTCGACATCGGCTTTGCTGACGGATTGGCCGCCTGAGTGATGAGGCATCACGGGCAACAATCAAGCCACCCGATCGCTCCGCCGCAGAGGAGGAGCGGCAGATGGGGACTTGGGCGTCCAGTGGAGCCGGTCAGGATTCCGCGTCGAGGCTCTTCCGGATCTCGTCGGCCCAGAGGCGGTAGGCCGCCCCGGTGAGATGGACGCCGTCGGTGGTGAGATGAGGCAGCAGGCGGTCCCCCGGCGCCAACGCCGGATTGAGGTCGATATAGCGAAGATTCATCTCTCTCGCGGTGGCCCGGAGACGGTCGTTGAGGGTGCCTGTCCGGGTATTGCGGGAGGACCAGCTCGTGAGCGGCACGCTCTGGACGATCGGCTCCGCGCCGGCGGCGCGAAGGGCCCTAGCCATCTCGGCAACGGCCGCCGCCACCCTGTCGTCCGGCACTTCGGCGCCCACGTCGTTCGTCCCGCACAGGATGAACACGCGCTTCGGCCGCCGGGAGATCACCTCGTCGAGGCGCTTCAATAGGCCCTCGCAGGTGTCCCCGCTGATGCCCCGGTTGATGATGTTCGCACCCGGTATCAGTTCATCCCAGTTTGCTGCCTCGGTGAGCGAGTCTCCGAGCATCACGTTGGGTGCCGTCCCGGGAAGCGAGCGGTAGTAGGCGGCACGCTGGGAATAGTGCCGCTCGGCCCAGCTTTGCGGCCTGAACGTCGGACTCAGCATCCGGAGGCCGGCTTCAAGATCTGCGGCGGGCGGCCATCCGAGACGCCCCATGCCGAAGCCGTAGGTTGCACTTGCCAGGACAGCGGCCAGCGCCAGGCCCGTGAATGCGATCCGCCTCATTTCTCCATATTGCCATGAAGATGAGGCCTGGAGCGGGAGCATGCGCGCGGCGTAACTGACTATTTGGTCGATCTTCTGCTTCCGACTGCCGGTTGCCGCTACCGATTGCTTCTCCTGCCTCTCGAGGAACTGGGCGGCTGCCAGCCTCTACCCGAGCGGCAACCCGACATAGTTCTCGGCGATCGTCCGGGCGGCGGATTCCGAGCTCGTCACGAGTTCGAGCTCGGCGAGTTGGCGGCGCCTATCGAACTCCGTCGCGTCCTCGAACCGATGCAGCATCGAGGTCATCCACCAGGAGAAATGCTGTGCGCGCCAGATGCGCTTGAGCGCCGTCGCCGAATAGGCCTGCAGTCCCTCGTCGCTGCCCGCCTTGAAGAAGCGCTCGAGCGCCCGGGACAGGACGAAGACGTCTGCGACCGCGAGGTTCAGGCCCTTCGCGCCGGTCGGCGGGACCGTGTGGGCGGCATCGCCGGCGATGAAGAGGCGGCCATATTGCATCGGCTCGCAGACGAAGCTCCGCATGGGTACGATGTTCTTCTGGAAGATCCTGCCTTCCTTCAGCCGGAAGCCCTCGCCCTCCGTCCGGGTCTGCAACTCCTCCCAGATGCGGTCTTCCGACCAGTTCTCCACGCTGTCCGCGGGATCGCACTGGAAATACATGCGCTGCACATCCGCCGAGCGCGTCGAGATGAGCGCGAACCCGCGATCGTGCCGGGCATAGATGAGCTCGTGCGAGGAGGGCGGCGCCTCGGCGAGGATGCCAAACCAGCCGAAGGGATAGATGCGCAGGAAATCGCGGCGCATCTCGGCAGGAATGGCCGGGCGCGACACACCGTAGGACCCATCGCAGCCGGCGATGATCTCACAGGCAAGCTCGCCTGCCTTCCCGTCGGCATCCGTGAACGTGATGCGGGGGGATGACGCCACGTCATGGAGGACGACGTCGCCGACACCGAAGCGGATATCCGCGCCGGCATCGAGCCGTGCCTGGATAAGATCCTTCAGCACCTCGTGCTGCGCATAGACCGTGATCGCCCGGCCATTCGTCAGAGCCGAGAGGTCGATGCGGTGGCTATGGCCTTCGAAGCGGAAATCGAAGCCGTGGTGGACGAAGCCCTCGCGTTTCAGGCGCTCCCCGACACCCGTCTCGACCATCAGATCGACGGTGTTCTGCTCCAGCACGCCCGCCCGGATGGTCTCCTCGATGGCCTTGCGGGGCCGGCTCTCCAGGATGACGGAGTCGATCCCCGCGAGATGGAGCAGGTGCGACAGCATCAGCCCTGCCGGACCCGCCCCGATGATCCCCACTTGCGTGCGCGTCATCGCTTTTCCCTCACGTCACGGACAAGGCGGGTCGAAGGTCGACGGAGCTGTGCGGTTCCGTCATATGCTGCGTGCGGCGGGGGAGAGCGACAAGGCCATGGCGAAGGCGCAAGCCCAGAAGGCACCGGCTGCTCCGGTTGAGGCCGGAGGCGAGACCGTTCTCGACCTGCGCCGCTACGTGCCGGGGCTCCTCACCTTCCTGGCGAACAAGCTGTCGCGGAGCGCGTCCGCGCTCTACCAGCGCGAGTTCGGCGTCAACATCACCGAATGGCGCATCATGTCCCAGCTCGCGATCGAGCCGGGGATTCCCGCCTCCCGGATCTGCCAGGTCATCGGCTTCGACAAGGGGCCTGTGAGCCGCAGCCTTGCCGCGATGGAGAAGAAGGGGATCGTCACCATCGCGGTCGACGCCGTCGATGCGCGCCGGCGCGTGATCACGCTGACGCCCGCGGGCCTCGCGCTCCATGACCGCGTGATCAGGGTCGCGCTCGAACGCGAACGCCGCCTCCTCGCATGCCTGCCGGCCGAGGAGCG
The DNA here is from genome assembly GCF_049446235.1 of Enterovirga sp. CN4-39. NCBI lineage: Bacteria > Pseudomonadati > Pseudomonadota > Alphaproteobacteria > Hyphomicrobiales > Methylobacteriaceae > Enterovirga > Enterovirga sp. CN4-39. Next base: position 101,882 of record NZ_JBMSEF010000003.1, on the reverse strand, counting down.
CGAGCGCCTCATCACGTCTCTCAACGCCATGCACGAGAACCTCGGGGCCGTGAACCGTCCGGCCAGGGTCGTTCCGGACTAGCGCGCCGACCCGGGACGAGCCGGGCTGGAGGGCGGCCTGGACACCGGCGAGGGAGACGACCCAGCGCGCGTTCGATCCGCTCGGTGCCCGAGATGGGCTGCGCATCGGGGTTTCCTCTCCGGGCGATCGACCGCCTCTGTGCAATTCAGGATTGCCTGAACCAGTTGCCTTGGCAAGCAATTCGCCCCGCCGGACCGGACCGCGATTTGCGGTCGCTCCAGCAAACCGTCGCGCTATAGAGGGCCAGGGAGGAACGACATGGCGGGCGACACGAGCGAATTCGACCTTTCCGGCAAGGTCGCGCTGATCACGGGCGGGAATGGCGGAATCGGCCTCGGCATGGCCGAGGGCCTGGCGCGCGCCGGGGCGGCCGTCGCGATCTGGGGCTCGAATCCCGAGAAGAACCGGTCGGCCGAGGAGCGGCTCGCCGCGCACGGCGACCGCATCCGCGTGATGACATGCAATGTCGCCGACGAAGCCGAGGTCGAGCGATGCATGGACGAGGTCATATCCACCTACGGCAAGCTCGACGGATGCTTCGCCAATGCGGGCCGTGGGCTAGGTCGCACCCCGTTCCACGAGCTCTCGATAGAGGATTGGCGCGCAGTGATGTCCGTCAACCTCGAGGGCGTCTTCTTCACCCTGCGGGCCGCGTCGCGCCACATGGTGGGCCGCGCCAAGGCAGGCAATCCGGGCGGCCGCCTCGTCGTGACCTCGTCGACCTCCACGGTGCACGGTCCTGCGGGCGCGGTGCCCTATGGGGCGAGTAAGGGCGCCCTGAACGTGATGGTGAGGGGGCTCGCGGTCGAATACGCCCGCTACGGCATCACCGTGAACGGCCTGCTTCCGGGCTGGATCGAGACCGAGATGACGGCAGGATTCTTCGGCGAGGAGCGCTTCGCCGCGAACGTGAAGCCGCGCATCCCCATGCGCCGCTGGGGCGCGCCGGACGACTTCTCAGGCATCGCCGTCTATCTGATGAGCGATGCGAGCCGCTACCACACGGGCGACAGCATCGTGATCGACGGGGCCTACACGCTCTTCTGAGCCAGTTCCTCGTTCAGGAAGGCCAGGACGTCTGCCCGGTCGATCCCGCGGGCGACGAAGCTCTTCCCGATACCGCGCGCCAGGATGAAGGTGAGCTGTCCGGCCTTCACCTTCTTGTCCTGCCCCATGACGGAAAGGAGCTCCTCGGCCGAGAAGCTCGCGCCGGGCACATCCGAGATGCGTGTCGACAGGCCTACGGCTGCAAGGTGCGTTGCCACCCGGTCAGCGTCCTCGCGCGGGCACAGCCCGAGCCGGGCCGAGAACCGGAAGGCCAAAGCCATGCCGATCGCGACCGCCTCGCCATGGACGAGGCGCGAGCCGTCATAGGCGACGCCGCGCTCGAGCGCGTGGCCAAAGGTGTGGCCGAGATTGAGGAGCGCGCGATCGCCCTCCTCCCGCTCGTCGCGGACGACGACGGCGGCCTTCGCCCGGCAGCTCTGCGCTACCGCCCGGTCGCGCTCCGGCCCGCCCAAGAAAACCTCGCGCCAATGCCCCTCGCACCAGCGGAAGAACGAAGCGTCGTCGATGAGCCCGTACTTGGCCACCTCGGCATAGCCGGCCCTCATCTCGCGTTCGGACAGCGTATCGAGAAGCGCCGTGTCGGCGAGGACGAGGGACGGCTGGTGGAAGGCGCCGACGAGGTTCTTTCCCCGCGGGGTGTTGATCCCCGTCTTGCCGCCGACGGAGGAATCCACTTGCGAGAGCAGGGTCGTCGGGACCTGGACCAGCCGGACGCCCCGCAGGATGATGGCGGCAGCAAAGCCCGCGAGATCCCCGACCACGCCGCCACCGAGCGCCAGCACGACGTCGCCTCGCTCCAGGCGCGCACCGAGCAGCGTATCGCAGATCGCCTCGAGTTGGGCGAAGCTCTTCGAGCCCTCCCCGGGCGGCACGATCGCCTGGACGACGTGGAGGCCCTTCGCCTCGAGATCCGCGACCACCCTCCCAGCATGAAGGCCGGCCACCGTCTCGTCCGTCACCAACCCGACGGTGCGGGCACCGAGTGCCGCCAGCCGCTCCCCTGCTTCTCCGATGACGTCCCGCCCGACGACGATGTCGTACGCGCGCTCGCCCAACGGAACGCGGATGATCTGCTGCCGCGATGGCCCGATCTGTTCGCCCAAGGCGAGTCTCATCCCTCTCCCTCCTGCGTCTCGAACCATGTCTCGAGCGCAGCTACGACCGCGGCGACCACCTGATCATGCGGCATGTCGTAGGATTCCACCGTGACGTCGGCCTCGGCGTAGACCGGATACCGCTCCTCGATGAGCCGGCGCATCGTCCCCTCGGGATCCGCATTGGCCAGGAGCGGCCGGTGCGAGCGCCGGCGCACGCGCCGCATCAGGGTCTCGTGATCGGCCTTCAGCCAGACCGACACGCCCTCGCCCGCGATCCGGGCCCGGGTCTCCGCATTCATGTAGGCCCCGCCGCCCGTCGCCAGGATCAGGGGCCCCTCGCCCAGGAGCCGCGCGATGACCCGCCGCTCGCCATCCCGGAAGGCAGGCTCGCCGTAGATGGCGAAGATGTCGGAGATCGGCATGCCGGCCGCAGCCTCGATCTCGTGGTCGGCATCCCGGAACGGGAGGTTGAGGCGGCTGGCAAGGCGGCGTCCCACCGTGGTCTTGCCCGCCCCCATCAGGCCGACGAGCACGATGGCGCGGTTGCCCAGCCGTTCGCGGACAGCGCGCGCGACGTCGCGGCCCGAGGACCGGGGCCGGTCCTCGCCTGCGTCCCCCTGCCCGCTCGGGATCTGCCTGTCCATGGCGGAGGTTCTAACACGGCGCCACGTCTTCGCCACACTCCGTCTTAACCGGCCGGGTCGAAGGATGGTCGCATGAGCCTGCCAGCCTCCCGCCTCGCCTCGCTCTTCCTGGACATGCTCGCAGCGGAAAGGGGAGCCGCGGCCAACACGATCGCTGCCTATCAACGCGACCTCGAAGACTACCTCGAGTACCTGGCCGAGCTGGGCTCGTCTCCGGGGGATGCGCAGCCGGCCACGATCTCCGGCTTCCTGGCCAGCATCGAGGAGCGTGGCCTGAAGGCGTCCTCGGCGGCACGGCGCCTCTCGGCCGTGCGCCAGTTCCACAAGTTCCTTTATGCCGAGGGTTATGCCTCGTCGGACCCGACCGCGGCCGCCGTTGGCCCGAAGCGTGGGCGAGCGCTGCCGAAGGTGCTGTCGGTGGACGATGTCGAGCGGCTCCTTCGCCGCGCCAGGGAGGCCGTGGACGAGGCGGAGCCCAATTCGGCCGCCCGGACTCGCGCCGCGCGCATGCGCTGCCTGCTGGAACTTCTCTACGCCTCCGGGCTGCGCGTCTCGGAACTCGTATCCCTCCCAGCGGGCGCTGCCCGCACCCGCGACCGATTTCTCATCGTGAAGGGCAAGGGCGGGAAGGAGCGCCTGGTGCCGCTCACGGAAACCGCCCGGCAGGCGGCCCGCGACTACGTCGCGCTCTGCGACGCGCAAGGCCTGATCGGACCGTGGCTATTCCCGGCCGACGGCGAGGCCGGCCACCTCACCCGGCAAGCCTTCGCAAGGGACCTCAAGGTGCTGGCAGGAGCGGCGGGCCTGCGCGCGGACAGGATCAGCCCACACGTCCTCCGGCACGCCTTCGCGAGCCACCTCCTCCAGAACGGCGCCGATCTCCGCGTCGTCCAGGAGTTGCTCGGACACGCCGACATCGCGACCACGCAGATCTACACGCACATCCTCGACGATCGCCTCAAGGCGATGGTGCGCGATCTGCATCCCATGGCCGACCAGCCCGTGGCCTGACATTCAGCGGTTCCCAAGGCTCCGGCACACCGAGGAGCATCCTCGGGAACCGATCGAACCATCGACGAACTATCTTGCGTTGCGTTCTTCTAACCTCCCGGGGGTATCTGACCCGATTAACCATGGGTCCAGACGGCACGGGATCAGTCGAAACGACCTCACAGGCGCTGCGTAAGACTGTGGCGGTCCAGGGTTATGGCACGATGTATCCGGTTTTCAGGCGTTTCCGACACAGCAAGCGGGGTAATGTTGCCGTCCTGTTCGCCCTGACGGCGCTGCCCCTCATCACGGTGGTCGGAGCGGCGGTCGATTATTCCGGGGCGGCGAACCTGCAGTCCCACCTTCAGGCCGACACGGATGCCGCTGCCCTCGTCGCGTGCAAGTCGCCCCTCACGGCAGAAGCAGACCTGAAGGCGCTCGCCCAGAAGGCCCTGAATGGATACATGCCCGGGCAGACGGTGACGATCACCAAATTCAAGGCGACCAACAATCCGCGCAGCGTGGAATTGACGACAAGGGTGACCTACCCGACGCGTTTTATGAGGATCGCCAATGTCTCGAGCCTCAATGTCTCGATCACCTCGGGATGCGCTGCCGGCGAGAACTTCTATGAGATCGCGCTTGTGCTCGACACGACGGGCTCGATGAGCCAGTCAGCCGGCACGGGAACCAAGATCCAGGCATTGCGCACGGCGGCCACGAACTTCGTGAACACGATGTTCACGAATTTCGACCCGACTCATCTCAAGATGTCAATCGTACCCTTCGCGGCCTCTGTGAAGGTGAACCCTGATACCTACGCCCCAAACAACGTTCCGAATGTCGCGTGGCTCGATTCTAGCGGAACCTCAAGCATCCACTGGTCCAACTTTACTAACCCCGCGGGCTCCAGCTTCGGCAGCAGATTCGATATCTACAAGAAACTGAAGGCAGCACGCGCCAGCTGGACGTGGGCAGGATGCCTTGAATCCCTTCTCTATCCATACAACACGCAGGACGCCACGCCTTCCACCGGAACCCCGAACACCCGGTACGTTCCACTTCTCGCCCCGGATGAGCTCGGCACAGACACGACCTGCACGATCAACTTCTTTGGCAAGCCGATCACATATCCGTGCCATGACCCGAGTAGCGACAACAGCTACATGGACGACGGTACGGCAACTAGCGGCAGCTGCAATAGCCTCGACGGCAACAACACGAAGCGCCTTGGGCAAGCATGCAAGTACGTGACGCCAACGAATATCCGCACCGGCGAGGCTGGGCCAAACAATCAGTGCACCTCCCGGCCGATCACGACCCTCACGAATTCCCAATCGGCGCTCACGACCGAGATCGGCAACCTGCAAGCATCTGGGCAGACCAATATCGCCGAGGGCCTACACTGGGGATGGCGCACGATTGCGCGAACGGGTGTCTTCAACGAGCCCGCAGCTTACGGAACGCAGAACACAACCAAGATCGTCGTGCTCATGACAGACGGCGTCAACACCTGGAGTGCAGCGAGCTCTCCAGTGGCGAGATCGCAATATTCAGCCTACGGCTTCTTCGCCAACGCTGATTTGACCACCACTACAAACCGGCTGCCCCCCGGCTACGGAAACCTGTCGAGCAGCACCGACGCAAGAAACGCGATAGACCAACTGACCCGCGAAACCTGCACGAACATGAAGGCGAAGGGAGTCGTGATCTACTCGGTCGCCTTCTCGACCCCGGGCGATGCCATCGACGCGAGCGGCCAGCAGTTGATCAAGGACTGCGCGTCCGGCGCAGACAAGTACTTCCTGGCGAGCGACGCCGCGTCGCTGAACTCCACCTTTGCGGCCATCGCGCAGGGGATTGGCGCGCTCCGGATCACGAAATAGGCGGGTTCCCGCGACCGGGGCGCCTCAGCGCGGATATTGAGGAGGCGGAGAGCCTATCCGCCTCTCCTCAGCAGGAACACGCCCTGCTCGCCGAACAGGTTCCAGAACCACCACGGCATGTGGAATCGCACCGGTTCGCCGCCGGAATCCAGCGCATGCGCCTCCTCCATGCTGGCCCCGGCTTCGCGGCAGAGATGCACGAAGTCGCGGATGGTGCAGAAATGGATGTTGGGCGTGTCGTACCAGGAATGGGGAAGATTGTCGGTCACCGGCATCCGCCCGCGCACGCCGAGCTCCCACCGCACCCGCCAGTGGCCGAAATTCGGGAAGGAAACGATCGCATGCCGCCCGATGCGCAGCATGTGCTCGAGCACGGCGCGGGGCTGGCGCGTCGCCTGCAGCGTCTGCGAGAGGATGACGTAGTCGAACGCGTCGTCGGGATAGTTCGCCAGATCGGTATCGGCGTCGCCCTGAATGACGGGAAGCCCTTTGGCGAGACACTCGCTCACGCCCTCGCGCGACAGCTCGATCCCGCGGCCATCGGCGCCGCGTCGGTCACGTAGAAGCGCCAGTAGCGAACCGTCCCCGCAGCCGACGTCGAGCACGCGCGAATTCGGCTCGACCATGCGGGCCACCAGGAGATGGTCGCGGCGCGGCTCGGGGAGCGCAACCGTCTGGTTCGGCGCGACGCCTGCCCCGGCGGCAGCCCTCAGCGCCGCGCTCACCGGATCCCCCGCGCGATGGCTGCGGCGTCGATGAAGCCGCGCGCCGCGGCGAACATCTCCGGCTCCTGCAGCAGGAAGGCGTCGTGGCCCTTGTCGCTCTCGATCTCGACGAAGCCGACCTGCGCGCCACCCGCGTTCAGGGCATGAACGACGGCTCTCGACTCGACCGTCGGGAATAGCCAGTCGGACGTGAAGGACATCACGCAGAAGCGCGTCGACGAGCCCTTGAAAGCCTTGGCCAGCACGCCGTCGTAATCGGCTGCGAGGTCAAAATAGTCCATGGCGCGCGTGACATACAGGTAAGAATTCGCGTCGAATCTCTCGACGAAGGACATGCCCTGGTAGCGGAGGTAGCTCTCGATCTGGAAATCGGCATCGAAGGAGAAGGTCGGCGCGGCCCGATCCTGGTACGAGCGGCCGAATTTCCGATGCAGCGCCCCTTCGGACAGGTAGGTGATGTGCGCGCCCATCCGGGCGACCGCGAGTCCCTTCCTGGGCCGGGCACCCTCCTCGATATATCGCCCGCGCCGCCAGTCGGGATCAGCCATAACAGCTTGTCGCCCGACCTCGTGGAAGGCGATGTTCTGAGCGGAATGGCGGGCCGAGGTCGCGATCGGCATCGCGGCGAACACGCGGTTGGGATAGCTCGCAGCCCATTGCAGGACCTGCATGCCGCCCATTGAACCGCCAATGACGGCGAACAGGCTCTCGATGCCGAGGCGGTCGAGAAGCATGGCCTGAGCCCGCACCATGTCGCGTATCGTGACGAGCGGAAAGTCCAGGGCGTAGGGCTTGCCGGTCGCCGGGTTCGTCGAAGCGGGTCCCGTCGTGCCCATGCAGCCGCCGATCACATTGGCGCAGACCACGAAGAAGCGGTCGGTATCGACCGGGCGGCCCGGGCCGACGAGCGTCTCCCACCAACCAGGCTTGCCGGTCACCGGGTTTTGGCTGGCGACGTGCTGGTCGCCGGTCAGGGCGTGGCAAACGAGAACCGCGTTCGAGCGCTCGGCATTGAGCTCGCCATAGCTCTGGTAGGCGATCTGCCAGGGCGCGAGATTCAGGCCCGCATCGAGCCGGAGGGGCTCATCGGCCCCGAACTCGGCGACGGGGCTCGACGGGCGGTCTGCTTCCGCAAGGGGCGCGACACCCGAGTCCTCCGCCCTGAGGACATGCTCGTTCATCGATCGTTCTTTATTCCGAACGCAGCGGTTGTCAATCAGGCCCGGATAGCGCCCAGCTTGGCAGCATGCCCGCCGAGACCTATGGGCATCCTGTCTCCCGCAGGATGACCATGACAGAGCCAGCCCCTACCCTCGCGGATCTCCGGCGCGAGATCGACCGGATCGACGAAGCCATGCACCGGCTCTTGATGGAGCGCGGCGAGATCATCGACAGGCTGATCGCCACGAAAGGCACTGCGCGATCGGGCGCGGCGTTCCGTCCCGACAGGGAGGCGTCGATGATGCGGGCCCTCGCGGCCCGGCACCGCGGTCTCCTTCCGCTCGACACGGCCGAGGGCATCTGGCGCGTCATCATCGCCACCTTCACCTATGTGCAGGCTCCCTTCTCGGTGCATGCCGACATCTCGGGCGGCGACGCGCCGATGCGCGATTCGGCTCGGTTCCATTTCGGGTTCACGGTTCCGTACCGGCAGCACGACGCGGCCCCATCGGTCATCGCGGCCGTCGCCGCATCCCGCGGCGATCTGGGCCTCGTCCGTCTCGACCAGGGCGCGAGCGCGGGGGCCTGGTGGCGCCGCCTCGAGGGCCAGGACGCCCCGAAGATCATCGCGCGCCTGCCCTTCATCGAACGGCCGGATCATCCTGCCGGCACGCCCGTCCTGGTGGTATCCAGGCCGCTAGAGAACCCTGGGCCTCGCGAGGTGGTGCTCTATTCGGCGAGGCTCGAGCGATGGAGCGACGCCGCCGCGCAAGCTCTCGGCCGTCTGGGCGGAGAGTTCATCGCGACAGCCGGGGAGGAGCAGGGTCTGTCCGTGCTGGCGGTAGCCCCCGGCGCGATTTCGACCGGCGCGTTGCAGGCCGCGCTTGCGCCGGCCGGCCCCGCCTCGGGTCTGGTCGAGGTCGGATCGCACGCGACCCGCTTCAAGGTAGACGACTAAATCAGCGAGTGGGCTTCACGGCTCGCCGCTCCGCCGCCATCACCCGGCGGTGGAGCAGCACGATGCTGACCAGGCACAGCAGCGCCAGCCCGAGAGAAATCTCGATCAGCAGCCGCGCGCCCCAGGTGCCGCTGATGACGGCAAAGCCGAACGGCGTGATCGCGAACGCGATGTTCTGCGGCATGTTGAGCCGGCCGAGCATCCGGGCATAGGCGGCCACGCCGAAGAGCCGCAGCGGAGCCACCGCTCGGACGATCGAGATGAAACCAGCCGAGAGGCCGTAGACGACCGCGAAGGCGATCGCCCCACCCGGAGATTCGCCCCAGGCCAGCAGGGCCGCGAGGGCCAGCGGCATCAGCAGGGCCGCCATGACGCCGGTCGTTAGGATGTCGAAGCGGCTGCCCCCGACCATCTCGAAACCCCGCGAGATCATCTGGCCTGGGCCGAAAAGGCTGCCGATCGCCACGGCGGTCTTCTCCTCGTGGCCGAACCCCGTGAGAATTCCCACCATGTGGAGCGGCAGCCCCCAGGTCAGCATTCCGGCAAGTGCAAAGGAGATCGCGGCCAGCGGATAGGCTCCCCGCACCGGCTCGGGTGGCGGCGCCAGGCTCTCCGGCAAGGGCTCCGGGTCGCGGCGCTCCTGGCGCGCCTGCGTCGGGCCGGGCAGGCTCCATGCGTGGAGCGGCATGCAGACCAAGACATTCAGGCCCGCGAAGACGATGAGCGCTCCGCGCCAGCCGAAGGCTTCCGCGAGCCAGATCAACATCGGCCAGGCGATGACCGAGGACACCCCCGTGACCAGGAGCAGGATGGCGATTGCATTCCGCGCTCGCGCCGGCGCGATCTGGACGATGGCGGTCGAGGCCGCCTGGTTCAGGGCTATCGGCATCGCCGCGCCGAAGACGACCCAGGAGAGCAGGAAGAGGATCGGGCCCTGCGCAGCCGCGAGCATGCATAGGGCAAGGGTCGTCAAGGCCGAGCCCGTCACCATCCAACGGCGCGAACCGTCCCGCTCCAGCACGCGCCCCACCGGGGCGGACAGGAGCGCCGCGATGACGAGCATCACGGTCAGCCCGCCGAACACGAATTCGCGCGAGATGCCGATCCCCTCGGACATGTGGGCATAGAGCACCGCGGGCGCGTGGAAGACGGAGCCCCAGCCGACCATCTGCGTGACGATGAGGGAGAGGACGGCGCGCCGTAGCGCCTCGCGAGCGCGAGCGCTTGCTCTGTCCGCCGCCCCGCTCAAGCGTGTCGCTCCCCGCTCCAGCCGCTCATGGCGGCCCGTCTGCCATGCGGCGTCGCATGATCCAGAGGGGAGAACAATGCTCCGCCTCTCGACTCAGCCATGCGCAGCTTTGCACGTGCCATTGCGGCCCGCTTCAGCTAAGCGGACGCTTCAACAACGTCCAGCCTCGGTCATGACCGCCTCTGCTCCCGCCCTCCCCCAGCCGCGTCCCGGCGTGCTCGACATTTCCGCCTATGTTCCCGGGCGCGACCACGTCGAGGGGGTGGAGAAGGTCCACAAGCTGTCATCGAACGAGAACCCGCTCGGCCCCTCGCCGCAGGCGATCGAGGCCTTCCGGGCGGCCGCGTCCTCGCTCGAGATCTACCCGGATGGCGGGGCGACCGTTCTGCGGGAGGCGATCGGACAGAAATACGGGATCGACCCCGCCCGGATCGTCTGCGGAACGGGATCGGACGAGCTCCTGTCGCTGCTCACGCATGCCTATATCGGCCCGGGCGACGAGGGCCTGTTCACCCAGCACGGCTTTCTCGTCTATCGCATCAACATCCTGGCGAACGGGGGCACGCCCGTCGTCGCCGAGGAGACGGACCTAACGGCCTCCGTCGATGCGATCCTGGCCAAGGTGACCGATCGGACCCGGATCGTGTTCCTTGCCAACCCGAACAACCCGACCGGCACGTACCTGCCCTTCGACGAGGTGAAGCGGCTGCACGCGGCCCTGCCCACGAACGTGCTCCTGGTGCTCGACGCCGCTTATGCCGAGTATGTGCGGCGCAACGACTACGCCTCCGGGCTCGAGCTGGCGCTAACGGCGCCGAACGTCGTCATGTGCCGCACCTTCTCGAAGATCTACGGCCTTGCGGCGCTGCGGATAGGCTGGCTCGTCGGGCCGGCCCATGTCGTGGACGCGCTGAACCGCATCCGCGGCCCCTTCAACCTGAACGCACCGGCGATCGCAGCCGGCGCGGCAGCCATTCGGGACGACGCGCATATCGCGGCGGCGCTCGCCCATAACGATGAATGGCTGGCCCGCCTCACGCGCGAGATCGAGGCGCTCGGGCTGAAGGTCACGCCGAGCGTCGGCAACTTCATCCTGATCCATTTCCCGACCACTCCGGGCCGCACGGCGAAGGAGGCCGACGCGTTCCTCGGGCGGCGCGGCCTCCTCCTGCGAGCAGTCGCGGCCTATGGCCTGCCGAACGCTCTGCGCATGACGATCGGCTCGGCGGAGGCGAACGAACTCGTCGTCGCGGCCTTGAAGGATTTCATGAGCGCGGGCCAGGGCAATGCCTGACCGTATCGGGCCACCGCTCGAGACGCCGCTCCTCTCGCGCGTCGCGATCGTCGGCCTTGGCCTGATCGGATCCTCGATAGCCAGGGCCGCGAAGGCGCGCCGACTGGCCGGGACGATCATCGCAGTGGACCGGGACCCGGCGGTGGTGCGCCGCGTCGAGGAACTCGCCATTGCGGACGAGGCGACGTCGGACATCCAGGCGGGCGTGCGGGACGCGGACCTGGTTGTCCTCTGCATTCCCGTCGGGGCTTTTGCCTCCGTCGCCGCGGCCATCGCGCCCGCCCTGAAGGCGGGCGCCATCCTGTCCGATACGGGATCGGTGAAGAAGTCCGTGATCGACCAGGTCGCGCCGCACCTTCCCGGAGGCGTGCACCTCGTCCCGGCGCACCCGGTGGCCGGCACCGAGCATTCCGGCCCCGATGCCGGCTTCGCCACCCTGTTCCGGGACCGCTGGTGCATTTTGACTCCGCCCGAGGGGACGGATCCCCAGGCGGTCGGGACCGTGACTGCGTTCTGGACGGCGCTCGGCGCCAATGTCGAGGTGATGACGGCCGAGCACCACGACCTCGTGCTGGCGATCACGAGCCACGTGCCGCATCTGATCGCCTACAACATCGTGGGCACCGCAGCAGACCTCGAAGAGGTCACGCAAGGCGAGGTCATCAAGTTCTCGGCCGGCGGCTTCCGCGACTTCACCCGCATCGCGGCTTCGGACCCGACGATGTGGCGGGACATCTTCCTCCACAACAAGGGGGCGGTGCTCGAGATGCTGGGCCGGCTGAACGAGGACATCGCGATCCTGGCCCGTGCGATCCGGTGGGGCGACGGGGACGCGCTGTTCGACCTTTTCACCCGCACGCGCGCCATTCGGCGCGGCATCATCTCGCAAGGGCAGGAGACGCCGGAGCCCGACTTCGGCCGCCGCCGCGAGGAGTAGGCGGGGGCGTTCACTCGGCGTGCCGGCGGCGGATCCTGCGGACGAGCAGGGCGATCGCGAGCACCACGACGGGAACGCTGAGCGCGGTCGCCACGCCGGGATCGAGCGGAACTCCGAGATCCTTCAGACCCTTGAAGAGATAGGACGCAAGCGACACCACGTAGTAGCTGATCGCTGCGATCGAGAGCCCCTCGACCGTCTGCTGGAGCCGGAGTTGCAGGCCGGCGCGCGTGTTCATGGCGCGCAGGACGTCCCGGTTCTGGTGTTCGATCTCGACCTCGACCCGGGTTCGCAGGAGTTGGGCCGCCCGCGCCAGCCGCGCCGAGAGGCCTGAGAGCCGCTCCTCCATCATCTCGCAGGTGCGCATGGCCGGTGCCAGGCGGCGCGACAGGAAGGCCGCGATGGTCGGATATCCCCCGACGGGGGCCTCACCGATGGCTTCGAGCCGCTGGCGGACGATCTCTGCATAGGCCCGGCTTGCCCGCAGCCGATAGCCCGCCACGTTGGCGTCCGCCTCGAGGGCCGCCGCGAGCCGCGTGAGTTCGTCCAGGAGGCTCCGGTTCAGGGCGAGATCGCGGCTTTCGGCCATCGTCCGGGCGATGCGGGTCAGCCCGTCCTCGATGTTCCGCACGTTCGGGGCGAGCCCCTGCGCTTCCGGCAGACCGAGGAGCGCGAAGGTGCGGTAGGTCTCGATCTCGAGCAGCCGCTGCGCGAGCGCGCCGGCCTGACCGGGCGTCAGGCCGTGATCCAGGGCGACCCAGCGCACGAAGCCCTCGCTACCGAGGCGGAAGTCTGTGGCGACGAGCGCCTTGCCCTCGCTGACGAGCGAAGCAGCCAGGGAGGAGGCGTCGAATGCCTGCGCGAGATCGAACTCCTCGTCGCCGGGACGGAATTGCAGGTCGATCGCAACGAGGAGCGGCCCCGGAGGCTCGATAGCCAGGATCATCGGGAAGAATGAGCCGACGCTCCGCTCGAACGTGGCCCGCCCGCCATCGGCGATCTCCCACGTATAGGTCGTGAACTCGGTATGCTGCTCCCAACGCACCCGCGCGTCGCCCAGCAGAACGTCGTGGTGCTTCGCGTCCTGCTGCGGAGCCGGCCGGGCCCGCTCCTCGCAGAAGGCAACCAACCGCTCCCGATCGGCCGCCGCCTCGTCTGGATTCGTGACGAAGCCGAGATGAAGAAGACGCCTCGGGCTCTCCACGGGTACAAAGGGCCGCGCATGGAGTTCTCCCAGCACGGTCCCCCTCAGCGGGTGGGAAGCGGCGAACATGCTCAATAGAGGGCGGGGATGCGCATATTCGGCAATTGGAGCGGACCGACGAAGAGCCGTCCATTGTCGATCCTCACAGGAGGCAGCGGTTTCAGTCGCGGTGCCTTGGGATCCGCCGGCTGCGCGATCTGCGCCCCCCTCTGTGATTGGCCGAGCAGGGCTCCCAGCAGATTTCCGGCAATCCCGGCCTTGTCGCCGATGAATTGCCCGAGGAGGCCTTCAATCCCCGCTACCTGAGCGTCGAGTCGACCCTGCGGTCTCCGCAGATCATCGATGGACGCATTGCCCGTCGCCTCGACGCGGCGCGGCCCCTTGACGATACGCAGACGGTCTATCTCGACTTGGCCGCCTGCAAGGCGCCAGCGCTCCACGACGCGAGGCCCTCCCCCCGCTGCGAGTTGGGTCGCGCGGCTCAGGCGCAGCACGAGGTCGAGGTCCGACGGCTCCGTCCCGCCGACGAGAGCATCCAGTCCAGGCAGAACTGCCCCCTCGGCCGAGAAGGCAAGATCGACCATGTCGGAATCCTTCGGGTCCGGACGGGCATGGACCTCGAATTCCTTGGCCGTGACTTCGATGGATCCCGTGTCCGGCGAGACCGCCCGTACGACCGGCGCATCGGCCACGAGCGCAAGCCGCTCGAACTCGCGGCCGGACAGGATGACGCTCGCCTGCAGCAGGCGCCACGTCGATTCCACCGTCGTGTTCGCGCCGGTGGCCCGCAGCGGGCCTGCCGCCTCGATGATGATGTGGCCGGGCTTGTAGATCTGGGTGATGGCGACCACACGCCCGAGCGTAGCCGTGAGGTCGGAACGCTCGAAGGCCAGGGACTTGCAAGAAAGCTCGATCCGGAACGGATAGCCGCCGATGGTCCGGTCCGCGCAGGTCCAGTTTCGGCCCTGGGCAGCCTCGGCGGCGAGCCATTTGTCCATTCCCTCGGTGGTCCGGGAGCGGATGTAGAACCAGGCCGCCGACCAGCCGACGACGAGCAGCCCGAGAAGTATGAAAGGGAGATAGAGCCGGAACCGGCTCGGCCGGCGGGAAGTGGGAATGGCGGCCGGCAAAACGGCTCTCCTGTTGAACGCGCGGAGCGCAGCTGGTAGCCGCGGCGCTCTGATCTGGCGAGGCGCGGGAGCCGGATGGCGGCTGAAAGCGGCGATCTTTGGGTGTTCGGCTATGGGTCGCTCATGTGGCGGCCCGGCTTTCCCTTTCGTGAGCGACATCTCGCGACGCTTACGGGCTACCACCGGTCGCTCTGCATCTTCTCGCACGTGCATCGCGGCACGCCGGAGATGCCCGGGCTCGTGCTCGGGCTCGATCGCGGCGGAAAGTGCCGCGGGCTTGCTTTCGGGGTCGAAGCAACGGACGCCGAGGCCACCCTCGCCTATTTGCGGGAGCGCGAGCAGGTAACGGCCGTCTATCTGGAACGCCGCGTGACCGTGCGGCTGGAAGACGGGCGCGCCGTCAGGGCCGTCACCTACGTGGCCGACAGGCGCCATCCGCAATATGCCGGGCGCCTGCCAACCGAGGATCTCCTGCGGCTCATCAACCAGGGGGTCGGGATTTCAGGCGCCAATCCGGATTACGTCCGGGCCACCCACCGGCAGCTGATCGAGATGGGCGTGAGCGACTCGATCCTCGCCGGAATCGCAGAAAGGCTATCTCAGGGAGACGCCGCCAAATCGGCCACGACTGCCCGCCGCTCGGCCTCGCTCTCTGCCAAGCGGTGAATGTGGAGCTCGGTCGCGCCGCGCGACCGCATGCTGGCGAGCCAGCGCAGGCGCTGCCGACGCGAGGTCAGCGTGCCCGGTGCGGAAACGTCCAGCATCTCGGCCTCTCCGTCGCCGCCTCGATGCACCGCGATCAGGACCGCATCCGTCAGGTCGGCAATATCCGGCTCGTTCGCGGCATGGATCCCGACGACGTAGCGCCGTCCCGACCTGCCGCGCCAAGACGTCAGCGCCGGCGGCTCCCGAAGGCCTGCAGTTGCCCTGAGGCGCTCCTCGCCCACGAGAGCGCGCGTGATCCGGTCGTGCCGTAGGTCGCGCATTGAAGTCAGCCAGGACAATCTGCGTCTGTTCGACATTTGTTCTCATATAGGAAGCAAAGCCTCCCCGTCAAGGTTGCTCCCTGCCTAAGACGCTCAGATCCCCTCCGGGCCGGCATACCCGACCGGCTGCATTGCCTCGGCGAGCAACCTGTTCGAAGCCTCTTCGATGCGGTCCTTCAACGTGGTCATGAACTCGTCCCGCCCGAGGCCTGGAGGAATCGCCTCGAGGAACTCGACGATGATCGTCCCGGGCTGCATCACCATCCGCCGCCGGGGCCAGTACAGGCCGGAATTCAAGGCTACCGGCACGCACGGGACGCCGAGGGTCCGGTACAGATGGGCGACTCCCTGCTTATAGGCGGGCTCGGCTCCGGGCGCGCGCCGAGTTCCTTCCGGGTAGATGAGAATCTGGCGTCCCCGGGCGACCTCGTCCCGCGCCCGCCGGTTCATATCGGCGATCGCCGAAGCGCCCCGGCTCCGATCGACCGGGATCATTCCTCCCTTGATGGTGAACCAGCCGAAGAGCGGAATCCAGGTGAGTTCACGTTTCAGTATGAAGGTGGGATCGCGGAGCTTCGGGAGAAGGGCGTGGATATCGGCAAAGGACTGGTGCTTGGAAGCCACCAGGAGCCCGCCCTTCGGCAAGTGCTCCAGGCCGCGATACTCCACCTTGGTGCCGACGATCACCCGAAGGAAGAACAGGCTGACTCTCGCCCAGGCCTGCGCGACGCGCAGAATGGCCGTCCTCGGCATCAGGAAGGTCGGGATCGCGGCGATCAGCATGACGACCGTGTTGAGGTAGAACACGATGCTGAAGAGGACGGATCTGAGAACGATCATCGACTCGTAGGGCGGGAGCGCCGCCGGGGCGGGCCGGGCAATGGGGAGAATGCCTCTTAGTCCGGAACCGGCCTGCGATGAAATCGTCGCGGCTCAGCGACGTGCCAGTCCGTCCACAGGCCGCGGGCGCTCCTGCGGCGCTGTTTCGGCGTCGGCGGCGCCCCTCAGGCGGGTTTTGACGGCGACCAGGACGAACTTGGCGTATTCGCTGGCGAGAAGACGTGTCGCCGACAGGCTCCCCCACCACCCGGAAGGACCGCCAGCGCCCGTCACCACCGGATGCGCCACCTTCACGACATGGGGGAGCGCGTGATCGAGTTCCGCCATCGTACGGGGCATGTGGTAGTTCGACGTCACGACGATCAGCGATCGGAAGCCGTTCTCGCGAACCCACCGCCGCGTCTCTTCCGCGTTGCCCGCGGTGTTGCGGGCCCGGTAATCGAGATCGACGCAGCATTCGACGAGCTGACGCTGGCCTGGAGACAAGCGCGCGATCTCCTCGCGACTCGTGCGTTCATTCACGCCGGTGATCAGCAGCCGGGAGCCGAAGCCGCGCGCCAGGAGCTCGATCGCATCCGCGATCCGCTGTGCGCCACCCGTGAGCGCCACGATGGCATCGGCCGAGCCCGGCGGGTCGCGCTCCACCCGGTCCAGCATGGCGACGAAGACCAGGAACCCGGCTCCTCCGGCGAGCGCCAGGAACACGCTCGCGACGACCAGCCCGAGCGCCCAGCGCCGCGGCCCCGGTTTAGTCCCTTCCCTCACGAGAGCTGTCTCATCCGGATCCCCATGGACCAGCCCGCCTGCGCCGCCCCGGATGCTCGACCGGCGGCAGCATAGCGCCGATTACGACGCCACCAGGGCAAGGACCCGTTCACCTTGCCCGGAGTTCCCGAAGGAATCGTTTCGCCGTAGCGATCGAGACAAGACCTGCGATGCCGGCGACCGTCGCGGCCACGAGCGCGATCAGACCATAGCCACGCCAGCCGATCGCGGCGGCGCCGAGGAGCGCCGCGTCGGTGGCTTGGCTCGCACCACCAGGCACGAGAGCCGGGGCGAGACCGAGGAGGGGAACGGCGAGAGCCGCCGTCCCGGCGCCGCAGAGCGCCGCAACGGCAGCCAGCCTCACAAAGCGCCGCGCAAACTGGCGCGCGATGAAGCGGTCCTCGGCGCCGACGAGCTGGAGCACATCCACGGCTTCGCGGCTGCCTGCCATGGCGCCGCGGGTCGCGAACGCCACGGCCAGGCCGGACGCCGCGACCACGAGCAGGACGAGCCCCATCGCAACACCGAGGATCGTGGTCGCGACCGCCGACAGGCGCGCCCGCCAGGCACCATGATCGTCGAGGCTGGCGCCGGGTATTTCGGCCGCGATCCTGCGCCCGAGCTGCCGCACGTCCGGCCGGGCCTCCGGGTCGAGCCGCAGCAGCACAAGGCGCGGCACCGGCAGCGAGCTCAGGTCCAGCCCACGGCCGAGCCAGGGTTCGAGGAGGGACTCGGCGTCGCTCTTCGACATGACGCGCGCCTCCGAAATCCCCCGTTCCGCCTGCGCCAGGGCAGCAACGCGGCTCAAGTCGCTCTCGATGTCCCGCCCTACCTGCGGGCGCAGTTGAATCGTCGCCTCGCGGGCGATGGCGGCCCGCCATTCGCGGGAGCTCGCGGCGACGACCTCGGCCCCCGCGGCGGCCAGCCCGGCCAGAAAGGTGAGGATCGCCACGATGGCAACGAGCGAGCGCGTTGCGGCCGGATCCGACAGGACGAGTTCCGCGCCGCGGGCGCCCCGCGAAGGCAGACTGGGCCGCTTCAAGCCGCTTGGCCCCACTCACGCGTAGGCATGGAGTTCGCCATCGCCAAGCACTAGGCGCCGCGCCTCGACCTGCTCCATCAGGGCGACGTCGTGCGTCGCGATCAGGACCGAGGTCCCGAACCGGTTGAGCTCGAGAAACAAGCGGAGCAGTCGCCGCGCCAGCGCCGGATCCACGTTCCCGGTGGGCTCGTCCGCCAGGAGCAGTTCCGGCCGGGAGATCAGGGCGCGCGCGATGGCTGCACGCTGCTTCTCGCCGCCCGAGAGCACCGCCGGCATGGCGTGGGCGCGATCACCCAACCCTACCCACTGGAGCAATTCCAGAACCTCTGCACGATAGCTCGCCTCCTCCCGCTCCTGCACACGCAATGGAAGGGCGACATTCTCGTAGGTGGTGAGATGGTCGAGAAGGCGGAAATCCTGGAACACGACCCCCATGCGGCGCCGGACGGAGGTCAGTTCCGCTCCCGCGATACCGGTGGCTTCTTGGCCGAACAGCCGCAGCAACCCGCGGCTCGGCTTCAGGGCGAGCAGGATCAACCGCAGCAGCGTCGTCTTGCCGGAGCCGGAAGGGCCCGTGAGAAACTGGAACGAGCCGTGCTCGATCGTGAAGGTCACGTCCCGCAGGATCTCGGGTCCCTGCCCATAACGCAGGCCGATATTATCGAACGCGACGACGGGTTGTTCCAAGCCGGATCGGCTCCGATTGAGGCTCTGTTAACCGCTCACGACCGAGGGTCGCAGCCGAGCGAGCGGTCGCCGCTCGGCTGATTCGCCATGCTCATTGTCTGCCCGTCCTGCGCAAGCGAATACGCAATCGACCCCGCCCGGATCGGGGATGGCGGACGCAAGGTGCGGTGCGCAATATGCCGGACAACCTGGTTCGTTCGTACCCCCTCCCCGCCCCAGCCCGAAAGCCCCGGTGCCACGGGGGCGGATGCCGAGCGCAGCCGAGCGCCTACCATCGAGGCCCTTCCCGGGCCGCCCGAGCCTCCAAACCGTGGCAAGGTCCGCGGCAGGACGGCCAAGCCTAGCCGCCAACGTCCACATCTCGCGATCGCCGCGATCGCACTCGTTCTGGTTGCGCCCCCCGCGCTCGTGGCTTTCAGGCAGGAGGTCGTACAGTTCTTCCCGCAGAGCGGGCCCCTCTTTGCCGCGATGGGCCTGGGCGTGAACCTCGTTGGCCTGGATCTCGCGGGCGTCACGGCGAACTTCGTCGTGGATGATGGGACGGCTGTCCTCGTCATAGAGGGCGAGATTCGCTCCGCTTCGGAGCAGACCATCGCCGTGCCACGGCTCGAATTCGCCATAGGCAACAAGGATGGCGAAGACCTGTACCGGTGGTCGGCGAAGCCGCCGGTCGTCGAGATCGCGCCCAGCGAGAACGCCCGTTTCACCCTGCGGCTCCCCTCCCCGCCGCCGGACGGCGTGCGGTTGATCGCGTCGTTCCAGCGAGCGGGCGGCGATCGGTCCGTTGCGTTGCGCTGAGCTTCCCGCCAGTGTCTGGGGCATGACTACTTCCTCCCGCGTACGCGTCCTGTTCGACGAAGCCAGCATCGCCCAGCGCAACCAGGAGATGGCTGCCGAGATCGCGGCAACCGCCTCGCCGGACCTCCTCGTCATCGCGGTCCTGAAAGGGAGTTTCATGTTCGCGGCGGACCTGATCCGCGCGCTGCACCGCTCGGGGATGGCGCCGCAGGTCGAGTTCATCCACCTGTCGAGCTATCGCTCCGGCACGGTGTCCTCGGGGAATGTCAGCATCTTGAGAGACGTCGAGAGCGCCGTGCGTGGCCGCGACGTGCTGCTGGTGGACGACGTCCTCGAATCCGGCCGCACGCTGGTCTTCGCCAAGGACCTCCTGATGGCCCGTGGCGCCGGCCGTGTCCTCGTCTCGGTCCTCCTGGAGAAGCCCGGCAAGCGCGCGGTCACGATCCAGCCCGATTTCGTCGGCTTCACGTGCCCGGACGTGTTCGTGGTGGGGTATGGGATGGATGTCGCCCACCACTACCGCCAGCTTCCCTTCGTCGGCGTGGTGGCCCATGGGGACACGGAACCCGACCTTTTCGGCGGAACTTGAACGAACGTTATGGCTAAGATCCTACTGGTCGACGACGAGGAGCCGGTCCGCGGCTTCCTGAAACGGGGCCTCGAGCTCGACGGCCATCAGGTCTCGACGGCGATCGACGGCGCGGATGCTCTGGAGCGCCTGACCGAGGAAGCCGGCGCCTTCGACCTGATGCTCACGGACATCAGGATGCCCATGATGGACGGGATCGCGCTCGCGCTCGCGGCGAAGCGCGACTTTCCCGATCTCCCGATCCTCCTGATGACGGGATATGCGGACCAACGAGAGCGCGCCAAGAACCTCGAGGTCATCATCGAGGACGTGCTGACGAAGCCGTTCTCGCTCGGCGAAGCCCGCTCCGCCGTCCTTCGCGTGCTCGAGGCGCGGCGGAACGCCGCCTGACTCACCCGTTCAGCAGCCACACGCCGGCATTGAGATAGGTCGCGAAGACGATCCAGCAGAAATACGGGACCAGGCACCAGGCCGCGAGCCGGTCGATGCGCGCAAACATGACGATCGTGGCCAGAACGGCCGCATCCAGCACCAGGATGTTCACCAGCCCGGCCGCGGGGCTGCGCGCGGCGAAGAACGAGAACGACCAAAGGCAGTTCAGCCCAAGCTGGATGAAGAAGAGCGCTATGGCGCTCCCCCGGCCCGGAATGGCCGGGTTCGCCGAGAGGACGCGCCAGATCGCGAAGGCCATGAGCGCGTAGAGGATCGTCCAGACTGGGCCGAAGACACCGTTCGGCGGGATCAGCGGAGGCTTTGCCAATCCCTCGTACCAGGCGGGTATGTTCGGCAGCGTCGCCCAGGAGCCAAGGATCGAAACGGCTGCGACGGGCAGGATGGAAAGGGCAAGTCTCGGCACCCATCCGTTTCGGTGGCCCTGGCTGGCACGCAGGGTGTTCATCCTCGACCTCATCCGATACGGCACCGCTTCGAAACACGGGTTCGGGATCGAGGTTCCAAATGGCAGAGCTTCCCATCTGGTCGAAGGCCAGCCTGACCGCACAGGCGCTCGGGAAGACCGATCCGCTCACCCGCGCGGTGGTGCCGCCGATCCACCTCTCGTCCACCTACATCCGTGACCCGGACAACGCCTACTCCTCGGGCTTTATCTATGGGCGGCCGGATAATGCGACGGTACGCGAAACCGAAGCCGTAATCGCAATGCTCGAGGATGCCGAGGGTGGGGCTCTCCTTTTCTCGTCCGGGATGGCGGCCGCAACCGCCTGCTTCATGGCCCTCGAGCCCGGCGATCATGTGGTCGCCTCCGCGGTGATGTACTGGGCGCTGCGGAACTGGCTCGTGACCGAGGCCGCCCGCTGGGGGCTCGAAGTCGAACTCGTCGAGACCGACGATCTGGGCAAGCTCCAGGCAGCGATGCGGCCGGGGCGCACCAAGCTCGTCTGGATCGAGACGCCTTCCAACCCGCTCTGGACCATCACCGACATCGCGGCGGCCGCCGAGATCGCCCGCGAAGCCGGAGCGCGTCTCGCCGTCGACTCGACATGCGCATCGCCGTTCCACACGCGCCCGCTCCAACTCGGAGCGGACATCGTCATGCACGCCGCGACCAAGATCCTGAATGGCCACTCGGACGTGATCGCGGGCGCGCTCTGCGCGCGCGAGCGCGACCCCTACTGGGAGCGCATCGGGCGGATCCGCTCGGGCAGCGGCGCGATCCTCGGGCCCTTCGAGGCATACCTCCTGAACCGCGGCCTCAAGACGTTCTTCGTCCGTGCCGCGGCACAGGCCCGGAGTGCCGCCACCCTTGCGGAGCGGCTCTCCGCCCATCCGCTCGTTTCCCGGGTGCTCTATCCCGGATTGCCGCAGCATCCGGGCCACGACGTCGCTTTGTGCCAGATGGAGAACGGCTTCGGGTTCATGCTTTCCGTCCAGGTGAAGGGCGGGGAAACGGCAGCAATCGGGACCGCCGCGAACGTCCGGCTCTGGAAGCGCGCGACCTCGCTTGGAGGCGTCGAGAGCCTGATCGAGCACCGCGCGTCCATCGAGGGAGCGGGCACGCCATGCCCGCCGGACCTCCTCCGCCTTTCCACCGGGATCGAGGATCCAGGCGATCTCTTCGACGATCTCGACGCGGCGCTCGCGGCCGCCCATCGCTGATCAGTTGCGGCGGCTCCGTGCCAGGACGAGCATGGCGCCGCCGGCCAGCAGACCCCAAAAGGCTGCGCCGATCCCATAAGGCGAGATGCCGGAAGCGGCCGTCACAAAGGTGACGATGGCCGGCACGCGCTCATCCTCACGCACCAATGCAGTCTGGATCGCTGCTCCGAAGCTGCCGAGCAGCGCCAGTCCTGCGACCGCCTGGATGAGAAGAGGCGGCGAGGCCGCCACGAATGCGGCCGCGAAGGTCGCCGTCATGCCCAAGGCGATGTAGGCAGCGCCGGCGGTCGCGGCCGCGATCCATCGTCGCGACGGATCGGGATGTGCGTCCGGGCCGGCGCAGAGGGCAGCCGTGATGGCCGCCAGGTTCACGAGATGTCCGCCGAAGAAGGAGATCACCGCGCTCGCCAACCCGGTCGCAACGAAGATCGGCCCGACCGGCGGATGGTAGCCGTTGGAATTCAGGACGGCGAGGCCGGGAATGTTCTGCGACGCCATCGTGACGATGAAGAGCGGGAGGGCGATCCCGACCAGAGCCGACCAGGTGAAGGCCGGCATGACGAAGACCGCATGCGGGCGGATATCCGCGAGCGCACCCTCTGGAAGCGGTGTCGCCAGCACCACGATAACGGCGGTCACGAGCACCGCGATCGGGATGGCGTAGGCCCGCGCGAAGCGCCAGGCGAGCGCCCAGGCAACGACGACCGGCAGGGCCAAGGTCGGCATCGCACCGGCAGCCCGCACGGGAGCGAGGCAAAGGTCGAGGAGCACGCCGGCGAGCATGGCGCTGGCGAGCGATACGGGAATCGCCCGGACGGCACGGCCGAATGGCCGCCAGAGCCCAGCGGCTACCACGAGCCCAGAGGCGACCAGGAAGGCGCCCACCGCCACGGGAAACCCGCCGACCGGCATCCCCGTTGCGATGAGCAGGGCCGTCCCGGGTGTCGACCAGGCGAGGCTGATCGGCATCCTCGAGCGCAGGCTGAGGAAGATCGCGACTGCACCCTTGACGACAAGGAGCGCGAGAAGCCCGGATGCTGCCTGGGCCCGCGTCGCGCCGACGGCCGCCAGCGCCTGAAGCACGACCGCGAAGGTCGACGCGAAGCCAACTAGGGCAGCCAGCAGCCCCGCCGCGAGCGGCTGGACCTCTAACCCCACCCACCCGGCCTGCGGTTCGTCCTTCGACGATCTCGCCTCGTCACGCCGAAAGCTGCTCGACAACTCCGCCTCGCGAAAGCCGCCCGAAAGCCGGGCGGGCGTTCTTGAAGCCCTTGCGGATCGCGATCAACGGGCTTGCCGCAGAGCAGGACCGCCGCGAGGAGGCTTGCTCAGGCGCTCGTCGACTCCGTCTCGCTTCGCAGCATACGGCTGAGCATCCGCTCCTGCGCGGCAGCGATGCGCTGGAGCTTGGCGATTTCGATCGGCTTGAGCCGCAGGATGTGGTCTGTCCAGGCCTCCGCATAGCCGGACATCGCGCCCAACCTTTCTCCCGCTTGTTGGTTGAACGCGGCGATCACGGAGACGCGCGCACTGTGCGAGGTCAGGCTTCGCGCCGCGTAGCGGCGGATCCAGTCATCGCCCGCTCCTGCCGGCACGACCTCGTCGACCGCGCCCTTCTGCTGAAATTCCGCAGCCGAATATTCCGCAGCAGAGAGGAGGATCTTTTCGGCCTCGATCGGTCCCGTATGGCGCGACAGCACAGGCACGGCCGAGATCGGGAAGTGATTGAAGTTGATTTCCGGGTAGGAGAACGTCGCGCCCTCCTCTGCGATCATCACGTTGCAGGCGCGAGCGGGATCGATGCCGCCCCCGATGGCCTTCCCGCGGACATTCGTGAGCGTGATGACGGCGCCGTCGAGCCCCGTCCGGTTGAGCCGGATGACGTTCGTCGCCTGGTCCGCATAGCGGCGGAGGCCGGCCCGGTCGTTGGCCCGAAGGCAGTCCAGGTAGTAATCGAGGTCGCCGCCAAGCGAGAAAATGGCTCCGGACGAACGGTAGGCCAGATAGCGGACCGGCCGGTCCTCCTCCAGGCCCCACAACTTCATAACGGCGTCCTGCACGCGACCGACGCTCTCGATCAGCGGCAAGGTGAAGACCGGCTTCGGCTCGGGGCGAAGCGTGATCCAAAGCGTCTGGATATCGGGTTCGTAGTCGAGACTGAGTTGGGGCAAGGGCCCGCAACTTCTGGTTATTCGGCCGAGCACATCCTCGGCAGGAGCGGCCACCCTTGATGACGCGAAACGCAACCCGGTAGCAGACATCATGTACCCCACCGTGCCTCCTAGATGAGATGCAAGGTTAACGGAGTACTAACAGATTTGATCTGATTTTACTAGACCGAAGGGATGCGCTGAGCGCGGAACTTTTATCACTAAATGGTTAATTTCTGACCGAGAACTCGCTCTTTATGCGGCGTTCTGGTGAGAAAGTAGCTGATCCACCGGGAGCGGGCGGCCGAACAGGTAGCCCTGCGCCTGATCGGCGCCGAGAGCCTCGACCTCTCGCCTCTGCAGATCCGTCTCGATGCCTTCGACGACGACGCGCATGGAAAGCTTGGCGGCCAGATTGCAGACGACCTCGATGATCGATCGGGACGGGCCTTCTGTCGTGACGTGCTGTGCGAAGGTCCGGTCGATCTTCACTTTCGAGAACGGGTACCGCGCGAGATAGGCGAGCGACGAGTATCCGATGCCGAAATCGTCGAGCGAGAACCGCACGCCGACACGATGGAGAGCCTGGATCGCCTCAAGCGAGGCCTCCTGATCCTCGATCAGAAGAGACTCCGTGACCTCGAGCTCGAGCCGGCTCGGCGGGAGGTTGCTGATGAGGAGCGCATCCTTCACGGCGCTGATCAGCCCCGCGGTGTTCTTGAACTGGAAGGCGGAGACGTTCACGGCGACGGACACGTCGGCGGGCCAGTTGCGCGCATCCATGCAGGCCCGGCGGATCGCCCATTCACCCATCTCGACGATAAGGCCCGTCTGCTCGGCTATGGGGATGAAGTCCGACGGCGGCACCATCCCGCGTGTTGGGTGCTGCCAGCGCATCAGAGCCTCGTAGGCGACCGGGCGCCGCGAACGCAGGTTCACGATGGGCTGGTAGTGCAGGAACAGATTTCCTGTCCGGCAGGCCTCGCGCAGGTCCTGCTCGAGCTCGCGCCGCGTGTTCAGGTCCTTTGCGATCTGCGGATCGAACATCACGACGGTGTTGCGGCCGGCAGCCTTCGCTGCGTAGAGCGCCATGTCGGCGGCGCGCAGCACGTCGCTCGGATCTTTTCCATGTTCGGGAATGAGCGCGATCCCGACGCTGGTCGTCACATAGAGCGTGCGCCCGGAGAGCTGGAACGGCGCGGCCATCGCGTCGAGAACCTTCCGGCCTATCCCGATGGCATCGTCCGCACTCCTGGGACGGGACAGGAGCAGGAACTCGTCGCCCCCGAACCGCGCCACCAATTCCCCCCGAGACAGCACGGTCTGTAGCCGCTCGGCGACCTGGACGAGGAGTTGATCGCCGCATTCGTGGCCGAGCGAGTCGTTGATCCCCTTGAAGTTGTCGAGATCGATATAGAGGACCGCGAAGGTCTTCTCCTGGCCCGCGACGGCCTCGGCGCAGACCCTCCGAAGCACCTGGTTGAAACGGAACCGGTTCGGAAGATTGGTCAGGTTGTCGCTGTGGGCCATCCGCTCGATCTGGGCGGCGGCGGCCTTCCGCTCCGTGGCATCCTCGGTGACCATGAGAAGGCCGCCGTCGCTCGTGAGCTCGGCATGGACCACAAAGATCTGGCCCCGCTCGGTGAGGATCTCGATGTCGGTCGTCTGGCCCGATCGAAGCGCGCGGCGCGCGACCTCGCCGAGGTCCCGCGCGGCCGTCGGCGCCAGCACCTGAGCCGCTATTAGGCGGTCGAGCATGGTCGTGAAGAGGGTCCCCGGCGCGAGATCGGCAGCACTCAGTCGGTACATCTCGGCGAAGCGCGAATTTGCGAGTTCGAGCTCGAGGTCCGCGCTGAACATGACCAGGCCGTGGATCATCGAATTGAGCGCGGAATCGAGCGTCAGATTCTTGCTGCGCAACGATGAGGCCAGCGTCTCCGACCGCTTTCGGGCGGCCGCGAGTTCGAGAAGGTTGCGGTTCAGCGAGAAGGCGATCGCAACGTTCGTGATGATGAAGAACGCGATGAAGGCCGCGACAACCGGATAGAAGGAGTGCTCGTTCTGGTACAGTCCGACACACATCGGCACGCAGAACGCGAGAAGCTGTACGATCACGAAGATCGGCCGACCGGCATTCCGCGCCACGTATCCGGCCGAGAAGGCGATTGCCGCAACGATCGTGATGATGTGGGACGGGATGTCGTCCGTCCAGGCGAGCGCGATATAGCACATCACGCCGAGCACCGCCGAGAAGGCGGTCGCCCCGACGAAAAACTCCCGATCCCACTGCTTGATTTCCGGGTCGGTCAACTCCCTCCGCCGGATCGCCGCATGGTAGCGCGCGACCGTGACGATCCGAAGCGCGACGATGGCCGCTGTCACGAGGAAGAGGGGAACGAAGACGGGGTTGCCTGACGACTTCCAGCAGAAGAGTGAAATCGCCGCCCCGACGACGTTCGACAGGATGATCGAGGTCGGGGACGAGAACAGGGAGTGCACGAGGACGCGGTAATGCCTCGGGTCGCGGGACTCGCGCGCGTGGGGCCCATAGGCCATCAGCCAGAGGCGCGCGCCGAGCCGGCCCAGTGGAGACGCCCCAACCCCGTCCATCACCGCATCCAATCTCACGTTGGCTCGGCCAAACGCGGAACTCTCCCCCGTGGCGGATCAGTCCGATATATCCGCTCAACCATGTGAATTTATCGCCGAGTGTCTTAACGGCGGGTTCAACAAGCTGCCCAAGACTAACGGCGGTTCTACGAAGCAGACGAAGGGTTCGCTGGCGCTAGATCCGCGACCAGGCGAGGCAGCCGGCGATCGGTGTTGCCGTGCTCACCAGGAGAGCGCCTCGTCCATACAGGCTCCAGCCGCGGCCGTTCGGGCCTAGATCGACCGCCAGGAACTCACCGGACGCATCGCTCCAGACCACGCGGCCATCCGCCTCGGCAACGGCGGCAAACGCCGCGGCGGCACCCACGCCGGGCCGAAAGAGCACGAGGGCGCTCGACGTGCCTGGAGGTGGCAAGGCAGCGACCAAGCCGGAGATCATGATGAAGCCGGCCATGCAGGCGGCTATAGCCGGGCCGCGTCGGGTGGAGGTCGGAGCACCAGGACCGCTCCCGGCACGGCCGCGCAGCCACAGCCCGAGGGCGAGCGTCGGCACGCCGAATACGGCCAGCCATCCGAGATCGTAGGAGAGCGGGTTCGGGACCCCGACCCGGATCCGGTGGATCTGGAGGATCCAGTGGAAGAAGACGACATCCACGAATTGCCACGCGCTGAACCCGAGAAGACACGCGGCGAGCACCCGCGTGTCGAGGCCGGGGTTCTGGAACCCGCGCCGCCCCCGCCAGAGCAGCCATAGCCCGACGGCCGCGATCGCATACATGAGAATATGGAAGAGCCCGTCGGCGAGGATCTGCACGCGGATGTCGCGCACCGCCTCGGCATCGACCAGGCTGAGAAGGTGGTGCCACTGGAGCACCTGATGGAGCAGGATACCGTCGAAGAAGCCGGCGAATGCGAAGCCGAGAAGAAAGCCCGCCCGCGTCAGATTTCGCTCGCTGTCCGGACCTGATCGAGCCTCCAAATCCTCTCTCCTCCCTACCAGGCTCCGAACACGATCACCCCGATCACGAGGAGGATGCTGAGGCTGATCCCCTGAAGGACCTTGGTGACGATCCACGCACGACACGTCTCGATCAGCCTGACCTCTTCCTCGCCCGCCAGCCTTCCAGTTGCGCGGCCCGCCGGTGGTTCCCTCTCGTTGAAGAAGAACGCCGCCATCGTGACCTCGCGCGAAGTCGCCTTCGAGCGAGAACAAGGGCACGGCAGTGGAGTTTCTGTCCTGAACCGGACAGAGTGGCTCAGGCGCGCCTGATGGCGAGGGCCTGGTCGGCGGAGAACGGCAGGGTTTCCAGCGTCAGGCCGTCCTGCCCCGCTATGACCGGGAAGCTGCCGACGATCTCGCCTCGGCTCGTATCGAAGGCCGTCACGAGATAGCGGCCGGCCGGCATGCCGGCGATCCACAGGGTGGTCCGGATCGGCGGCGCGTCGGGGCGGAGCATCCCGTTCCGCCCGATGATATCCGTGCGAAGCAGCCACACGATCGCCTGCGCCTCGTCGGCGCAGCCGAACGCGACGAGCTCGCCCGAGCTCGTCTTGATCTCGTCGCTGACATTGCGGCGTCGAAAGCTCGGCCAGTCGATCAGCGGGAGGAAGGCGGAAAGGGCACGCTGCGCCTCGCGCATCCCGGGGGTGAGAGTATGCGGGGTCCGGTTCGGCCAGCGCATGCCTCCTCCGGCACCGCCCGAAGCGAGGTGGGCCCACTGCATGTGGCGGAAATACTCGTCGTCGAAGGGCTCCGGCAGGGTCCGCTTCTTGTCCTTGAAGCTGTGGATCGGCCCATGCTCCGTGTCGAGGAAAGGGCGCCCATCCCGGATCTCCGCCAGCGCGTCCCGCACGATCTCGCCCATGCTGATGGCCGGATCGACCGTATTCTGCGGATCGTCGATCGTCCCCTCGCGGTAGACGTGGATGGAGGCGAAATCCAAATCCGGATGCCGGAAGATCGGCTCCTTCAGGGCCATGTGCGGCCGCCACCAGAGCTCCGGTCCGAAGAGCGAGACCGTCTGGGGGTGAGTGCGGCCATGGAGCCGGTTCTCGAGCTGCCGGACGTGCGTGCTCAGGTCATGGATGAATTCGCCGAAGCAATCGGCCGAATCGCCGGCCTGGGCAGGGTGGATCTCGTTCCAGAGGTCCCACCCGAACAGCACGCCGCTGCCACCCCAGCGCTCGATGACGAACGAGAAACGCGCCTTGATGGCGTCGCGGGTTGGGCCACAGAGCAGGAACTCGGATGGGTGCCTGAGGGGGCCGCCATTGCGGATGTTGTACGGATGCCAATCCCAGCGCAGCCACATCCAGAACGTGTCGAACGGCGTGAGCAGGATCCGCATCCCGACCTTCTCGCAGAGCGCGAAGAGGTCGTCCCACAGCGTCACCATGGCGGGCACGAAGCGTCCCGCCGGCCGCTCGAGATAGCGGTGCTTCACCTGCGCGTACTCGGCCATGAGGCGCAGGCAGTTCACGCCATTCGCCCGCAGCCTTCTGAGGTGCGCTTCCACGGCAGGGAGGTCGCGCCGGCGGAACAGACCGTGGAACTCGATCCAGCTGATCGCATCGTTCTGACCGACCGGCGTCCAGGGGCTGCCATCCTCCGCGACGAAATAGGGCGCGTCTCGAGCGACCTGGATCCAGGGCAGCGGGCCGCTGGAGGGCGCGTCGGCGAGGGTGGCCGCGATCTCGGCAGGGACATCCCCGCGGAGTCGCGCGAGATCCTGAAGGCGATCTTTGCGAAGAAGAAAGGTCACCTGAAACGCGGCCTTCGAGAGACGGACCAGGGCGGCGCCCCGGCGGCCGGATCAGCCGCCCGGGCAGCGATCCGGAGTAGCTGAACGTCCGATCACGGGCCAGGTTTCAGAGTTGCTGACCTCGGTCAGGTCCCGGCCGAAGCGATCTCGGCCACCGCCCTGTAACCGGCCGCGGCCCGCGGCCGGGCGCTTCCGCGCGACAGGTATCCGACCGGGCGCGGCACTCCCTGCAGGTAGTATTCCTCGACCGTCTCGATTGCGAAGCCGGCCTCCTGCAGCAGCGACACGACAGGCCTGATAAGATTGCAGCCCACCGCGAGCGGACGCCAGAGCGGATTGAGCCGGTGCTGCCAGCGGGCGACCGCCGGATCCGACGACAAGCCGTGCTCCAGGAAGAGCACCTTGCCGTCCGGCTTCAGGACGCGTCGGATCTCCTGCAAGCTCTGAAGCGGGTCGTCGACCGAGCAGAGCGTATAGGTGACAAGGGCGGTGTCGATCGTGCCCGCCCGGAGCGGCAGATCCTCGGCCGGAGCCCGGACGACCTCCAGCGGAAAGCGCGCCTGCTTGCGGGCCGCCTCGCCGAGTTTCAGGAACGAGGCGTTCGGGTCGACGCCGATCACCCGCTCGACCAACGTCTCGTCATAGAATGGCAGGTTCAGCGCCGGGCCGAAGCCGATCTCCAGCACCGTTCCTCGCGCGAGTGGAACGACCTTCGCGCGCTCGGTCGCGATGTCCTCGGCCGAGCAGAGGCAACGGACCAGGCGCGGCCCGAGATAGCGTCCATAGATGCCCATCGCAGTTCCTCCCGCTCGTCGCGTCCGCGTCGATCTCGAAGGATGATGGCGATCGAAAAGATCTTCCGTGATGCAGGTCACAAAAGAAAGGCGGCCCCCGAGGGGGCCGCCCGATGTCCGCTAGAGGACCCTTGGTCGAGGTCGCTACTGCCCCGGGACCATGTGCGCCCGGCGGCTCCCACCGAACCTGGCGGACAGGTAGGAGAAGAGCGGCCAGAAGAGCATCAGCAGGGCGAGGGTGATCAGCCCGCCCACCAGCGGATTGGCCCAGAAGATCGAGAGGCTGCCGCGGGACAGCAGCATCGCCTGCCGGAACGAGCTCTCCGCCATGTCTCCCAGGACCAGCGCAAGCACGAGGGGGGCCAGCGGGTAGCCCAGCTTCTTGAAGATGTAGCCGAGCACGCCGAAGATCAGCATCACCGAGATATCCAGCAAGGCGTTGTGGACCGTGTAGGCACCGACCGCGCAGATCACCAGGATGATCGGGGCGATGATGCTGAACGGGATCCTGAGGATGGCCGCGAAGAGCGGCACGGTCGTCAGCACCACGATCAGACCCGCGACGTTGCCGAGATAGATCGAGGCGATCAGACCCCACACGAAGTCCTTCTGCTCCACGAAGAGCAGCGGCCCCGGCTGCAGACCCCAGATCAGGAGACCGCCGAGGAGCACCGCCGCGGTGGGCGAGCCCGGGATGCCGAGCGTCAGCATCGGCAGAAGGGCGCTCGTCCCCGCAGCATGCGCTGCTGTCTCCGGAGCCAGCACGCCTTCCATCTCTCCCGTGCCGAACTTCTTGCCGTTGCGGGAGAAGCGCTTGGCCAAGCCGTAGCTCATGAAGGAGGCGGGCGTGGCGCCGCCCGGCGTGATGCCCATCCAGCAGCCGACGATCGAGCCGCGGATCGCCGTCAGCCAGAACTTCGGCAGTTCCTTCCACGTCTGGAACACGACGCGCGGGTTGATCTTGGCGCTCTTGCCCTTGAAGGCCAGCCCCTCCTCCATCGTGAGGAGGATCTCGCCGACACCGAAGAGACCGATGACCGCCACCAGGAAGTCGAAGCCGCGCAGAAGCTCGGTCGAACCGAACGTCATCCGGAGCTCGCCGGTCACCGTGTCGAGCCCGACGGCCGCGAGCGCGAAGCCCAGCATCATCGCGGAGATGACCTTGAACGGCGACTCCTTCCCCATCCCCACGAAGCTGCAGAACGTGAGTAGGTAGACGGCAAAGAATTCGGCCGGTCCGAAATTGAGCGCGAAGCGTGCGATGAGCGGCGCCAGGAAGGTGAGGAGCAGCGTCGCCACGAAGGCGCCAAAGAAGGAGCCCGTGAAGGCTGTCGCTAACGCCTCACCCGCCTTGCCCTTCTGGGCCATCGGGTAGCCGTCGAAGGTCGTCGCGACCGACCACGGTTCGCCCGGTATGTTGAAGAGGACCGAAGTGATCGCACCCCCGAACAAGGCTCCCCAATAGATGGAAGAGAGCATGATGATCGCGGAGACCGGCGACATCGAGAAGGTGAGCGGGAGAAGGATCGCGACACCGTTCGCGCCCCCGAGGCCCGGCAGGACGCCGATGAGAACCCCGAGGAAGATACCCACGAACATGTAGAGGATGTTCATGGGATCAGCGAGAACGCCGAAGCCGTGGATCAGCGACGTTAAGGCTTCCATTGCGCCCTGCCTATTGAATTACATGATTTCGAGAAGACGTTTCACTTGCTTGCTCAATATCCGAGCGCTGCCTCGATCGGCCCTTTGGGCAACGGCACGAGGAACCACAGCTCGAACATCACGAAGAGGAACAGCGGCACCGCGATCGCGATCGGAACCGCCTTGTAGGCGGGATATTTTCCGAGCCACATCATGAAGAACGTGATGAAGACGAAGCCGGCGATGTAGATCCCAAGCAGCCCGATGAGCACCACGAAGGCGATCGTCGGCACGAGGACCATCAACACCTGCTTGAGTTGGGTCCGCTCGACGAAGCTCGTGTGGTCGGCACCAGCCAGGATGTTGACCGTGAACGTCGTCGCGCTGGCGATGAACATGATCAGGCCGATGTAGAACGGGAAGTATCCCGCCTGCGGTCCGTCATCCAGCCAGCGCGCTCCGATGCGCCAGTTGTCGTACATCACCAGTATCGCCGCCAGGATGAACCCTCCCGACACGATGAGCTCCATCGTGCGATTGGATACCGTGTGCTCGCGCGCTTCCGTCGGCCCAGCCATGCCTGCTCGGTCCCTTCTCGAGATGATGAGGAGGGCACCGCCGGGGCGGCGCCGCTCCGGGGTCTTTGACGATCAGGACTTCGCCATGAAGCCGGCTTTTTCCATCAGCGCGCGATGGGTATCCGCCGCCTTCTTCAGCCATTCCTTGAAGTCGTTTCCGGTCATGAAGGTCGTGTTGAACGCGCCCTTCTCCATGAACTCCTTCCAGTCGGGCGTCTCGCGGACCTTCTTGAACAGATCGACATAGAAATTGACCTGGTCCGGGGTCGCGCCCGGCGTGGTGAAGAAGCCGCGCAGCATCAGGTACTCGACGTCCAGCCCCTGCTCCTTGCAGGTCGGGATGTCGGCCCAGCTCATGTCGGTCGTAACCTTCCCGGTCAGATCGATCCGCTTGGTGTCGAAGACGCAGAGCGGCCGAAGTTCGCCCGCGCGCCACTGCGCCACGGCCTCGATCGGGTTGTTGACGCTCGAATCGACATGGCCGCCCACGAGCTGCGCAGCAACGTCACCGCCCCCCTTGTAGGGGATGTAGGTCATCTTCACGCCGGTGGCCTGCTCGATGGCCGCGGTGATGATCTGGTCTTCCTGCTTGGAGCCGGTGCCGCCCATCTTGAACTGGTGGGGCTGCCCGGCCTTGATGGCGTCCACGTATTCCTTTGCCGTCTTGTACGGCGACTTGGCGTTCACCCAGAGGACGAACTCGTCCAGGGCGAGCATCGCGACGGGGTTCATGTCTTCCCACTTGAAAGGGACGCCCGTCGCGAGCGGCGTCGTAAACAGGTTCGACAGGGTGATGATGATCTTGTGAGGGTTCCGGGTGGAGCCCTTCACGTCCAGGAAGCCCTCGGCTCCGGCGCCACCGGCCTTGTTGATGACGATCAACGGCTGGGACATCAGGCTGTGTTTCTGGATGATGCCCTGGATCACGCGGGCCATCTGGTCAGCGCCGCCGCCGGTTCCGGCTGGCACGATGATCTCGACGGGCCGGGTCGGCTGCCATGCGGCCTGCGCGGACCCGGCGGCTAGCCCCCCGGCAATCGCGGCCGCAGCGGCCAAAATGCGAGCCGAAACTGTCTTTCGCTTCATCTGGCGTTCCTCCGTGCCAGCCGATCTCAAGCCCTGCGAAGAGCCAGGTCAGCCGTGCGAGTAGACACAGTACACAATATACCAGGGCCCGCAATCGCCTTTAGAACGGCTTTGATCGACTTTTGGATAGGTCAGCATCACTGCATTATTTGCACTGCACCCATCCATGCTGCGGGCGCGAAGAATAGGCAGGAGCGTTGCCAGCCTCCTCCCTCTTTGTCCCAAAGTCCAGTCGAGTGAGGTCGATCACAGAACCTCGTGGCGGAGAGTGACAGGCTCCTCCTGAGACGAGCACCCTCCGGGCACTCGTCGCCAAGGCGGGAGCAGCACGATGGACGCTCGGCAGCACGGACGGACGATCATGGTCGCGAGCGACCTTGCTCCCCTGGGCGGCCTTTGGTGCGAGGCGTTCGAGCCCACCGATCGCCGCCTGGCCTCCTGGTTTCGGCGGCTGGCGGGTCTGGGCCGGGCCATGCGCGGATCTCTTGCCCGGCGACGCGCGGAGCGATGTCTCCTGGAGCTGGATGACCGGCTGCTGAGGGATCTTGGGCTTTCCCGGTCGGAATTGCTCGGCTTGGAGCTGAACTCGCGCAGGGAGAGGAGCCGGTGATGCCCGGTATCCAACCGCCCCTGCCGCAGAGCGGAAGTCGGCCCTTCGTCACCGATGGCGGGCTGGAGACCTGGCTCGTCTTCCAGCAGGGGATCGACCTTCCCTGCTTTGCGGCCGTTCCGCTCGTCTCCGCAACGGAGGGCCGCGCGGTGCTCGAAAAGTACTACCGGCCCTATTTCGAGCTCGCGCGACGGTACAGGACCGGGATCGTCCTCGACGCGCCGACCTGGCGCGCGAATCGGGATTGGGGCGAAAAGCTGGGCTACGCGCCGCGTGAGCTGTTCGAGCTCAATCGCGCCGCGCTCGCCTTCGTGGCTCGGCTCGGGCGCGAGGAAGGCGGGTCATCGGGGATACCGGTCGCGCTGAATGGCGTCGTCGGCCCACGCGGGGATGGTTATCGGGTCGAGAGCCTGATGAGCGCGGCCGAGGCGCAGGACTATCACGGTCTTCAGGTCGCGGCCTTCGCGGATGGCGGGGCCGACATGGTGAGTGCCGTCACCATGACCCATGTCGACGAGGCTGTCGGCATCGCGCTCGCCGCAAAGGCGTTCGGCCTTCCGGCGGTGATCTCGTTCACGGTCGAGACCGATGGACGCCTCCCCTCGGGAGACGATCTCGGAGCGGCCGTGGCGGAGGTCGATCGGAGGACCGA
Organism: Enterovirga sp. CN4-39; assembly: GCF_049446235.1. Classification (NCBI taxonomy): domain Bacteria; kingdom Pseudomonadati; phylum Pseudomonadota; class Alphaproteobacteria; order Hyphomicrobiales; family Methylobacteriaceae; genus Enterovirga; species Enterovirga sp. CN4-39. The sequence goes on along the minus strand of NZ_JBMSEF010000003.1, from coordinate 66,749 downwards.
CGCGTATCCGGCCTATTACATGGTGAACTGCGCCCACCCCTCGCATTTCGAGCATGTCCTCGAGGCGGGTGCGGCCTGGCTCGACCGGATCGGCGGGTTGCGGGCGAACGCCTCGGCCAAGAGCCACGCCGAGCTTGACGCCGCGACCGAGTTGGATGCCGGCGATCCGCAGGCGCTCGCCCGGGACTACGCCCTCCTCCGCTCGAGGCTGAAGCACCTCTGTGTTGTCGGCGGCTGCTGCGGGACCGACCACCGCCACGTCGCGGCGATCTGCGATGCCTGCCTCGTCTAGGCGCTGCCCTTAGTCCAGCGATAGGCGATCTCGAGCGCCGCCCTGCGTCCGCGAAGAACGACACGCCGCCGGCCCTCGATCGCCGCGAGGAAGGCCGGGGGATTACCCGCGGCCCGGATCAGATCGTCGCTGACGACCAGGGCCGCCCCGAGTTGCTTTGCGACCTCCAGCAGACGGCTCGCGACATTCACGCTGTCGCCTGTCGCCGTGATCTGCTCGTGCGCGGCCGAGCCGAGGCGCGAGATGACGACCGGGCCATGGTGGGCCCCGAGCCGGACGCCGATCCGCGAACCCAGCCCGTCCTGGCGGTCGGCGAGCCAGCCGCGCACCGCCTCCACGATGTGCTCTGCCGCCAGAAGCGCGCGCGCCGCATCGTCCTCGGCCGGATCCGGCAGCCCGAACAGCACCATGGCGCCGTCGCCCATGAAATTCATCACCACGCCCCCGTGCCGCTGCGCCGCGTCCGAGAGCACCGCGTGGAATTCCTTCAGCATCTCGCGGGTGCGCTCCAGGCCGAGCCTCTCGCTCGCGCCCGTAAATCCGTTCAGGTCGAGGAAGATCACGGATGCATGCTGCGCGACCGGAACCGCCAGATAGGAGGGATCGGCGGCAAGGCGCGCCGCGAGCGCGGGATCCTGGAAGCGGCGGAGCGCTTCCTCGGATTGGACGACCTGGCGCGTCCATATGCGGTCGAGGGCCTGCCGGCCGGCGAGGCCGAAGGCGACGCCCGGCGCCATGGCGGCAAGCGGCAGGATTGCGCTCAGCCAGAACCCGGCGCCGAACGCCGCCACCGTTACGCCGAGCCATGCAGCTGCCGCAAGGGCTGCGAGGAGGAATCCGGCGGTCGCCGGCAGAAGCGCGAGCCCTAGCGCCGTCAGGCCAGCGAGCACGACCGCCGCGGCGGCATCGAGGCGACGGACCCGCGTATCGCGGACGAGCCCATCGCCATGAAGAAGATGGGCTGTGGCGGTCGCGAGCACTTCCACCCCGGGCAGGACCGGGTCGAAGGGCGTTGCGAACGTATCCCCGGTGCCGATCGCCGTCGCGCCGACGAGGACGGTCCGGCCCTGGATCTCTGAGCGCGGCGAAGACCCGCGGAGCAGCGTCGCGGCACTGATGGACGGGATCGTGCCGCGTGGGCCGTAGAAGCGCAGCGGCAGGGCCCAGCCGAGATCGGTTGCCTGGGTGACGGCTCCGAGCCGAACCGCGTCCCGCACGAGATCGGGCCCGATGCCCACGGCGCGTGTCGCAAGCTGCAGGGAGAAGGAGGGCAGGATGCCGTCCGGTCCCTCTACGATGAGCGGGGCGTGGCGCGGAGTGCCACCCTGGTCGGTCGCGATATTCACCCCGCCCAGAGCGGCAGCCTGCCGGAACCGCTCGTTCGGCCAAAGTATCGCCTCGGCATCGGGAACACGGTTCGTCCCCTCGCGGGAGAAGGTGGCCGCCGCCGCGATCACGGCTCGTCCCTCCTGGAGCGCGCGGGCGAGCGCCGCGTCCCCCGTCTCCTCGCCCCGATCGACGAACAGGATGTCGACCCCAATCGCGCGGGCCCCGAGGTCGTGCAGCCCGCTCACGATCCGGGCAATCGCGGCGCGCGGCAGGGGAAAGGAGCCGGCCTCCCGCACGGCCTCGTCGTCGAGGGCCACGATGAGAACGTCCGAAGGCGGCGGACGCGGCCCGCTCAGAACGAAGCGCAGATCGAGGAGGGGAGCCTCGATGCGGTCGAGGACGCCGCCTCGGCCCTCGAGATGCCTCGCCGCTAGCAGGCCGGACCAGGCAAGAGCGAGCGCAACCGCAAGGACCGCATGCCCGGCCCGAAGGGTCCGGAGCCGGATCAACGCCCGAAGCGGGCCAGAAACGTCGCGGCGCGCTCCCGGCCCCAGCGTTTCACCTCGAGCGGCGCCGCATCGGGAGCGACATCGACCCCGTCGCCGGCCCGCAGGGTCACGGCAGGGCCGCCCGGCCGGTTCACGGCGACCACTCCGGTCTGGACGAAGACGGAGCTGCGCGCCGGCGTGACGTCGACGGCCCAGGTCGTCCCGCGGACCGACGCGATCGCGTGCGGCGTCTGGACCTGGAAGCCTCCGCGCCGGCCGGCCGGAACATCCACCAGGACCCCTCGCGAGGTGAGTTCGACGACATCGGGGCGGCCATCGCGATTGCGGTCGCGCAGCGCGTAGACGCTGCCCTCTTCTGCCGTGATCCTCAGGCCGTCCGGGCAGCTCAGCGTCTCCCGTGGCGGGTCGGTGTACGTCGTCACGCTGCAGCCGCGCGGCTGGGCCGAGAGAGGCCCGGCGGCGAGAATACATGCAGCCAACCCTACTCCGACCCACCCGGCTCGTTTCCTGACAGTCACCACGAAACTCATGCGAGTTCTCCCTGCGAGACGAGCGTTTCGAATCGGCGCGTGTCGCGCAGCCGGATCCGGCTACGGCCCAGTTCCACGAGGCCCATCCTTTTCCAGACCTGGAGCTGGCGGTTCACGGTTTCCCGCGTCGCCCCCACGAAGACGGCGAGGTCCTCCTGCGAGACCGCAAGTTCCGCGCCGTAGTCCCGGGCGAGAGCGAGAAGCCGCTTGGCCAGCCGGTCGCCGACCGGGAGCAGCACGGCTTCCTCCATGCGCTCGCTCATCCAGCGGATCCGCTCGCACAGGAACTCGATGATGCGCACGGCGACGATCGGCCGTTGCTCGAGCAGATCGAGGAAGTCACGCCGCCGGACGACGAAGAGCTCCGTGGGCTCGGCCGCGATGGCATCCGCAGTGCGCGGCCGGCCGTCGAGGAGAGCAACCTCGCCGAAGACGTCGCCCGGCCCGAGAAGATTGAGGGTGAGACGACGTCCAGCCTCGGTTCCGGTCGCGATGCGGATCTGGCCGCGGCGGATCGCGTAGAGGGCATCGGCCGGCTCGCCCTTCCCGAACAGGACCTCGTCGGTGTCGAGCGTCCGCGAGACGCATAGCCGTGCGATGTCGTCGATCGCCTCGGCCCCGAGGCCGGCGAAGAAGGCGTTGGCTCCCAAGAGACGGGCAAGGTGCGCAGGCTCTGTCACGGGCAATCCCTTTCCGGAGCCCGCATACAGGCGAGCCGTGACGCCGGTATGTGCTGTGCCTCACAGACCGGTTTCGTTGCACTGATAGGAATGCTAGCGGGGGAGCTTCATTTTTGCCGGCGCCGGATCGGTTCGGATGAGAGGCACGGCCCGCGTGCGGCAGAAAACAACACCCGTGCATCGCGCTCTTCGCGACGGCACAGCGGATCTGCATGCGAGTATCGAGGAGCGGATGCGGCTGCCGGATCGCGTCCGTACGATCTCGACCTACCGATCGCTCCTGGAGCGGTATCTTCGCGCCCTGGAGCCGCTCGAGAGGGACCTGGGGCGGTTCTCCTGGCCTTCTCGCCTCCGCTTCGAGGAGCGGCGGAAGAGTCCCCTCATCCAAGCGGACCTCGCGAGCCTCGGCGCGCCGGATGGCGCGATGCGCGGCTCGTCCCAATCCCAGGATCCCTTGATCCACGGATCGCGCGCGGAAGCCTTCGGCTGCCTCTATGTGCTCGAGGGGGCGACGCTCGGTGGCCGGCTGATCTTGCGGGACGTCCAGACGCAGCTCGGGCTCGCCCCGTCGACCGGCGCGCGCTTCTTCGCCGGATACGGTGCCGAAACGGGCGCGATGTGGTCCTCTTTCCTGGCCATTCTTGCGGAGGCCGTCACCTCTCCGGACGAGGTGGACGAGGCGCTCTCCGGGGCACGGAAGACCTTCCGCCTGCTCGATTCCTGGATCAACGCGGCGTGAGCGGCGCCGCCGGGACGCTCCTCGACCGACACCAGCAGCCGCTATGGCGCTGAAGCCGAGGGCTGAAGAGCCTGATTGGAACGCCGGAGAACGGCGCGCACCTTCTTCTCCAATTCCTCCCGGCGGAACGGCTTCTGGACGACGGCTTCCTCGACGGCGTCGCTCGCCGCCAGTAGCCCCGCCATGTCGGCGAACCCGGTCACGAACAGAATAGGCAGGTCGGGACGCCGCCGCTTTGCCTCCCGGGCCGCCTCAGCGCCGTTCATGCCCGGCATCGCGAAGTCGAGGACGAGAAGCTCGATCGAGCGGCCGTGATCGTCATCGAGCGCCGCGAGCGCGGCGCGCCCGGATCCGGCTTCGACCACCTGGCAGCCCAGGCCGGACAGAAGTCCGGCCGTGATCTCGCGGACATCACGGTCATCGTCCACCACGAGCACGCGTGGCCGGCCGTCGACGCAATCGCCTAGCACCGAGGCCGAAGCCCCACCGAGCGGCCTGGCTCCCGCGACCGCCTGGACGGCCTTCGGCAGGAAGATCTGGACCGAGGTCCCCTCCCCGACCCGTGTGTCTATCCGGACCCCGCCGCCGGACTGGCTGGCAAACCCGTAAACCTGGGCGAGACCCAGGCCCGAACCCTTCCCGATATCCTTGGTGGTGAAGAACGGCTCGAAGGCGCGGGCGAGCACCTCCTCGCTCATGCCGGTCCCCGTGTCGGTCACGGCGATCATGACGTAATCGCCTGGCGGCGGCTCCTCGGAGGTCCGGGGAGATCCGAGTTGGACGTTCGCCGTCTCGACGGACAGCGTCCCTCCGACCTCCATGGCATCGCGCGCATTGATGGCGAGGTTCAGGATGACGAGCTCGATCTGGGTCGGGTCGACGAGGGCCGGCCACAAACCCTCCTGCAGCGCCGTATGGATGCGGATGGAGCCGCCCATGGAACTCTGCAGCAGGTCGCGCATGGACGCGACCGTCTCGTTCAGATCGATGGGCTTCGGCTCGAGCTTCTGACGGCGGGAGAAGGCGAGGAGCTGCGCGGTGAGCGTGGCGCCGCGCTCGGCCGCACTGCGCATGAGGCCGAGCCGCCGCTGCACGGCGGGATCGCTCGCGTTCCGCTCCAGGAAGGCGATGTTGCCGAGAATCACCGTGAGCAGGTTGTTGAAGTCGTGGGCCACGCCCGAGGTGAGCTGGCCGATGGCTTCGAGGCGCTGAGATTTCCGCAGGACGAGTTCCACCCGCTCCCGCTCCTCGATCTGGCGCTGAAGCTCGGCATTGGCGGCACCGAGCTCCCGCGTGCGTTCGGCGACCCGCTCCTCGAGCGTCTCGTTGAGGTCGCGCAGGGCCTGCTCGACCCGGCGACGCTCCGCCACCGTCCGCGCCTCCGCGAGCGCGCGCAGAATGACTGCGGGCAGCCGGTCCAGGCGTTGCTTGGTGACGTAGTCCGTCGCGCCGCCCTTGAGGGCCTCGACCGCGATGTCCTCCCCCAGCATCCCCGAGAGGAAGACGAAAGGGATTTCCGGGCAGAGTTCTCGGGCGAGTTCCAGCGCCCGCAATCCGTCGAAGGTCGGCAACCGGAAGTCGGCCAGGATGAGGTCATGGCACCCCGCCCGCGCGGCGACCTCGAAATCCGCCTGCGTCATCACGCGCTCGATCTCGTAGCGAAAGCCGGCGCGCCGGAGATGCGCCTCCGCGAGTTCGGCGTCGAGATCGCTATCCTCCAGAAGGAGGATGCGGACGAACTGGGCGTCCTCGACACCCTCGGGCAAGCGTTCCGTCAACAGCTTCGTTCCGTCACACGTTCGACGGCCAGCCCCGGTGAGGTGGCGGCTCGTTCAGCACGGCCCAGAAGACACCCAGATCCTGGATGGCCTCGAAGAACTCCTTGAACCCGACTGGCTTCACGACAAAGGCATTCACCCCCAGCTGGTAGGAGCGAACCAGATCGCTTTCCTCGCGGGAGGAAGTCAGCATGACCACGGGCATGGACCGCAGCGCCGGGTCTCCCTTGACCTTCGCCAAGACCTCAAGTCCATCGACTTTCGGGAGCTTCAGGTCCAGGAGGACCACCGCGGGATCCTCCCCCGGCCGTCCTTCGTAGGCGCCGCGCTGATAAAGATAGTCGAGCGCCTCGGCTCCATCCCGGCAGATCACGATTTCGTTCGCGAGCTGGCTCTTGGCGAGGGCAGCGAGGGTCAGCTCGATGTCTTTCGGGCTGTCCTCGACGAGGAGGATGGGTTTCAGATCAGGCATGGGGCTCCGCGGGCTGCTCCGGCGGGACAGTGAAAAAGAAGGTCGCTCCGCGGCCCGGCTCCCCTTCGGCCCAGGTCCGCCCGCCATGGCGTTCGATGATCCGTCGGACATTCGCAAGCCCGATCCCGGTACCCTCGAACTCCTCCACGCGGTGCAGGCGCTGGAACACGCCGAACAGCTTGCCGACATAGGCCATGTCGAACCCGACGCCGTTGTCGCGCACGAAGTAGGCCGCCTCCCCGACCGCATCCACGCTGCGACCGATCTCGATCAGCGCCTCGTGCCGCCCCCGGGTGTATTTCAGGGCGTTGGACAGCAGATTCTGCACGACGAGCCGGAGCATGACCGGGTCGGCATGAACGCGGCCAAGCTGGCCGACATCCCACCGGACCATCCGGCCTGCCCCTTCATCCCGCATGAGCTGCCGGCGCACGTCCTCTACAAGAAGCTTCAGGTCGACATTCACTCGCTTCAGAGACGCGCGACCCATCTGGGAGAAGGACAACAGATTGTCCACGAGCGTTCCGGCCGAGAAAGCTGACTCGATGATTACGTCGATATAGCGGCGGCCGTTGCTGCTCAGGCGCTCGCCTTCCTCTGCCTTCAGGAGCTCCGAATAGCCCACGATGTGCCGGAAGGGCGCGCGCAGGTCGTGGCTCACGGAATACGAGAAGGCCTCCAGCTCCTTGTTGGCCTTCTGCAACTCCTCGGAGACGGAGGCGAGTTCCTCGGCCTGCCGAAGCACGATGCCGATGATGGCGTTTCGCAATTCCCTGGCCGTCTCGAGTTCGGCTGCGCTCCAGGGAGCCGAGCGCCCGCGGACCGTCTCCTTCCAGACCTCGAATGACTGGCGAGGGTGAATCCGCCCCGTTTCGATCGCCGCCGCCGGCTTCCGCGGGTCGCCACCCCACCGAACCGCCTCGACGAGCTCCGGCCGGAACCAGAGAACATAGGCGGGCTGCCGCTTGGCGACGCTGATGGCGAGGAGCCCGCTCGCTTCACGGGCATAGCTCTTGGCCTCTGGGAGCACGCTGGACAGAACGTCCGTCGAGAACACGTCCTCTCGATGCTCTCGCGACAGCCACTCGAAGAGGTCCTTCACGGCGGCCTCGGGCGGTGTCGAGCCGACCAGCCAGCAAGCCTCGGCGGACACGATCGCGGCTCCGCTCGCCCCTGCGAGTTCCAGAAACTCTTCCGGATGTCTGATCAGGCCATCCAGGAACCGCTCCCCCTCGGCCATGTAGCCCAGAAGGCGCGACTGAATGCCGGCAAGTCTCGCTCGCTGGGTCGTCGCAACCGTCCGCTCCCGGGCATCGAGGTGCACGGCCAGCATCTGTGTGAGCAGGTCGCAGAGGTCCCGAGCCGCGAGGGAGACCCGCCGCGGCGCCCGGTTGTGGCACGAGACCAGGCCCCACAGGCGACCCTCGATGACGATCGAGACGGACATGGAGGCGCCTGTCCCCATGTTCCGCATGTACTCGACGTGAACAGGAGAGACGCTGCGCAGGACCGAGTAGCTGAGATCGAGTGGAACGCCGGCTTCGGGATCGAGCAGAGGTTCGATCGGCACCGGCTGATAGCCGGCATCCGGGATGATCCGAAGCCGGTTGCGCCTGTAGAGTTCCCTGGCCTGGGCAGGGATATCGGAACCCGGGAAGCGGAGGTCGAGGTAGGAAGGCAGGCTGTCGTTCCGATCCTCGGCGAGGACGGTGCCATGCCAATCCTCGTCGAACCGATAGACAAGCGCGCGGTCGAAACCGGTGAGCGCGCGGATCTGCTGGGCGAACACGGTGCAGAGCTCCTGCAGCGAACTCGCGCCCTGAAAACTGGTCGCCAGCGCACGCAGCCGCGCAAACCCGTCCTCCGAACCGTTCGGTTCGAGCCTTTCCTCGAGCTCGACGATGATGCGGCGGCCCGCACGGTGCGCGGCGATGTCGAAGGACCGGATCCCCGCAGGCGTCGGAAGCTCGACGCTCTTGAGATAGCCCGCCGCACCTTCCGCAACCCGGCCCGGCCAATCCGAGCCGAGCTTCTCCGCGACGGCCGGGAGCGCGTCCGGCAGGGAGGTACCCCGGACCGGGATGCCGAGCATGTCGGGCGCGTTGCTGCTCGCCTGGAGGATGCGGAGATCGTCCTCGCGAAGGGAGAGCAGCACGCCATGCGGCTGGATGCTGCCGAGCAGGTGGATCGGTTCGCGATCGCACGCGGACAGATCCAGCTCGACCGTGGCTGGTTCAGAACTCAACGCGACAGGGCCTCCTCCGATCTCGCGCCTACCATGAACTCGCTACCCCTCCCCAGCCTTCGCCAGCCGAAATAATGCACGGAGGGCGGCTGCGCCGCCCCGTCGGGCCTCGGGTAAGGTCACAGGCTCGTGATCCGAGGAGGCGAAGCGCGAAAGGCCCGGCCGGTTCCCTTGGGTGCAAGTTCGGCCTTGCGGCGGCCCTTCGCATCGGCGCATTACGGCTGAAATAAAGCTGAGGATTGCCGTGCGCGATTTCTTCTCCCCGGGCCGCTCCCTTGCCGTCGGAAGCGGAGGCATGGCAGCGACCTCGCACCCGCTCTCGACCCTGGCCGCCGTGGAGGTCCTGAAATCCGGCGGCAATGCCATGGATGCCGCAATCGCGGCGGTTGCCGTCCAGTGCGTCGTCGAGCCCGCGATGACGGGCATCGGCGGGGATTGCTTCGTGCTCTATTCGAAGAAGGGCGGCGTTCCGGTCGCGCTGAACGGATCCGGCCGCGCCCCGAACGGTGCGCGGGCGGAATGGTTCTCCGACCAGGGCCTGATGGAGATCGACGCGACTTCGCCGCATTCCGTCACCGTCCCTGGTGCGGTCGACGCCTGGTGTACCCTGAATGCGGAACACGGGACGAAGGGCCTCGACGAGCTCTTCGCGCCGGCAATCCGTTATGCCGAAGAGGGCTACCGGGTCGCGCCGAGGGTCGCGTTCGACTGGGAACGCAATGTCGCCAAGCTCTCGCACGATCCGGACGCCAAGGCGGCCTTCCTGCCCGGCGGCAAGGCTCCGCAGATTGGGGACCTGATGCGGCTGCCGGCTCTCGCCAATACGCTTCGCCGCATCGCCCAGAATGGCCGTTCCGCCTTCTACGAAGGCGAGGTCGCGGCCGAGATCGTAGCGAAGCTCCGGCATCTCGGCGGGCATCACGCGGAAGGCGACTTCGCTGCCCAGCGCTCGAACTGGGTCGAGCCGATCCGGACCCGCTTCCGCGACCTCGACGTGTACGAGTGCCCGCCGAACGGCCAGGGGCTCATCGCGCTGATGATGCTGAACCTTGCCGACCACGTGGACCTGAAGGGCGGCTCTGTCGCCGACCGCACCCACGTCCTGGCCGAGATCACGAAGGCCGCCTACCACGCCCGCGACTCGCATCTGTGCGATCCGGATCATGGCGAACTGCCTATCGAGCACTTCCTTTCCCAGGAATGGGTCCGTCGCATCCTGCCGCATATCGACGGGAAGCGCGCCAAGACCCTGCCGACCTGGGACGAGGTCACGCACAAGGACACGGTCTACCTCACCGTCGTCGATCGCGACCTCAACGCGGTCTCCTTCATCAACTCGCTCTTCGGGGCCTTCGGGTCCGGCATCCTGGCGCCGAAATCCGGCGTGCTGCTGCACCACCGCGGCAGCGCCTTCCGGACCATCCCGGGCCACCCGAATGCGATCGGGCCGGGCAAGCGCCCGCTCCACACCATCATCCCCGGCATGGTGATGAAGGACGGCCGCGCGCTCATGCCCTTCGGCGTCATGGGCGGGCAGTACCAGGCGACCGGCCATGTCGACTTCCTGTCGAAGGTGTTCGGCCTCGGCCTCGACATCCAGTCCGCCTCCGACGCACCGCGCAGCTTCGCGACCGAGGGCCGGCTGCAGCTCGAGCCGACCTTCGCGCCTGACGTTGTCGAAGACCTGCGCCGCCGCGGCCACGAGATCGAGATCGTGGATTCGCCCATCGGCGGCTGCCAGGCGATCATGATCGACCATGAGCGCGGCGCGCTCCTCGGTGCGTCCGATCACCGCAAGGACGGTTTCGCGCTCGGGATCTGATTCATGACCACCACCGTGTCAGCGCTGCCCGCGGTTCCGGCGATCGACGAGGCGCTCCGGGCGGCGCTCCGGGCGAAGGTCGACGGCAAGGCGAAGCCGCCCGGCGCGCTCGGCCGCATCGAGGACCTCGCGGTCCGGCTCGGCCTCATCCAGGGCACGACCGAGCCGCGCGCAGAGAACGCGACCCTCCTGATTTTCGCGGGCGATCACGGGCTGACCGAGGAGGGCGTCTCCGCCTATCCGCAGGCCGTGACGGCCTCGATGGTGCGGACCTTCCTGGCCGGCCGCGGCACGGCCAACGCCTTCGCGCGTGCTGTTCGTGCGGAGGTGCGGGTCGTCGATGCCGGCGTCGTCGCGAACCTCGCGCCGCATCCCGATCTCATCGACCGAAAGATCCGCCGCGGCACCCGCAACGCGGCGCGCGAGCCCGCCATGACCTCGCACGAGGTCGATACGGCGCTCGCCACCGGGGCGGAACTCGCGGCCGAGGCGGCCGATGCCGGCGCGGACGTGATCGTGCTCGGCGAGATGGGGATCGGCAACACGGCCTCGGCCTCCCTTCTCATGCACCGGCTCCTGCCGGCTCCCCTCGCGACCTGCATCGGCGTGGGCGCGGGGCATGATCCGGCCGGCCTCGCCCGCAAGCGCGAAACGCTCGCCCGCACCGCCGCCCGCAGCGATGCCTCCCTGCCGCGCGAGGTCCTGGCCGAGTTCGGCGGGCTCGAGGTTGCCATGATGGCCGGCGCGGTCATCGGGGCGGCTTCTCGTCGGCGGGCCGTGCTGGTCGACGGGTTCATCGTCTCGGCCGCGGCGCTCGCCGCGATCCGGCTCGAACCGGCCGTCCGCGACTACTGCATCTTCGCCCATTCGTCGGCCGAGCGCGGCCACGCTGCCCTGCTGGACGGGATCGCGGCCGACCCACTCCTCGACCTTGGCCTGCGGCTCGGCGAGGGAACAGGCGGGCTCCTCGCCCTGCCGCTGCTGCGGGCGGCCTGCGGGCTGATGAACGAGGTCGCGAGCCTCGACGAGGTCCTCTCGGGTGCGATTTGACCCGGCGCGCGAGGCGCAGCTTCTCCTCTCCGCCGCCCAGTTCCTGACGCGTCTCCCCCTCCGGCCCCGAAGCTACGATCCCGAGTGGCTCCCGCGGGGGGCCAAGTACTTTCCGCTCGTCGGGCTTCTCGTCGGCCTGATCGGCGCGGCCGCCCTGCTCCTCGCGGCCCGGTTCTGGCCGGCTCCCCTACCCCAGATCCTGGCGATCGGGGCGACGATCCTGGCAACGGGCGCCTTCCACGAAGACGGGCTCGCGGATTCCGCCGACAGCCTCGGTGGGTGGACGCGCGAGAAGCGGCTCGCGATCATGAAAGACTCGCGGCTCGGTACCTACGGAGCAGTCGCACTCGGCCTGAGCCTCGCGCTGCAGGTGGGCGCACTCGCCGCGCTGCCGCCCCTTTTAGCGGCCTCTGCCCTCCTGGCAGCCCATGCCGCTGGGCGCCTCGGCCCGGTTCTTCTGATGGCGACCGCGCCCTATGCGGGCGATCTCGACGCCTCGCGCATCGAACACCGAAACGACCGGCCGAGTCCGGGCGAGGTGGCTGTCGCGGCTGTCTTCGGGCTCGCGGCCCTCGCGCTGCTTCCGCCCGAGCGTGCCGCCATGGCTCTCCTCATCGGCGGAGGAGCGGCCTTGCTCTTCGCCCAGGCCCTCTGCCGGACCCTCGGCGGCTACACGGGCGACGTCCTCGGCGGGACCGTGATGGTCTTCCAGACCGCCTTTCTCCTCGCCGTGGCCGGCGAGCCCGCGCGGACGCTCACGTGAGGCTGATCGGCTGCCCGGCACTGACCTTCGCGGATGTGTGCGGCGAATGCTCTCCGTCCCATATCGTGCTGCTTGCCTCCCCGGGCAGCGCCCCGCCCGACGCGCCGCCGGGTCCGCGCCTCCTGTCCCTCGCCTTCAACGACATCGAGGCCGAGCGGCCCGGCCTCGTGCCGCCCAGGTTTGCCGACGTGGAGGCAATCCTGGCCTTCGGCCAGAGTTGGGACGCCAGTGCGCCACTTCTCGCGAGTTGCCAGGCTGGCGTGAGCCGTTCCACGGCCGCGCTCTTCGTCATCGCCTGTGATCGCCGGCCGGACCTGCCCGAGGCCGTGATCGCGGATCGGCTTCGCACGGCTTCACCGTGCGCGACACCGAACCCGCTCCTGGTATCCCTGGCCGACAGGATCCTTGGACGACGGGATCGCATGATCCGGGCAGTCGCCGCGATCGGCCGCGGTGCGGATTACGTGCCGTACCGATCCTTCGAGGTCACGCTTCCCCCGGCCGGTTGAACGCCGCACGGCGACGTGCTTGGTCGCGGCCATGTCATCCCTGGCGACGACTCTCGTTCTCGGCGGCGCCCGCTCGGGCAAGTCTCGCCATGCCGAGCGCCTGCTGGCGGAGAGCGGCCTTGAGCGGGTCTATCTCGCGACCGCCCTGGCAGGCGACGGCGAAATGGCCGAGCGCATCGCCCGGCACCGCGAGGAGCGTGGTCCTGGCTGGCTCACGATCGAGGAGCAGTTCGACCTAGCCGGCGCGCTGCGTCGCGAGGCGCGACAAGGCCGGGCGATCCTGGTCGACTGCCTTACCCTCTGGCTGACGAACGTCATGCTGGCCGACCGGGACGTCGCAGCCGCCTCCGTTAGCCTCTGCGCGGTCCTGCCCGCCCTGCCCTGCCCGGTCGTCCTGGTCTCGAACGAAGTCGGGATGGGGCTGGTCCCCGAGACGAAGCTCGGCCGTCGCTTCCGCGACGAGCAGGGGCGGTTGAACCAAGCCGTCGCGGCCGTCGTGCCGGATGTCATCTTCGTCGCGGCAGGATTGCCGCTCACCCTCAAGCGGGCCGGAGAGCCCGGCCCACGGAGCCTCCCATGACCGAAGCAGTCGAGACGGCAGACGCAAATGCGCGCCATGCCGAGAAGATGAAGAAGTTCAAGGAGGCGAAGGACAAGCTCCTGGCCACCAAGACGGACGAGAAGGGACTCCTGATCGTCCATACGGGCGCCGGCAAAGGCAAAACCTCGGCCGCGCTGGGCATGGTGTTCCGCCACATCGCCTACGAGTACCCGGTCGGCGTCGTCCAGTTCATCAAGTCGCCCGATTGGGACACGGGCGAGGCGAAGCTCCTGCGGCGCTTTCCCGAACTCGTCACGCTGCAGGTCATGGGCGAGGGCTTCACCTGGAACACGCAGGACCGCGAGCGCGACATCGCGACGGCGCGCGCGGCCTGGGAAGAGGCCAAGCAGCTCATTCGCGACGATCGCCACCGGCTCGTCCTCCTCGACGAGCTCAACATCGTTCTCCGCTACGATTACCTGCCCGTGGACGAAGTCGTGGATTTTCTCCGAAGCGAGAAGCCGGATTGGAAGCACGTCGTCATCACCGGCCGGAATGCCAAGCCGGAGCTGATCGAGATCGCCGACCTCGTGACCGAGATGACGCTCGTGAAGCATCCCTTCAAAGCCGGAATCAAGGCGCAGAAGGGCATCGAGTATTGAGCGCTCGCGTCCCTGCCCTGATGATTCAGGGCACGGGCTCGAATGTCGGCAAGTCGACCCTGGTCGCGGGGCTCTGCCGCGCCTTTGCCCGCCAGGGTCTCGCGGTGCGGCCGTTCAAGCCGCAGAACATGTCGAACAACGCCGCCGTGACGGCGGATGGTGGCGAGATCGGCCGTGCCCAGGCCGTCCAGGCCCGTGCCGCGCGCGTTCCGCCCAGCGTCCACATGAACCCGGTCCTCCTGAAGCCGGAGACGGATACGGGCGCGCAGGTCATCGTCCAGGGAAAACGCAGGGGAACGCTTCGGGCGCGAGACTATGGCGCGCGGAAGGCCGACCTCATGCCGGCCGTGCTCGACAGTTTCGAGCGACTGTCCCGGGACGCCGACCTGGTCCTCGTCGAGGGGGCCGGCAGCCCGGCCGAGATCAACCTCCGGGCCGGCGACATCGCCAATATGGGCTTCGCGGAAGCGGCGGAGGTGCCGGTGGTGCTTGCCGGCGACATCGACCGGGGTGGCGTCATCGCGAGCCTCGTCGGGACGTATGCCGTGCTGGAACGGCAGGAACGTGAACGCATAAAAGGCTTTCTGATCAACAAGTTTCGCGGCGATGCTGCACTTTTTGCAGAAGGTGAGCGAGCCATCGCGCAGCGGACGGGCTGGCCCTCGCTCGGCATCCTGCCCTGGCTGCCCGCAGCCGCCTGGCTGCCCGCCGAGGACGCGCTCGATATCGACCGCAAGGGGCATGGCTCGGCCGCACCGAGGCGGGTGAGGATCGCCGTTCCGGTGATCGCCCGCATCGCGAATTTCGACGACCTCGATCCGCTCGGCATGGAACCCGGGGTCGAACTCATCCTGGTACCGCCCGGCCAGCCGCTTCCAGGCGATGCGGACCTCGTCATCCTGCCCGGCTCCAAGTCGACGATCGGCGATCTCGCCTTCCTGCGCGACCAGGGCTGGGACATTGACCTGCTCGCCCATCGGCGGCGCGGGGGAGCCGTCTTGGGTCTCTGCGGCGGCTACCAGATGCTCGGCCGCACGATCTCGGACCCGGACGGGATCGAAGGGCCGCCGGGCACGGTAGAGGGCTTGGCACTCCTGGACATCGCCACGGTCCTGGCCGGCGACAAGATCACGGCTGCGGCAGCCGGGACCCACATTCCGACGAACACCGCGATCTCAGGGTACGAGATCCATCTCGGCCGAACGGAGGGTGCTGATTGCGCCCGGCCGGTGCTGAGCCTGGATGGAGAGCGCCTCGACGGTGCCGCGAGCGCAGACGGCAAGGTAGCCGGTTGCTACGTGCACGGCCTGTTCGCGGCCGACTCCTTTCGCCGTGCCTTCCTGGCCGGCTTGGGCGTGTCGTCGGAACTCGCCTACGAGGCGCAGGTCGAGACAGCGCTGGAGGCGCTGGCCGACCATGTCGAGGAGCATCTGGACCTGGATCGGATGCTGGCGCTTGCCCGCGCCAGGTGAGGTCAGGCAGCGGCCGCCTGCTGGATGACGTCGGACACCCACTCGTTCAAGCTCTTGTTCTCGGCCGATGCCGCTATGACTGCTGCCTCGTGCGTCTTTGGATCGAGCCGCAGGTTGAAGCGCCCGGAGAATGCGCGGCGGGGCTCGATCCCCTTCTCGCGACACATCGCCAGAAATACGCTAAGGGATTTGCTTCCTTCCTCGCGCAGCTTCTCGACGCTGTCTGCATAAAAATCCGCCCCGCCATTCAGGCCGACGAACTCTCCGCGAAACATCCCGATCTCGGCGTCGAAGGAGAGCACGGCCCTCTCACCATCGATCTCGATCACGTTCTTCATGGCCTCACTCCGTGGCTCTCAAGCCACTTCCTGATGCTGGCAAGTGCACCCTTGTCGGTATTCGGGCTCGGATGCGGGCGATGGAAAACCCGGATTTCTCCAAAGAGAAACACGCCGACGCGGGATCCCTCGCGTTCGGTCACCTCCGCGCCTAGAGCCTTGAACAGAGCCTCCACGTCCGACCACCGGACAGACCCGCTCGCCGGCCGGCGGAAGATCAGTTCCAGAGTGGTCTGGTAGCGGCGGCTCAGCACGTCACTAAGTACCACTTAGTGGTACCAAAATCAAGAACTCACAGAACTAGCGGCGCTAGCGCCGCATACAGCAGACCGTGCAGCAGGGCGGCGGCGACCATCACCCGCAGCGCCCGCCCGATGTCCTTCGGCCCGGCATCCCGGCGGCCCGAAGCGTTGAGGAAGGGCTCGTCCACCGGACCGACGGCATAGATGCGGGGACCGCCGAGCGCGAGGCCGAGCGCGCCCGCCATCGCGGCTTCCGGCCAACCTGCATTCGGGGAGCGATGGACGGACGCGTCCCGCAGCATCACCGCTGCGGCGACCCGGGGAGAGCCTCTTGCAGCCCAGGCCGCACCCGCGACAAGGAATCCCGCGAGCCTTGCGGGAACGAGGTTGAGGAGGTCGTCGAGCCGGGCGGCCGCCCAGCCGAAATCACGGTGCCGAACCGACAGATGCCCGATCATGGAATCGGCGGTGTTCACGGCCTTGTAGACGACCAGGCCGGGAAGGCCGAGCAGCGCGAACCAGAAGGCGGGCGCGACGACGCCGTCGGAGAAATTCTCAGCCGTGGACTCGATGGCCGCCCGCGACACCCCGGCCTCGTCGAGCCGCTCGGGATCTCGCCCGACGATCATCGAAACTGCCTTCCGCGCCGCCGGGAGCCCACCCTTGGAGAACGCGTCCCGCACCGCCCGGACATGCCGATACAGGCTCTTCTGGGCCAGAAAGACGGAGGCGACGAGCGCCACGAGGATATCTCCGGCCGGAATCGCTCTGAGGAAGGATTCGAGGAGTAGCGCCGGCACGAAAGCGATCGCGACCAGCGCCGCAATGCTCAGGATGCCTGCCGTACGGCGGCTTTGCCCGCTCCAGCCCTCACGGTTGAAGAGCCGGTCGCAGAGCCCGATCAACGCCCCGAACCAGGCGACCGGATGCGGCACGCGGCGCCAGATCCGGTCCGGATCGCCGATGAGAGCGTCAAGAACGAGCGCGAGGAGAAGGACGAGCGGGGCGTCGGCCCGGAACAACATTCAGCGAATCCGCTCGATCTCCACCGCCAGACGGTCGAGCGCAGCCGCGATTTCCGGGCCGCCGCACACCGTCATCTGCTCGGGTAGCACGAGCCGGCGATCCGGCGGATAGCGCTCCTGCAACGCCGGATGATGAAGCAGGGCGCTGCCCTGATCCTCCGCCGCGGTCTCGCTGCGGGAGACAAGAAGCATGTCAGCCTTGAGGGCGACGATCTCCTCGAGACTGACGAGGCTGCCCTGGGATCCGAGCGCCGCGCCAGCATTGCGCAGGCCGACCGTCTCGAGAAAGGACGTCATCAGCGTCTCGCGGCCGGAAATCCAGCCACGCCGCTGGAGGGGCAACACCGTGACGGGGCGCGCGAGCGCTGCGGCGCGGGCCCTGGCGACCGCTGCCTCGATCTCGCCGATCTTGGCCTGCGCCCGATCTGGATGGCCGAGGATCGCCCCCGCGCGCCTGATCTGGTCGATCACTTGGCTGACCGAGGACGCCGCATCGAACTCGGCGACGCGCAGCCCGTGCGCCTTCAGGAGTTCACGGGTAGCACGCCGGGTGAAGCGGCCGGCCAGCACGAGGTCGGGCTTGAGGACGAGCACCTCTTCCGCCGTTCCGGACAGAATCGGATAGGCGCGGGCCTGGTCCCGCACCCAGGAGCGGCGGGGATCGCGCACGAAGGGGCTCAGACCGAGGATCTGATCCGGATCGGCCAGCGAGAGCAGCAGCTGGTCGGTGCAGAGATTGATCGAGACAACGCGCGGCCGATCGGGCGCGGCGGCAGCTGGCAATGTCGGCGTCGCCGCGGCAAATAGCGCAGCGAGAAGCCCCGTTCTCGCCGCCTTCGATGCCCACCTACGCGTCGCTGCGCCGATCGATTCCAGGGCCGGCCCAAACCATTTCAAGAAAGACCGGGAATGCAGCACGGCGGCGACCTTGGCGAGGCGGCCTCGCGGTTCGGCGGAACCGACTCCGCCTGGCTTGATCTCTCCACCGGCATCAACCCGCATCCCTGGCCGGTGCCTGACGAGTTGCGGAACGAGGGCTGGACTCGGCTTCCATCGGGCTCGGACCTCGCGCACCTGATCGCAGCCGCCCGCTCCGCCTACGAGGTCCCGCGGAACGTCGTGATCGCAGCCGCACCCGGAACGCAGGCGATCATACAATGGCTGCCGCATCTCGCGCCGCGGCGGCCGGTCGCGATCATCGGGCCGACCTATAGCGAGCACGAGACCGTGTGGCGCGGCCACGGGTCCCAAGTCGAACAGATCCAATCGCTTGGCGAGGCGAGCGATGGCTCGCGTCACATCGTCATCGTCAATCCGAACAATCCGGACGGCCGCATCGTCGGCCGCTCGGAAATCCTGGCGGCGGCCGCTCAGTGCCGGCGGCGCGGAAGCTGGCTCGTGGTGGACGAATCCTTCGCCGATGTCGAACCTTCCTGCAGCGTGGTGCGCGATTGCGGCGAGTTGCCCATCCTCGTCCTGCGCTCCTTCGGCAAGTTCTATGGCCTCGCCGGCCTTCGCCTCGGCTTCGCGATCGCGTCCCCGCCCATCGCCGAGAAGGTCGCGCGCGCACTCGGATTGTGGCCCGTCTCCGGGCCCGCCATCGCGGTCGGAACGGCGGCCCTCGCCGACACCGCCTGGGCCGCAGCGATGCGCGGACGGCTGATGAGCGAGGCGGAGGCGCTGGACGAGCGACTGACCGGGGCCGGGCTGAAGGTCGTCGGCGGCACGAGCCTGTTCCGGCTCGTCGAGCATCCGCGGGCGGGTCGGCTGCACGAGGCTCTCGCCTCCCGCAGGATCTGGATCCGCCGCTTTCTCTGGTCGCCGACGCTGCTGCGCATCGGCCTGCCGCCCGACGAGGCGGCTTCGGTTCGGTTGGCTAACGCCCTCGCGGCATGCCTGCGCGAGGTCGAGAACGGCCGTCACGACCAGGGCACCAGAACCGGCGCGCCCTGATACTCGCCGAGGAACGCCTCGATGCCGAAGACGCGGCGCAGAAGGTCGGGCGCCAGAGCTTCGGCTGGCGGTCCGGACCCGGCGAGCCGCCCGCCCTGCAGGAGCACGACCGTGTCCGCATAGCGGGCCGCGAGCCCGAGGTCATGGGTCACGGCTACGACGAGCGCGCCGCTACGGGCGCGCGCCCGTAGCGCGGACATCACGTCGATCTGGTGCCTGGGATCCAGGGCCGCCGTCGGCTCGTCGGCAAGGATCACCGGGGCGCCTGCCGCGAAGACCCTGGCGAGGGCGACGCGGGCGCGCTCGCCACCCGACAGCGAGGTGACCGGGCGATCCGCAAAGGCGACGGTTTCCGTGACCCGCATCGCTTCGGCGATCATCTCCAGGTCCGAAGGACCGAGCCGGTCGGGATCCGCCGCCCCATGCGGGAAACGGCCGAGGGCAACGATGTCGCGCGCCGGCAGCGGCCAGTGAACCTCGTGGCCCTGTGGCAGGTAGGCGATGCGGCGAGCACGCTCACGGGCGGAGAGCCCCGCGAGATCATCCGCCCCGAGCGCGACCCTCCCCCCATGGGGGACAAGCCCGACGATGGCGCGCAGGAGCGACGTCTTGCCGGCTCCGTTGGGTCCCACGACGGCGACGAAGCGTCCGAGGCTGAGGTCGAGCGAGACCTCGCTCAGCACGAGCCGTCCGCCGAGCCGGACCGAGAGGTCCCGGATGTGCAGGTCGGCGCTCATGCGAGCATTCCAGGCCCGAGCCGGCGGCGCTCGCGCAGGATCAGGTAGAGGAAGAAGGGCACGCCGATCAGCGAGGTCAGCACGCCGACCTTGATGTCGGTCGTCGAGGGGATGATCCGCACCGCGATGTCGGCGGCCGTCAGGAGGCACGATCCGGCCAGCGCGGCCGGCAGCAGCAGGCGGGCCGGGTCATAGCGGACGAGCGGCCGCACGAGATGCGGAGCGACGAGCCCGATGAACCCGATCGTTCCCGCAACCGCCACCGATGCGCCGACCCCGAGCGCCACGCCGACGATGACCAGGAGCCGGAGGCGGGCGACGTTCACGCCGAGGCTCTGCGCCGCCTCTTCCCCGAGCGTCAGGACCCGGAAGGCGCGCGCGTGGGCTGCGAGAATGGCCGCCCCGGCCAGGATGAAGGGGAGCGCCATCGCGACATGACGCATCGAGCGGTCCTCCAGGGACCCCAGCAGCCAGAACGCGATCTCCAGTGCGGCGAACGGGTTCGGCGCGAGGTTCATGGCGAGGGCCGTCGCGGCCCCGGCGAGGCTCGATATGGCGAGGCCGGCCAGGATGAGGAGCGTCAATCCGGCATTCCGGCCCGCGACCGCTATGAGAAGAAAAACGGACAGGAACGCCCCGACAATCGCCGCCACGGGCAGGGCGAATGAAAGCGCATCGGCCAGCCCGAGCGAGAGCGTCGCCACCGCCCCGAAGGCCGCAGCCTGCGGGGCCCCGAAGATCGAGGGGGCGGCAAGCGGGTTGCGCAGGAGCCCCTGCATGGCGGCGCCGCACAAGCCGAGGATCCCGCCGATCATCAGCGAGAGAATGGCACGCGGCAGCCTGATCTCCCGCACTATCACCTGCGCCGTCTCGTCGCCGCTTCCGAGGAGAGCAGCGGCCACGGTCGTGGGCGAGAGCCGGACCGGGCCGACGCCGAGCGAGAGAAGAAACAGGAGGAGTGCAACCGCCCCGAGGGCGCCCGCCACGATTCCCGTCGTCTTCCCCGCCTTCGTCGGCCCGCTGCTCACCACGTTACGCTAAGACCCGCATAGACCGCCCGCCCGGTGGTCCCATAATTCAGGACCTCCTGATAGCGCGCGTCGGTGATGTTCTCGATGCGGCCGAACACCTTCCAGGTCTGGTCGAACCGATACTCGCCGTAGACGTCGAAGCGGGCATAGGCCGGGAGGGGCAACGTCTCGTTGTTGCCGCTGAAGCGCTGCGCAACCATCGTGACGCGCGGCTCGAGCAGCAGCCCCGGCAAGGGCGTGACCGCGAGGCCGACCCGACCGACATGCGGCGGCCGACGTTGCAGCCTCAAGTTCGTCCGCTCGTCCTTCGCATCAAGATAGGTGTAGACGCCCGTCAGGGTGAGAAGCTCGGGCCAAAGGACGAGAGCGCCCTCGAGCTCAAGGCCCGAGGTCTTGGCCTTGGACACGTTGAAGTACCTGGACGTTGGCGAGTCGAACTCGATCATGTCCTGGAAGCGGTTTCCGAACACGGTCGCGGAGAGCGTCAGCCGGCCGTCCCAGACCGTCTGATCGATGCCGGCGTCCCAGCCGATGCTCGTCTCGGGAAGAAGGCCGGGATTGCCGAAGGTGGGCTGATAGAGCTGGTAGAGCGTGGGTGCCTTGCCGCCCGTACCGCCGGTGGCGCGGAGCTTCGTGCCAGTCTCCGGGATCAGGAAGGCGCCGGTAGCCCGCCACGTGTCGAAGCTGAGCCTGTTCACCTCGTCGTGGCGTCCGCCAGCCGAGAGGATGATGCGTTCGCCGATCGGCAGCTGGTAGAGCGCGAAGACGGACCGGGTGTCCTGCTGCGCCTCAAGGGTCCTTGTCCGGTTCGCCGGGCCAGGGACGTAGGATGTGGAGAAGGTGGCGGCCTTCTCCGATTCCACGCGGCCACCGAAGGTCATCGTCCCGAAGCTCTGAAGCCTGAGATCGCCCTGGTATTCGGTCCCGATGCGGTCGCCCCTGAACTCGGACAGGGCATCGCTCGTGATCCGCACCGGATTGGCCCGATATGTGAAGTCCCGAAATTCGCGATCGGTCTGGTTGGCGTAGACCTGGAGGGTCTGGGTCAGCGGGCCCTGCTCTGCCGTGCCCTTCGCCCAGATCTGCGTGAGCGTTCGGGTCGTCTCGGCCGGCGTATCGGGGAAGATCCGGCTATTGCCGCTATAGATCACGTTGCGCGGCAGCGCGGACGAGCCGGCATCGTATTCCGCCGAGGTGCGGAACGAGAGAAGCCCCGCCTCCAGCTTGACGCCCTCGCCGGCATCATAGCCCAGCCGCCCGTAGCCGCCCCAGCGCGTGAAGCCGTCCGGCTCGAACTTGCCGAACCGGCGCTCGAGCTGCGGGATGCGGTAGCCGTAGCGCGAGAAGCCGTTGCTCGTCTGGCCTCCGCCGGAGAAGGCATAAGACCAGGGCCCGATCGAGCCCGCAGCAGTCGCGCTGGACGAGAACGTGCCATAGGAGCCGCCCTGGCTCTGGACGTGGAAGCGAGGCTCTCCTCCCCCGCTGCTGGTGATGATGTTGACCACGCCGCCGATCGCGTCGGAGCCGTAAAGCGCGCTCTGCGGTCCGCGGAGCACCTCGATCCGATCGATGGCTGTCGGCAACAGGTTCGCAAAGTCGAACTCGCCGCTCGCCGAGCTCGGATCGTTCACGCGGATCCCGTCGATGAGAACCAGCGTCTGACCGGAATTTCCGCCGCGGATGCGGACGACGGTCGTCGAAGCGGGCCCGCCGGCGTCTGAGACGTCCAGGCCGGGAACATTGCGCAGCGCGTCGACGAGGGTCGTCGGGTTCGAGCGCTGGAGCTCCTCGCGTGTCACGACCGTGATGGCGCTGGCCGCCTGCCCGATCGGCTCCGGCCGCCGGTTGGCCGTGACGATGATGTCCGGAAGCGAAACCGCTTCGCCCGTGCCTTGGGCGTGTGCGGGGGCGCCGAGCGCCAGGACGAAAGCAAACGAAAAGAACAGCGGCGTCGCGCCGCTCAGGGGACGAAGCATGACATCTCCTCGCGGCCCACCGCCGCAGGTTTGGGGTCACGCTTCCGGCCGGTCTCCTGGCTCGCGGATCATCGCCTCCATCCGCCTTCCCGGCCGAGAGGCCAGTGGCATGTTGGAGAAGGCTCTCCGCTTACAGTTGCGGGGGCAGCCGCGGCATTGGGCCGAAGGTCACGAATGACCCTGGCCCGCACCGCATTCCCGTTTCACCCCGGATCATCCGAGGCACCGAAAGCCGGGCCAATGAGCATGCCGCGCCAGCCGCGGCAAGCCCCGAAAATCTCGGTCCGCGCGGTGAGATATTCCGGCAACAGCGGGAGCGGGTTCAGCCCTTCCGGCGGAAGACCAGGCTGAGATTGTTGGCTGGCATTTCGACACGCTGCGCCAGTCGGAGACCACACGCCTCCCCAAGCGCCCGCACCGCCCCAAGGTCCCGCAGGCCCCATTCTGGATCGCGCGCCTTGAGGCTGAAATCGAAAGCCTCGTTGCTCGGCGCGGTCGGCCTGCCGGCCTCGCGATACGGACCGTAGAGGAACAAGACGCCGTCGGAAGCGAGCAGCCGGGCGGCATTCGTGAAGAGCCCGACGGTAGCCGACCAGGGCGAGATGTGGACCATGTTGATCGAGACGACCGCGTCGATGCTCGGGGCGACCGGCCAGTTCCCCGAGGACGCATCGAGTTGGAGAGCCGCCATCAGGTTCGGCACCCCCGCGGCGCGCCGGTGGGTCGCTATGCTCGCGAGCGCATCCGGATCCCGGTCGCTGGGCTGCCAAACGATGCCAGGCAGATGGCCGGCGAAATAGGCCGCATGCTCGCCAGTGCCACTCGCGATCTCCAGGACGGTCCCTCGTCCCGGCAGGAGGTCGCGAAGGACCGCGAGAATGGGTTCGCGGTTGCGCGTGACCGCGGCTGAGCTGAGGGCCAGGTTCGACAAATTGGTCGGACGGTCCGCTTCGATCAGCGCGCCGAGAGAGGCCCAGCGACGAGGCTTCGCATCAGAGCGCGGTCGAACGGCTCGCGAACGACGGAATTCGCGAAAACCGTGGTCTTCATCCCCGTCTCGAAGTCGTAGGAGATGGACCGGGGCAGAAGTGACGTGACCTTACTCGGCTCCGCCGGGGAAGCGGCGGCGGCCACGGGCGATCCCTCAGGCAGCGTGGCAGCAGGCTGCGGTGCGGAACGAGGCTCCGCGCCGGCTGCCTGGGAAGACGATGCTGGGGAGAGAACGGGGGACCGGTCGCCCACCGCGACCGAGGCTGTCGCCTCGGGAGCCCGCTCCGGCTGCACCTCCAGGGCGCTCTTCGCCTTCAACTCATCGGCCCGCGCCTCGAGAGCGCGGCGTAGCCGAACGACCCGCTCATGTCCGGCGGTTCCGCTCTCATCTGCAGCCGGCACGGGCCCGACCGCCGCGGCGACGAGAGCCGCCTCGACGTCCGGCAGGACAGCCGCCGGCTGCGTCTCGCGCGGGCCGGGGATCGCCGCTGCGGCGGGAGGGGGCGTCTCACTACGGCGGAGGTCCAGTGGGGGGAGGACGACGTGGGTTGCCGTCGGCGGGACCTGCGTCACGCGGGGGACCGATGTCGTTCGACTCCCCTTGCTGGAGCGCGCGCGCGAACTCCGCTCGGCTTTCGGGAAACGCCCCTCGATCCAAACGCCGTTGACGCGCTTACGCGTATAGAATTGAGCCGCTTCGGCCGGGCCAATGCCGACCGTCTCGAAGGTAATCGCCGAGGATGCCAGGTATCCGCCGAGGGCAATTCCGGCTGTCACCGCTGCC
Source organism: Enterovirga sp. CN4-39 (assembly GCF_049446235.1). NCBI lineage: Bacteria > Pseudomonadati > Pseudomonadota > Alphaproteobacteria > Hyphomicrobiales > Methylobacteriaceae > Enterovirga > Enterovirga sp. CN4-39. The sequence continues at coordinate 42,280 of NZ_JBMSEF010000003.1, read as the reverse complement.
CTCACGCACAAGCGCATGCGCATGAGAGTACTCCCGCTACACCCGCTCTTTTTGAACGATCACCTTGACAGGTGCAACCCGAGTGCGAATCAGCAGTAATCCGAAATGCCGTATGATGATCGGCAACCTTAACGCCGACGTGATGACTCATCTTCTGGCCCGCTTAGATCGACGAGTATCAGCTCAGTCGATCAGCGAAGCATGGCCGGATCGCGACCGGATCAGCTCGCGATTGCGGCGGTCCTGAAGGGTCTGATTTCGACCTTCGCCTGCTCCAGCACCGCGCGGACGCGCTGCGCCATGGCGATGGCCGTCGGCCCATCCCCATGGACGCAGATGGTCTCGATCTTTGCCGGAATGCGCTTCCCGGACGCGCAGAAGATCGCTCCCTCCTTGACCATCGCCAGAACACGCTCCGCGGCTTCGTCGGCATCGTGCAGCACGGAGCCAGGCTTCTTTCGGCTCATCAGCTGGCCGTCGTCCTCGTAGGCGCGGTCGGCGAAGATCTCCGCGGCCTGATCAAGGCCGAGTTCCTCGGCCACCCGCTCGGTGGGAAGACCCGGCATGGTGATGTAGACGAGCGAGCGATCGACCCCCTTGATCGCGCGGCCGATCGCCCGCGCGAATTCCGGCTCCTCGTTCGTCAGGTTGCCGAGCGAGCCGTGCGCCTTCACGTGAGTGACCTTGTGCCCGGCGAGCGCGGCGCAGGCCTGCATGGCGCCGATCTGATAGGCGACCATGCGCTCGATCTCGGCCATGCTGTCGCCGCGGATGACGCGACGTCCGAAGCCCCACAGGTCGTTGAACCCGGGATGCGCCCCGATCGCGACGCCGCGCTCCTTCGCGAGCCGGGCGGTCTCGACCATGATGTTCGGGTCGCCCGCATGATAGCCGCAGGCGATGTTGGCCGAGGTCACGATGTCGAGCATCGCCGCATCGTCACCGAGCGTCCAGCGCCCGTAGCCTTCGCCCATGTCGCAGTTGATATCGACCTGCATCAGACCAGCACCGGTTGGGGAGCGCGCTCGACGAATTCAAACATCCGGCGATAGCGCTCGATCTCAGATCGCGGCCCGATGGCCTTGGTCGGGTTGTCGGAAAGCTTCACGGTCGGCCGGCCATCCGCCGACACGACCTTGCAGACGATCGAGATCGGGTCGAGCTTGCCGTCCGGCACGAGGCCGCGGAAGTCGTTCGTGAGAAGAGTGCCCCAGCCATAGGCGACCCGCACCCGGCCATGGAACTGGCGGTGGACGCGCTCGATCCGCTCGATGTCAAGCCCGTCGGAGAAGATCACCAGCTTCTTCATCGGGTCCTGGCCGCGCGCGAGCCACCAGTCGATCGCCTCCTCCCCGCCCTCGAACGGGTCCTTTGAATCGACCCGGATGCCCGTCCACGACGCCACCCATTCGGGCGCATTCTTGAGGAAGCGGGTGGTGCCGTAGGTGTCCGGGAGGATCACAAGCAGGTTGCCCTGGTAGTCCTCCTGCCAGTCCGCGAGCACGTCGTAGGGAGCCTGGAGGAGCTCGGAATCGGTATTGGCGAGGGCCGCGTAGACCATCGGAAGCTCGTGAGCATTCGTGCCGATGGCCTCGACCTCGCGACGGAGTGCGATGAGGCAGTTCGACGTGCCCGTGAAGGCGGGCCCGAGCCCCTCGATCATGGCCTGCACGCACCAATCCTGCCACAGGAAGCCGTGTCGGCGACGCGTGCCGAAATCCGAAATCGACAGGTTCGGCAAGGCCTTGAGGCGTTGGATCTTCTCCCACACCCGCGTCATCGCCCGGGCGTACATGACCTGGAGCTCGAACTTGCCCATCCCCTTGGTCACGCCACGGGAGCGAAGCTCGTTCAGGATCGCGAGCGAGGGGATCTCCCACATCGTCGTCTCGATCCAGGGGCCGTGGAAGGTGAGCTCGTACTGGCCGTCGACACGCTCGAGTTCGTAATCGGGGAAGCGGAAGTTCTCGAGCCAGGCGATGAAGTCGGGCGAGAACATCTGGCGCCGGCCATAGAAGGTGTTGCCGCGCAGCCAGGTCGACTCGCCTCGCGAGAGGCGCAAGGTGCGGACGTGGTCGAGCTGCTCCCTCAACTCGCCCTGGTCGATGTACTCGGCGAGGCGGACGCGGGTCGTCCGGTTCTGGATGCCGAACGTCACCGCGACATCCCGATGGCGACGGAAAATCGTCTGCGCCATCAGGAGCTTGTAGAAATCGGTGTCCAGAACCGAGCGGATGATCGGGTCGATCTTCCAGCTGTGATTGTAGACCCGTGTGGCGATGTCGACCATCGCGATACTCACCTCGACGTGGATGCGACCAGCAGCCCTGGAGCCGCTGGTCGACATCATGCCCGGCCGGGCGAGCCAAAGCTACCTGGCCGCGAGATCGCGCTTAACTGGTCGCGAGGTCGCCGGGAAAGTCGCCTTGACCTCAGCTTGACCTCGTCTTGACCTCGTACGACCTCGCCCTCCCTCACGCCGTGAGGCTGACCTTCTTGTTGTCCGCCAATTCGGTCGGCTGCTCGCCGGTCAGCCGCGCCTTCGCATAGCCGTAGAGCTGCATGACGGTCCGGGAGGGGCTGTCCCAATATTCGCCGCCGGCCGGGTGGATGCGGATCAGCGCGATGTCCGGATCGTCCGACCCCTTCGGGAACCAGGTCCTCAGCGGCTCGCTCCAGAACTCCTTCACCTTGGCCTGGTCGCGCACGATCTCCGCCGTGCCGGAGATCGAGACGTAGTTCTGGCCGGACGGATCGGCGAAGGCGAGATTGACCTGGGCGTCCTTGCTCAGCTCGCGCACCTTCGGGGCTCGCTCCCGCGTGAAGAACCAGAGATCGCCGGATTCGTCCGCGCAGTGGTTCCACATCGGCCGGCTGTGCAGCGTCCCGTCCGGCTCCACCGTCGTCATCATGGCGACCTTGATGTCCTTCAGCATCGCGTAGAGCTTTTCCGCGCCCTCATGCTGCGTGTGGTCGTGCGCCATTCGAACTCTCCCTTATCCTGTGCGGTCCCGGACGCCTCCTTCGCGAGGAAGTCGTCCGCCTGCTCCGGTGGGGAACGGCCGGGGGGCGCGCATGGTTTCCCTTCGGCCGGTCACGGCCGCGTGCGCACGAGCTTCATCCGCCCGGCGGGATGGCGTAGAGCCGTCCGGTAATCAGGAGAGAGCCTGTGGCGGTTACCCGGGACAACGTCCTCGCAGCACTTCAGAACGTTCGCCTCGGCGGGCAGCCGCTTTCTGCGTCGGGCCGGCTGTCCGAGATTTCGATCGACCCCACGGGCCGCATCTCCTTCGCGATCGCCGCGAGCCCCGCGGAGGCCGGGACGCTCGAGCCCGTGCGGGCGGCGGCCGAAGCCGCCGTGCGAGCGCTCCCCGGAGCCGGAGCGGTCTTCGTGATGCTCACCGCCGACCGCCCCGCCGCCCCGGGACGGCCGGGCCCCTCCCCCGCGGCCCGCGGGCCTGCAGCCCCGCCCCGCGCGCAGGCAGTGCCGGGCGTGAAGCGCATCGTGGCGGTCGCCTCCGGGAAGGGCGGCGTCGGCAAGTCCACGCTGTCCTGCAACCTCGCCCTGGCGCTGAAGCTGCAGGGGCTGTCCGTCGGGCTCCTCGACGCCGATATCTACGGCCCCTCCGCGCCCAAGCTGTTCGGGCTGTCCGGTAAGCCGCGCCTCGTCGGCGAGCGCATGCTCGAGCCGCTCGACGGCTACGGCGTGAAGGTGATGTCGATCGGCTTTCTCGTCGACGAAAGCTCGGCCATGATCTGGCGCGGGCCCATGGTGACCTCGGCGATCCAGCAATTGCTGCGCGAGGTCGCCTGGGGCGAGCTCGACGTGCTGATCGTCGACATGCCCCCTGGGACGGGCGACGCCCAGCTCACGATGGCGCAATCGACCCCGCTGTCAGGCGCCGTGATCGTCTCGACGCCTCAGGACCTGGCGTTGATCGATGCCCGGCGCGGCGTCGCGATGTTCCAGAAGGTGGAGATCCCGATCCTCGGGGTGGTCGAGAACATGTCCACCTTCGTCTGCCCGCATTGCGGCACCGCATCGCCCATCTTCGGGCATGGCGGCGCCCGTCACGAAGCGGAGAAGCTCGGCGTGCCGTTCCTCGGCGAGATCCCCCTCCACATGGAGATCAGGGAGAACTCGGATGCCGGCCGGCCGGTGGTGGTCGCGGATCCCGGGACAGCCCATGCCCGCGCCTTCATGGATGTGGCGCAGCGTCTGTGGGCCGGGCTGGAGAGCGATGGCGGCAGGCGTGCCCCGCCGCGCATCGTCATCGAGTAAGGAAATTACCGGACGGCGAGCCGCTGTCCGGGGTGACGCAACTCCTGCTTGGGCCGACCCACATTCACCCGGGCCACCGACGCGAAACACCCGAGAAGACCGCCAGCGGCGGCAACGATCAGAACGATTTCCACTGGTACCCTCGCCGAACCGATAGGCACAGGGTGAACGCGCATGGTTGATGCGCCGTTAATGTCACGCTACGGGCTCCGGAGGGGCGGCCTTGAAATTGCCACGTTGACGGGCGCCCCCCGACCTGTTCCCGTCTATCTGGGTCCGAGCAAGAGATTCGCGAGTATCAGTAACAACAAGCTCCCGCCGAGACCGCGTATAACCAATGGCGTAACGATTCGTTAACCAAGTTTATTTACCGCTGGTTGAAGAAGGGGGTACCTGCGCGCGGCCGTGGGTACTGGCGGAGGCATAGAAATGCAGCAGGCACTCAAGACACTATGGACTGACGAACTGAGCGATCAGCTTCGGCAGCTGTCGACTCCGCAGGCCCGCCGGCCGGCTCAGCCCGCCGAGAACGTCGTCCGGGCGCCGTTTCCACAGCGTTCCGTCGCGCCGCAGCAGAAGCCGGAGCTCTCCGCCGCCCTGGACGCGGTGGTCAAGGCCGCGGACCTCATCAAGACCGCCCAGGAGCGCGCCGCCCACGCCGAGGAGCAGGCCCGCGCCCTCGCCGAGCGCACCGCCGAGCAGCTCAGCCAGGCCGAGCAGCAGATCCAGGCCCTGCAGGAGCGCACCCGCGCCGCCGAGGAACGCCTCAACGCCGTGACCGAGCGCGCGGCCGAGAAACTCGCCGATGCCGACGCCCAGATCCGCGCAGCCCGCGAGGAGAGCAAGCGCCAGGAGCAGCGCGCCGCCGCCGCCGAGCAGCGCATCCAGGACGAGATCGCCCACGCCAAGGCCCTCCTGAAGGAAGCCGACGAGCGGGTCTTCGCAGCCGAGACCCGCGCGATGGAGTCCAAGGAAGACCTCGCCTATCTCGAGAACTACATCCGCGAGCGCTTCGCGCTCTGACCCGCTCTGCGGGGGCGACACAAGGGGCCGGGCGCGAGAGCGCACCGGCCCTTTTCTTTTGCGGGGCGCATTCGCAAGGCGGCGGGGCGGCGCTACTGATCGCGACTCCAGACCCGGAGAGCCGAAGTGTCAGAGAAAGTCGCGATCATCACGGCCGGCGGCAGCGGAATGGGCGCGGCAGCCGCCCGGCGCCTCGCCCAGGACGGCTTCCGGGTGGCCATCCTGTCCTCCTCAGGCAAGGGGGAAGCCCTTGCGCAGGAGCTCGGCGGCTTCGGCGTGACCGGCTCGAACCGGTCGGGCGAGGACCTGCAGCGGCTCGTGGACGGCACCATGGCGCGCTGGGGCCGAGTTGACGTGCTCGTCAACAGCGCCGGCCACGGGCCAAGGGCGCCGATCCTCGAGATCACCGACGAGCAATGGCACACCGGGCTCGACGTCTATTTCCTGAACGCGGTCCGGCCCACGCGCCTCGTCACGCCGATCATGCAGGCGCAGAAGGGCGGCGCGATCATCAACATCTCGACGGCCTGGGCCTTCGAGCCGAGCGCGATGTTCCCGACCTCGGCCGTCTTCCGGGCGGGCCTCGCCTCTTTCACGAAGATCTTCTGCGACACCTACGCGGCCGACAACATCCGCATGAACAACGTCCTGCCCGGCTGGATCGACAGCCTCCCGGCCACCGAGGAGCGACGGGCAAGCGTTCCGCTCGGCCGCTATGGCCGGGCCGAGGAGATCGCGGCCACGATCGCATTCCTGGCCTCCGATGGCGGCTCCTACATCACCGGGCAGAACATCCGGGTCGATGGAGGCCTCACGCGCTCGGTCTGAAGAAGCTGCTGCGCTCGGCGCGCCATCTGGCAAACCGGCGAGGCTGTCCTATCTCAGCCATGCGAGGCCACGTCCTCCCCCATGAGGGTTCAAGTCCGGGACGGCCCGGCAGCTGTTAGGGAGCTGCCGCCATGGCCTGGACCATGCTCATCGCCGCCGGATTGCTGGAAGTCGTCTGGGCTTTCACCATGAAGCAATCCGAAGGCTTCTCGAAGCTCTGGCCCAGCCTGATCACGCTCGCCGCGATGGTCGCCAGCTTCGCCCTCCTGGCTCTCGCGATGCGCTCCCTCCCCCTCGGGACGGCCTATGCGATCTGGACCGGGATCGGCGCGGTCGGCGCGTTCCTGGTCGGCATCGCGGTGCTTGGGGAGAGCGCCAGCGCGTTGCGGGTGCTGGCCGCCCTGCTCATCGTGAGCGGCCTCGTCCTGATGAAGCTGTCCAGCGACGCGTGAGCGCTCAGTCGCTGACGCCGTCCCGCCCCTGGATCGTCATCAGCGTCGCCGTCAGCAGCGCGATCAGCTTCTCCTGGCCGTCACGCTGGGCGAAGACCTCCGACTGCGCCAGGGTCAGCGTGCGGCCGGATTTCACGACCCGGCCGCGCGCCACGATGAGCTCGCCCGCCCCGGGGGCCAGCAGGTTGATCTTGAACTCGGTGGTGAGGACGCCGGTGCCGGCAGGCATGAGGCTCAGCGCGGCATAGCCTGCCGCGCTGTCGGCAATGGCGCTGATGGCCCCGGCATGCACGAAACCGTGCTGCTGCGACACAGCCGGCGCCGGCCGGAGCGCGATCTCCACCAGCCCCGGCTCGACGCTGACCAGCGTCGCGCCGAGCGTCGTCATGAGGCCTTGCCTGGCGAAGCTCGAGCGGATCCGCTCGCCGGCCTCCATTCAGGCCGTGCTCGCGACCTTGCCGCCGATGGCTGCCTGGGCAGCGGCGAGCCGCGCGATCGGCACGCGATAGGGCGAGCAGGAGACGTAATCGAGCCCGATCTCGTCGCAGAAGCGCACGGAGGCCGGATCGCCGCCATGCTCGCCGCAGATGCCGAGCTTGAGGTTCTTGCGCACGGCGCGGCCGCGCTCGACGCCGATCTTCACCAGCTCGCCGACGCCCTCCTGGTCGATGCTGACGAAGGGGTCGGTCTCCAGGATGCCCTTCTGCGTGTAGGGCCCGAGGAAGGTCGACGCATCGTCGCGCGAGATGCCGAGCGCCGTCTGGGTGAGATCGTTCGTCCCGAAGGAGAAGAACTCGGCCGTCTCTGCGATCTCGCCCGCCTTCAGGCAGGCCCGCGGCAGCTCGATCATCGTGCCCACCTGGTATTCGACCGATGCGCCCTTCTCCTTGAAGACGGCCTCCGCCATGGCATCGATGCGCGCCTTCACGAGGTCGAACTCGGCGCGCGTGACGATGAGCGGGACCATGATCTCGGGCACGACGGCGGAGCCGGTCTTCTGCTGGGCCTCGACGGCCGCCTCCAGGATGGCGCGGGCCTGCATCTCGGCGATCTCCGGATAGGCGATCGCGATGCGGCAGCCGCGGAAGCCGAGCATGGGGTTGAACTCGTGCAGCTCGGCCGCGCGGCGCTTCAGCTTGTCCGCGCTGACACCCGTCTGGGCGGAGACCTCCGCGATTTCCTTGTCCGTGTGCGGCAGGAACTCGTGCAGGGGAGGATCGAGCAGCCGGATCGTGACCGGCAGGCCCTTCATGATGGTGAAGAGCTCCAGGAAATCGCCGCGCTGATACGGCAGGAGCTTGGCGAGCGCCGCACGGCGGCCCTTCTCGTCATCCGCCAGGATCATCTCCCGGACCGCCACGATGCGGTCGCCCTCGAAGAACATGTGCTCCGTCCGGCAGAGTCCGATGCCCTCGGCGCCGAAATTGCGCGCCGTCTCGGCGTCGCGCGGCGTGTCGGCATTCGCCCGGACCTTGAGCTTGCGGCCCTTGTCCGCCCATTCCATCAGGGTCGCGAACTCACCCGAGAGTTCGGGCTCCTGCATGCGCACGGAACCCTGCAGCACCTGGCCGGTGCCGCCGTCGATCGTGATCGTCTCGCCGGCCTGCACGGTCTGGCCGCCGACCGAGAAGATGCGCTTCGCGTAATCGACCCGGATCTGGCCGGCGCCCGAGACGCAGGGCTTGCCCATGCCGCGCGCGACGACGGCCGCATGCGAGGTCATGCCGCCGCGGGTGGTCAGGATGCCCTCGGCAGCGTGCATGCCGTGGATGTCCTCCGGGCTCGTCTCGACCCGGACCAGGATCACCTTGCGGCCGGCCTTCTTGGCGGCCTCGGCCTCGTCGGAGGAGAACACCACCTCGCCCGAGGCGGCACCGGGCGAGGCCGGCAGGCCGGTCGCGAGCACCTTGCGCTCGGCCTTCGGGTCGATGGTGGGATGGAGCAGCTGGTCGAGCGAAGCCGGATCGATCCGGTTCACGGCCTCCTCCTGCGAGATGAGGCCCTCGCTGGCGAGGTCGACCGCGATCCGCAGCGACGCCTTGGCGGTCCGCTTGCCGGACCGCGTCTGCAGCATCCAGAGTTTCCCCTTCTCGACGGTGAACTCCATGTCCTGCATGTCGCGGTAATGCCGCTCCAGGATCTCGTAGATCCGGACGAGCTCGGCATAGGCCTCCGGCATCGCCCTCTCCATGGAGGGCTTGTCGGAGCCGGACGCGATGCGGGCGGCCTCCGTGATGTCCTGCGGGGTGCGGATGCCAGCGACGACGTCCTCGCCCTGGGCGTTGATCAGGAACTCGCCATAGAGCGCGCGCTCGCCCGTGGACGGGTTGCGCGTGAAGGCGACGCCGGTCGCCGAGGTCTCGCCCATGTTGCCGAAGACCATGGCCTGGACGTTGACGGCCGTGCCCCAGGAGGCCGGGATGTGGTTGAGCTCGCGGTACTTGATCGCGCGGGCATTCATCCAGGAGCCGAAGACCGCGCCGATGGCGCCCCAGAGCTGCTCCTTCGGGTCCTGCGGGAACGGCTTCCCGAGCTGGTCCTGGACGATCTTCTTGTACCGGTTGATCAGCTCGGCCCAATCGTCCGCGTTCAGGTCGGTGTCGAGCGAATAGCCCTTGCGGTCCTTGTAGAGGTCGAGCGCCTCCTCGAAATTGTGGTGCTCGACGCCGAGCACGACGTCCGAATACATCGTGATGAAGCGGCGATAGCTGTCATAGGCGAAGCGCCGGTCGTCCGCGAGGCGCGCCACGGCCTCGACGGTCGTGTCGTTGAGGCCGAGGTTCAGCACCGTGTCCATCATGCCCGGCATGGAGGCGCGGGCGCCGGAGCGGACCGACACGAGCAGCGGGTTCTCGGGATCGCCGAACACCTTGCCGGTGAGGGTGCCGATGTAATCCAGTGCGCGGGCGACCTCCGCCTCGAGCTCCGGCGGGTACTGCCGGTCGTGGTCGTAGAAATAGGTGCAGACGGAGGTCGGGATCGTGAAGCCGGGCGGCACGGGCAACCCCAGGTTCGACATCTCGGCGAGGTTCGCACCCTTGCCGCCGAGGAGATCCCGCATGCCGGATTCCCCTTCGGCCTTGCCGTCGCCGAAGGTGTAGACCCACTTCGTCATTTCGATCCGATCCGAGCTTTCTCGTTGTCCCCTGGACGCCACGGTGGCTTAGGGCCAATCGGCATCCAAACGCAATTCGGCGCCCGAGGGCGCGATGCGGCGCGGCCAAGAACGCCGAAGGCCAAGCTTGGTTGCGCGCGCCTTTACCTTGTCTGCGCTTCCCGCGTGCAGACTGGCCCGCTCGTGCGTTCTCTCCGCCTGAGCTTTGCCTCCGCAAGCCCCTGGAGACAACCCATGGTACGTACCCTTCTCGCCGCGGCCGCCGTGATGGCCGGCGCCGTCCCGGCCCTTGCCGGCAGCTATGGCTGCTACGGCGATTGCTATCGCCAGGCCTATGTGCCGGCACGCTACGGCACGCTGGTCGAGCCCACCGTCGTCCGGGCGCCGCGGACCTATGCCGCAGTCACGCCGCCCCAGTACACCACTGTGACCGAGCGCGTCGCGATCCGGCCGCCGGGCCGGGTCTGGACCGTGAAGCGCGACGCCTATGGCCGGAAGATCGGCTGCTGGGTGGACGTGCCCGGCGAGTACAGGACAGTCACCCGCCGCGTGATGGTGCGCCCCGCGACGATCACCCCGATCGCGCAGAGCACGGTGTGGGGCCTCGCGAGCCAGCCGGTGCTCGTCGAGCGGGCGCACAAGGCCTGGGTGCCGCTCGACTGACAGGAGCGGTCGCGGCCGCACTTTGCTAAGGTGCGGCCATGGACGAGCGGGGACCCGAGCCGGAGGATTGGCGCGCACGCTACGGCGCGCTGATCGGCGTGATCTTCGCGGTCTGCCTCGCGCTCGGGGCGATCTGGATGATCGATCGCATGCGCACCTGGGCGGCGCTCGGCGATTGCGCCTTCACGCGCGCCCCCTCCTGCCGCGCCTTGATCAAGGACTGACCCGGCGGGTCTCGGCGGCCCGATCATGCGGCAGCTCAAAAAACTGGCACATCGGTTGCGACTCGCGGGTCGCAACACGAGGTGCCGATGTCGACCTTCGACGATCCTTTCGATTCCTCCCGTTCCCTGAGCCGGCGCGGCTGCTCCTGCGGCCGGCATGCGACCGAGGCCGAGCACGACGCCGTCCTGTCCTCGGAGGCCCGGGTCGGGCGCGTCGTCGAAGGCGCGCTCATGCGGGCGCTATTCCCGCAGGACGCCTCGCGCCGCGCCTTCCTGAAGGCGGTCGGCGCCCCTGCGGCGCTCGCGGCGATCTCCCAGTTCTTCCCCGTCGGGACCGCGACGGAAGCCTTCGCCCAGGGCGCGCCGCTCGAGAAGAAGGACCTGAAGGTCGGCTTCATCCCGATCACCTGCGCGACGCCCATCATCATGGCGGCGCCGATGGGCTTCTATTCGAAGCAGGGGCTGAACGTCGAAGTCGTGAAGACGGCGGGCTGGGCGGTGATCCGCGACAAGACCCTGAACAAGGAATACGACGCCGCCCACATGCTCTCGCCCATGCCGCTGGCGATCACGGTCGGGGCGGGCTCGAACCCGGTGCCCTACACGGTGCCGGCGATCGAGAACATCAACGGCCAGGCGATCACGCTGGCCATGAAGCACAAGGACAAGCGCGACCCGAAGAGCTGGAAGGGCTTCAAGTTCGCGGTGCCCTTCGACTACTCGATGCACAATTACCTGCTCCGCTACTACCTCGCGGAGCACGGCATCGACCCGGACACCGACGTGCAGATCCGGGCCGTGCCGCCGCCCGAGATGGTCGCCAACATGCGGGCCGACAACATCGACGGCTTCCTCGGGCCGGACCCGATGAACCAGCGCGCCGTCTATGACGGGGTCGGCTTCATCCACATCCTGTCGAAGGACATCTGGGAGGGACATCCCTGCTGCGCCTTCGCGGCCTCGCGCGAGTTCATCACCGCGATGCCGAACACCTATGCGGCGCTCCTGCGGGCGATCATCGACGCGACCGCCTATGCGTCCAAGGCTGAGAACCGCAAGGAGATCTCGGCCGCCATCGCGCCCGCGAACTACCTCAACCAGCCGCAGATCGTCGTGGAGCAGGTGCTGACCGGCACCTTCGCGGACGGGCTGGGCCAGGTGCAGAAGGTGCCCAACCGCGCCGATTTCGACGCCTTCCCGTGGGAGAGCTTCGCCGTCTGGATGCTGACCCAGATGAAGCGCTGGGGCCAGATCAAGGGCGATGTCGACTACGCGGCGATCGCCCGCCAGGTCTATCTCGCGACCGATGCCCAGAAGCTGATGGAGCAGCAGGGCCTCACGCCGCCGAAGGCGACCACCAAGACCTTCTCGGTGATGGGCAAGAGCTTCGATCCGGCCAAGCCCGAGGACTACCTCGCCTCCTTCGCCATCAAGCGGGCGTCTTGATGGTCCGTCGTTCCGGGCCCGGCGCCCCCGCGCCGGCCCGGACTGAGGTAAGCCGATGACCGATCCCGCTCCCGCCGAGGCACCCCGCCCGCCGCTGCCGCCCTTCACGCCGGAGACCGCCGCCCAGAAGGCGCGCGGCGCAGAGGATGCCTGGAACACGCGCGATCCCGCAAAGGTCGCGCTCGCCTATACGCCCGACAGCCGCTGGCGGAACCGGGCGGAGTTCTTCTCCGGCCGCGACGCCATCGAAGCCTTTCTCGCGCGCAAATGGGCGCGCGAGCTAGACTACCGGCTGATCAAGGAGGTCTGGGCCTTTGCAGGCGACCGGATCGCCGTCCGCTTCGCCTATGAGTGGCACGACGATAACGGCAACTGGTTCCGCTCCTACGGCAACGAGAACTGGGCCTTCGCCGAGGACGGGCGCATGCGCGAGCGCCACGCCAGCATCAACGACCTGCCGATCACCGAGGCCGACCGCCTCTTCCGCTGGCCGCTCGGCCCACGGACGGCCGATCACCCCGGCCTCACGGAGCTCGGGCTTTGAGCAGCGCAGCGCCATCTTCTCCCCGCTTGCGGGGAGAAGTCGAGCGACGCGGAACGCGTCGGCCGGATGAGGGGCGTTGCACCTCCGAGACCAGGGCTCGGCTGCCGCTCACCCGGTCGCGCCAATGCGCGACTCGACCTCTCCCCGTTACACGGGGAGAGGCGGAGCCATTCCGATGACCGCATCACCCCGCCTGCAATCCCTCGCCGTCTCGGCCCTGATCCTCGCCGTGTTCCTGGCGCTCTGGCAGATCGGCGTCAGCGGCTCCGGGCCGACCCAGCAGATGGATCCCGAATACGCCAAGCTGATGGGCGCGACGGCGACGGAGGGGAAGTCGGCCATGCCCGGCCCGCTCGACGTGGGCCGCACCATCTGGGGGCACCTCAAGGATCCCTTCTATGTGAAGGGCGCGAACGACAAGGGCATCGGGATCCAGCTCGCCCATTCGATCGCGCGGGTAGGACTGGGCTACCTGCTGGCGGTCCTCGTCGCCATTCCGATCGGGTTCCTGATCGGCATGTCGCCGCTGATGAGCCGCGCCCTCGATCCATACATCCAGCTGCTGAAGCCGGTCTCGCCGCTCGCCTGGATGCCGCTCGCGCTCTACACCATCAAGGATTCCGGCATCTCGGCCATTTTCGTCATCTTCATCTGCTCGCTCTGGCCGATGCTCATCAACACGGCCTTCGGGGTCGCGAGCGTCCGGCGCGAATGGCTGAACGTCGCCCGCACGCTCGAGGTCGGGCCGCTGCGCCGCGCCTTTACGGTCATCCTGCCCGCCGCCGCCCCGACGATCCTGACCGGCATGCGGATCTCCATCGGCATCGCCTGGCTCGTGATCGTGGCGGCCGAGATGCTCGTCGGCGGAACGGGCATCGGCTACTTCGTGTGGAACGAGTGGAACAACCTCAGCATCACCAATGTGATCACCTCGATCCTGGTGATCGGGCTCGTCGGCATGGTGCTGGATCAGCTGCTCGCGCAGGCGCAGCGCCTCGTGACCTTCCCGGAGTGAGCATGGTGGACGACAGGCTCATTTCCATCGAGGGGATCGCGAAGCGCTATCCTGCCGCCTCGGGCGGGCGGGGTGGAGGCCAGACGACGATCTTCGAAGACCTCTGGCTGCGCGTCGGGCGCGGCGAGTTCGTCTGCGTCATCGGCCATTCGGGCTGCGGCAAGACCACGGTGCTGAACATCCTGGCCGGGCTCGACGAGCCATCCGCCGGCGCGGTCATCGTCGACGGGCGGGAGATCGCCGGCCCCTCGCTCGACCGCGCCGTCATCTTCCAGGGCCACGCGCTGCTGCCGTGGAAGACAGTTCTCGGCAACGTCGCCTATGCGGTCGCCTCGCGCTGGCGGAAGGCCTCGAAGGCCGAGATCGAGTCCCGCGCCCGGGCCGCCATCGCCAAGGTCGGCCTGGCGGGCTCGGAGAACAAGCGCCCGGCGGAGCTTTCCGGCGGCATGAAGCAGCGCGTCGGCATCGCCCGCGCGCTCGCGATCGAGCCCAAGATCCTGCTCATGGACGAGCCGTTCTCGGCGCTCGATGCCCTGACGCGCGGCACCCTGCAGGAGGAGGCGCGCCGCATCTGCCGCGAGACCGGGCAGACCGTCTACATGATCACCCACGATGTCGACGAGGCGATCTACCTCGCCGACAAGATCGTGCTGATGACGAACGGTCCCGGGGCGCGCATCGCCGAGATCGTCGTGAACCCCCTGCCCGCCGACCGGCGCCAGGGCGAGATCCACCACGACCCGCACTACTACGCCATCCGCAACCACCTGATCGACTTCCTGGTCACGCGCTCGAAGACGTTTCGGGACGCCCCGCCGGCCGGCTACGATCCGCGCCACCCGCCGGTTGTGAGGCTGGATGGCGGGGTGGAGCCTACATCAAGGAAAGCGGTCGCAAGCCGGGCGGCGTGACCGCGCCGGTTTAGCAGGGGACCGTGCGGTGCCGGCGGAACCGGTCGGCACGTTGGAGGGCCCGATGCACCGCCCTTGCCGCTTCGCCTCCGAGCCGCCCGCATCGAGAAGCCCTGTCGCCCCCTCCACCGCCCTGCGGGCGGTTCCCCTCCCCCGCTCGCGGGGGAGGACCCACACCCAAGGAGAACCACCATGAAACGCGAAGAGCTCACGGAGAAGATCCTCGACATCAAGCGCGAGAAGGGCTGGACCTGGCGCCACATCTGCGACGAGATCGGCGGCATGTCGGACGTGCTGATCGTCGGCGCGCTGCTCGGCCAGATGAAGCTGGTGAAACCGCAGGCCGCCAAGGCCGCCGAGCTGTTCGGCCTCACCAAGGCCGAGGAGGCGATGCTGAACGAGATCCCCTACCGCGGCACCGGCACCCCCATGCCGCCGACCGATCCGCTCATCTACCGCTTCTACGAGATGGTGATGGTGAACGGCCCCGCCTGGAAGGAGCTTATCCAGGAGGAGTTCGGCGACGGCATCATGTCGGCCATCGACTTCGACATCACCTTCGCGCGCGAGGCCAATCCGAAGGGCGACCGCGTCCGCATCGCGATGTCCGGCAAGTTCCTGCCGTACAAATATTATGGCAACCAGCAGGGCATCCCGGATTACGGCTTCAAGGAGGAATAGGGGCGCCGCCGTCCCGCCTCCGGTCGTCGCAGGCGGCCGGGGCTCGCCGGGCCGAACGCCCGGCCACCCTTCCTTGGGGCCGCGGGATCAGTTCCCGGCCGGCGCGATGCGACATCCTTCGCGCATGCGGGCGAGATCAGGGTCCCTGCTGAAGCTGTAGAAGCCGTAGGGATCGCCGCTGCTCGTGCCGAGCGCGATATCGTGCGGCTCGCAGGCCGGGGCCGCACCCCGATCAGCGGGATCGCTGCCCTGCACCGTGATGCCACCGGCGTAGACCGCGACCGGTGGAGGCCTCGAATCCTGCGCGAAGGCCGTTGCGGCCAGCACAAGCGCGAGCCCCACAAGCGCTGCCGCTGTCAAGATCCTGCTGTCGCTTCCCAGAATATCCGAGCGCGGGGGAAGGTCTGAATCCGTCCTCATCGTGCGGCTCCTTCCGACTTCTCGTCCGAAGTCGAAAGCAAGACCTGTCGGCACAGAGCCGAAATTCCCTCATCGGAATGCTTTTGTTTTTGTTCTTGCCGGGAATAATGGGCCGGCCCAGACGGTCCATTATGACTGTCCGTCTGGCCTCCTGCAGCCTCGGAGGCCGCGGTGACGGGAGACGAGTCGAAATTCGGGGAGGTCGCCGTCCCCCATCTCGCCGACGGCTTCGCCCTGGCGCGCTGGATAACGGGCAACAACGTCGACGCCGAGGATGTGGTGCAGGAGGCTTCGCTACGTGCCTTCCGAGGTATCCAGGGCTACGCGGGCGGCAACGCCCGGGCGTGGTTTCTCACCATCGTCCGTAACACCGCCTATTCCTGGCTCAGGAAGAACCGGCCGGCCGAGATCATCAGCATCGGCGACCTGGAAACCCTCGAATACCGCGCCACGGAGCAGAGCGGAGGCAAGGACGGCTCATCCCTCGCCTCGCCCGAACGTATCGATCCCGTCGAGCTGCAGAGCGCGATCATGAGCCTGCCGGCGGCATTCCGCGAGACGCTGATCCTGCGCGAGCTTCACGGGCTCGACTACCGCGAGATCGCGTCCGTCACGGCCGTGCCTGTCGGCACGGTGATGTCACGCCTGGCCCGGGCACGCCGCCGGCTGTTCGACGAGCTCACAAGGGACGAATGATGAGCGGACAGGAAGACGAGCGCCTCCTCGTCCACGCCTATCTGGATGGCGAGCTGACCACGACCGATGCGCTCGCGATCGAGCGAAGGATGCGGGACGATCCGGTCCTCGCCGCAGAACGGCATCGGGTCGAGGCGCTGCGGGACGTGCTGCGGACCCATCTGCCGCCGCCGCAGGTTTCCGACGCCCTGTTGCGCCGGGTCAGGGCTCGCCACGGCAGGCGGAAGGGACTCGCTTCCGTTCCCTGGCAGGCCATGGCGGCCTCGCTTCTGCTCGGCGCAGTCGGGGCGAGTGGCGCAACCTGGGCATTGCTGGAGGGATCCGCACGCGAGGAAGCGACCGACGGCGTCCTGAGCAGCCATATCCGCAGCCTGATGGCGTCGCAGCCGACCGACGTGACCTCGTCCGACCGGCACACGGTAAAGCCCTGGTTCAATGGGCGTATCCCGCAGGCCCCCCGGGTGGTCGACCTGAGTGCCGCCGGCTTTCCCCTCGCCGGCGCCCGCATCGACGTGGTGAAACGCGTTCCGGCACCGACATTGGTTTATCGCCGGCGCCAGCACGTCATCAGCTTGACGGCCGTTCCCGCCGCCGAGGGAGATGCGTCCTCTCCGGCCACTGTCGACGGATACAACGTCGTCTCGTGGCGGGAGGGCGACGTCGCGTACTGGGCCGTGTCGGACCTTAACATGGCCGAGCTGAAGGAATTCGTTGCCGCATTCCGGAAGGTCTCGTAACGGCTCCTATGACGCGAGCGGTTTAGGAGGAGCCATGACGCCCGAAGCCTTCCTCGAAGAGGCTTTCGCTCTCGCCCGAGAGGCGAAGGCCAGCGAGGGAACTGCCCCGTTCGGGGCCGTCGTGGTCAAGGACGGCGCCATCGTCGGGCGAGGCCTCAATCACGCCCGGGCGCACTTCGACCCGACCTCACATGGCGAGACGGAGGCGATCCGCGATGCCTGTCGCAACCTCGGCACGCTCGACCTCTCTGGCTGCGACCTCTACGCCTCCTGCGAGCCCTGCCCGCTCTGCATCGCCACCATGACCATCACGGGCATCGGCTCGCTCACCTACGGAGCCTCGGCGGCCGACGCGCCGGTCGCGTTTGCCACTCTCCCGGCCGGGCTGAAGAGCCGCGTGCCGGTGGACGTGGTTCGCCGCGAGGCGGGGTCCACGCCTGACGCGCGCTCCATCCCCACCCGCCAGCTCTCCCGCGATGCCGGCGTGAAGGTGCTGGAGGACTGGGCCAAGGAGGCGGAAGGGCGGGGATGAACTGCCCCGCGTAACAAGCGGAGCGGCCCGACAGGCAGCGGCCCGCCTCACTACCGTCCCCGGCCCTCCCTGGCGGCCCGGATGATCGGCGGGATCGAGAGCAGGATCCCGCTCACCAGCACGCCGATGGCGAGCATGAAGCGCGGATCGACCGCCGCCCTCACCTCCACCTTGTTGCCGAGCCTCGCCTCGAGCGCTGCGCCATGTGTCATCTGCATGGATGTAAGAGATGAATGGGCCGCCGAATGGTTCCGCGCCTCCTCACTTCTTAGCGCCGCCGCAGATAGCGGATGAGCGCGGTGTCCAGAGCGCCCGAACCCTATCCGGCCGGCAGCGATTTCGCGGCTGCGGAGCGGCCGGGTAACCGTGTACGAACTTTCCCGACCCAGGAGGAACATTGCTCGCGGAACCTACGTTCCCGGATGCGCGGCCAGGCGGAACATGGCCGGAGAGAGCAAAGGATGAAGCAACAACAAGCACAGGCGTACACCGCATCGGGGCCGCTCAGCGAAAGGGACATCGAGGCCGTCGCGATGCGAAACTTCGAGGCGAGAAACACCCGGCGCGATCGCGCCTGGAGCAGGACGCAGGGCGATGGTTGCCCCCCTGCCCTCCCGCTGTCCGAACGCGAGCGGTTGGAGTTCATCGAATACGCCCGGCACCAGCTCGAGATGCAGGCTGGACGATCACGGAGCCATTCTGGGCCGCCCCATAGCCAGGCGGTGCTCTGAAGGAGCAGGAGCGCCGGGCTGCTCCTCATAACAGGCATTCCGAAGGCCCGCTGAGCATGCGGCGGCGCCGGGGTTGGCTCCGGTGCCGAGCGCTGCCCCCTCTCCTCGCGCTGCTTGTGCCCGGATAGCTCGGCGCCTACCCTCCGATTCAACAAGACGAGTTACGGAGGACGCTCAATGCTCATTAATCGCCGGGCCCTGCTTGCGACTTCTGCCGCCATCCCCCTAGTCAGGCCGGCATGGGCCCAGGTTCCGACGATCAAGCTCGGCGTCCTGAACGACCAATCCGGTGTCTACAGCGACGACACCGGCATGACGTCGGTCGCCTGCGTCCGGCAGGCGGTCGAGGACTTCAAGGCCGATGGGTTCCAGGTCGAGGTGATCTATGCCGATCACCAGAACAAGCCGGATATCGGGTCCAACATCGTCCGCCAGTGGCTCGATCGTGAAGGCGTGGACGCGGTGGTCGACGTGCCGACGAGTTCCGTGGCGCTCGCCGTCAACCAGATCTGCCGCGAGAAGAACAAGGTGCACCTCAATTCCGGTGCCGCGACCACGGACCTGACCGGAGCCCAATGCACGCCCAACACGGTGCACTGGACCTACGACACCTACATGCTGTCGAAGAGCACCGGCGGGGCCGTCGTGAAGTCCGGCGGCGATAGCTGGTACTTCATCACGGCCGACTACGCCTTCGGCCAGCAGCTCCAGCGCGATACCGCGAAGGTGGTGCAGGCGGCGGGCGGCAAGGTGCTCGGCAGCGCCTCCTATCCCTTCCCGGGCACCAGCGACTTCTCGTCGTTCCTGCTCCAGGCGCAGGCCTCGGGCGCAAAGGTGCTGGGGCTCGCCAATTCAGGCGCCGACACCATCAACTGCATCAAGCAGGCGAACGAGTTCGGCCTGACCCCGACGATGAAGATCGCAGCGCTCCTGTTCTACAACAGCAACGTCCACGCGCTTGGACAGGAAATGTCCCGCGGCATGGTGATGACCGAGAGCTTCTACTGGGATCTCAACGACCGCACCCGCGCCTTCACGAAGCGGCTCATGTCCACGCAGAAGCCGAAGCAATACCCGAACATGGTCCAGGCCGGGTGCTACGGCGTGACCCTGCACTACCTGAAGGCCGTCGCAAGCCTCGGCGCGGCAGCCGCGAAGGCCGACGGTCGCGCGGCGGTCGCCCGCATGAAGGACCTTCCGACGGACGACGACGCCTTCGGGGCGGGCCGGGTCCGGGTCGACGGACGCACGCTCCACCCCTCCTACCTGCTCGAGGCGAAGGCACCGGGCCAGAACAAGGGCGAGTGGGACCTGCTGAACGTCGTTGCGACGACTCCCGGGGAGGAGGCTTTCCGTCCCGAGAGCGAGGGCGGCTGCTCGCTGGTGAAATAAAGGCAGGGGCTGTAGGGCGGCGCATCTAACCGCCGGCGCCCTTCCTGAAGCCAACGCCCGATTCGAGGTCTGCCTCGAAACGGGCGCTGCCCTTCCCCTTACCTGCCGCCTACCGCAGAGCGAGCGGCCGGAGCGCCGTGCCGGCGACGGTGCCCCGGATCGCGTTCGTGGTCGCCACATAGGCGAATTCGTAGACGCGGTCGGCGGCGAGCCGCTCCAGGTTGTGGAACTCCATGATGTGCACGCCCTGCTGCATCAGCAGGTAGACGTGGACCGGGTTGAAGCTGCCGCCCACGGCCTGCGAATCCGCCGGCTTCGGGGGCACGTATTCGAGGCCGGAGGTGTCGGAGCCGAGCGCGAGCGCGCCCTTCTCCTCGACGAGCCATTTGGCGGCCGTGAGCCCGATGCCGGAAGAATCGTGCTGCGCCAGCTTGGCGTGGTCCTTGCCGTTCTCGCCCCAGTAGCGAGCGGTCCCGGTGCGGATCAGCACGATCGTGCCAGGCGTCACGTCGACGTTCTGGGCCCGGAGCGCGCCCTCTATGTCCTCGCGGGTGATCTCGTAGCCGGATGGCAGGGCATCCACGTTCTTCAAACCCGCCACGTCGACCATCACGCCGCGCGCAACGATCGGGGGGATCGTGGTGACGTCGGCCTTGCGGAGGCCGAAATCCCCGCCCCATTCGCTGGCCTTGAAGCCGTTGTAGAGTTCGTTGTTGGGGCCGTGGGTTATATGGCCGAGACCATCGATCTGCGTGGCGACGTTGTCGCTCATGAAGATCGCGTTCGAATGCCAAGCCGTGCCGCCGGTATTTCCGCCCTGCGGAGTGGTGAATTCGAGATCCTTCTGCGTCATCACCCCGGCAGGCGAACGGAAGGAGATGATCTCGCCCGGTGAATGGCCCGGCCACTTGTAGGAGTTGCGGTCATAGGGGAGGCCGAGGTCGTAGGCCTTGCCCTGGGTCACGAGCTTCAGCGCAGCGAGGCGTGACTGATCGGTCATCTCGTTCAGGTTGCCGACCTCGTCCTCGGCGCCCCACACCCAGCCCCATCCCTTGCCCTTGGTCCACCGCTTCATGCCCGCGTCCTGCGCAGCCGCTCCTCCGATCGCCAACGCGAGCGCGCCTGCAGCGAGCAATACTTGGCCGAAGATCCGCATTTCTTCCCTCCCCAAGTGCTATGCCGGTGTTCACCACCTAGCCGCAAATCTTCGCGCAAGGGGCGGGGCCGGACAAGGAGCGTCGGCTCTGCGGATTGCTTGCCGGCGCGGCCACGCAAAGGCCCGCGCGCATCCTGAAGAACTGGAGCAGGCGCGGAGGATCAGGCCGAGGGCGCGCGGGGCTGACCGCGACATCTCCTCGGCCGGCCGTGCCGGCAAATTCCGATGCGCACCCGCCGATCGAGCGGAGCTTCGCTTCTACCGCCGCGAAAGACGGCATCCTGCGATGCTCACGGCGCTACCGGAGCGCTGGGCGGCATTGCCGCGCCCTGCCGTGGCGTCAGTACATGCCGGCGGGCCGGGTTTCGTCCGCCCGGAGGTCCCGGAAACGGCGCAGCCGGACGAGCCCGAAGACGAGCCGGCGCTCCTCCCGCATCAGATAGGGCTCGAACCCAGCCTTGCGGCAGCCGCGCAGGGACGGGATGTTCGTGCTCTCGACGAAGGTGATGACATGACGGCAGCCGAGATCCGCTGCCCTGAGCGCGATCCGCGCCATGGCGGCAGACATGATACCCCTGCCTCGATAGGCCGGGGGCGTGTAGGCATTCTCGAGAAGGGCCTCGCCCGACTGAAGCCGGGGAAACCAGGTCTTTGGAAACAGCCTCTGGATCGTGTCGTTGTCGGCCTCGGTCATCAGCCATTGAAAGTAGCACGGCACGTTCTTCTCCCGGTCGATCGCGACGAAGCAGGTGCCGAGACGCTCGTCCATGAAACCGCGCCGGGTGTTCACCTCGACCCTGTCCTTGCGGCTCAGCGCCGACAGATCGGATGGTACGAGATGGGCCATGTCCGCCGACGACGCGGGCCGGACCGTGATCGGGGTTTTCGCCTCGAACTCGGCCAGCGGGAGGCCCAGATCCCGGCGCAGGCCGTAGGTGGCGCGGTTCTCGACGATCAGGCCCGCGCAGCGCCGCGCGAACTCGGCATAACGCCTGTTCGCAACCAGTTCTGCCGCAACCTGCACGGAATTCGGGACTGACAGCATCGTCTTCCTCCCGTTGTTGTTTCTCCCGTTCGCGACCGCGGCTCGCGTCGTGCAGTGGCCGATCACGAGTTGCGCGGGATCAGCGCTCGCTCAGCACCCCGCGCGGCCTCGGACGGAGCAACATAGCGCGCGCGCTGGCCCCCGGGCCGGGCTATTCCGGGTGACTGCCCTCGGCACGAGGGAGCACCGCAGGCTCTTCGGCGCGAGGCGGGCTCCGAACCTGCTCCCGGCCCTCCGCAGGACGTAGCCCTTCCGGGGATCGCCCCGGCGCACTCCGGGCGATGCCGCCGGCCGCGGCCGGCTCAGGGGAGGATCGTGAGGCGCCCGAGGAGCGCAACGAGCTCGCCCTGCCGGTTCGTCATCGTCTTCTCGAAGACCGAGGCGAGCTGTTTACGGATCGTACTGAGCTTGACGCCGCTGAGCTCGGCAATCTCCTCGAGGCTCCTGCCACGCGCGAGCTGATGGGCCACCCTGGCCTCGGCCGGGCTGAGGTCGAACAGATTCTTGAGAACTTCCCCGCTCGGGGCCGCCTTATAATCCAGGTTGATCAGGACCAGGACGGTGTGCGCGCCGGTGGGTGGCGGCGGCGAGATCGGCATTGCGTGGACCACCACCCCTCGTGCATCGGGGGTGTCGCCGGGGATGACCGCCCAGCTCTCGTCGTTCATGCGGAACCGCTTCGAGCCGGACGAGCGCAGCATCGACTTGGTGGCCTCGCGGATCTGCTCCAGACGACCGTCATCCGATAAAGGCGGCTCATATCGCCTGAGGATCGTCATCGCCGCTGCATTTGCGAGCAGCACATGCCCCGCCGTGTCGACAACTATCCCGCCAAAGCCCACCCGATCGAGTGCGTCCAACAGGACCGTTCCGTAGGGCAAACGCAGACGTCCTCCTCGTCAACATTCTGCAAATACGGCACGAAATTGATAAAAGTCAACGATACCGAGTATCACAGAATAGACGTAGGTAAACACGCTACATAGAGATCAGTGTTCGCCTTTCCGTATACCGGCGTCCACATTCTGGCCCGCCCCGGCGATGGCGGTGAGGCGGGCAGCCGCCCGACCCGCCGGCCAGGGCGGGCGGACTCGACGAAGGACTGAGCGCGCCGCCTCGCAATTCCGGCAATCTTCCGCATAGGATGCCCGGCATGCGGCCACGCAGAGGGCCGCCCCAGGGAGGATCTCGAATGACGTTCAGCTGGTCACGTCGGTCTGTTCTCGGCGCGGGAGCGGGTGCTGCCGTAGCGCTCGGCGGCCGAAGGGCCTCCGCCAGCTCCTATCCGGTCAGGCCGATCCGCTGGGTCGTCGGTTACCCGCCGGGCGGCACCACGGACGTGCTCGCCCGGCTTGTGGCGGAGCCTCTCGGCAAACGCCTCGGCCAGCAGGTCTATATCGAGAACCGTCCCGGTGCCGGCAACAATATCGGGACGGAGTCGGTCGTGAACGCCGACCCCGACGGCTACACGATCCTGCTCGTGAACCCGGCGAACGGCATCAACGCGACGCTGTACAAGAAGCTGAACTTCACCTTCGTGGACGATATCGCGCCGGTCGCCGGCATAACGCGCTCGCCCAACATCATGGAGGTCACACCCTCCCTGCCCGTGAAAACGGTCGCGGAGTTCATCGCCTACTGCAAGGAGAACCCGGGCAAGGTGAACATGGCCTCGTCCGGCCTCGGCACCTCGGTGCACATGTCGGGCGAGCTCTTCAAGTCGATGACCGGCGTGGACATGGTCCACGTGCCCTATCGGGGCGCCGGCCCGGCGCTCATCGACATGATCTCCGGCCAGGCGCACGTCCTGTTCGACAACCTCCCATCGTCGATCGAGCACGTCCGTTCGGGCAAGCTGCGCGCCCTCGCGGTGACGACGCTCGAGCCATCGCCAGCTTTGCCCGGCGTTCCGACGGTCGCGGAAACGGTACCGGGCTACGAGGCGGTGGCCTGGTTCGGCATCGGCGCCCCCAAGAAGACGCCCCCGGAACTGATCGCCCGCCTCAACAAGGAGGTGAACGAGATCCTCCAGGAGCCCGCCATGGTGAAGAGGCTTGCCGACCTCGGCGGCGCCCCCTGGCTGCTCACTCCAGCGCAGTTCGGCCAGGCAATCCGGGACGAGACGGCGAAGTGGAAGAAGGTGGTCGAATTCTCCGGCGCGAAGCTCGAATGAGCGGCGCTGGCCGGAGTCGTCCTGGCCCGTCCCGTGCGGGCGCGCACAGCCTCCCGCGAGAGCTCCGCTAGGTTATCTGCATGTCAGCGCCCATCACCTATCAGATCGAGAGCGAGCCTCTCGCCTCCCACGCCATCCCGGAGCGCCGCCCGGCCTGGGATTACGGACCAAGGCCGGCTGAAATCCGAGCTTGGGCGAGGCGTTGCGAGGAGCGCGCGCTGGAGGGGTTCAGCGTCGGGCCAGGCTGGCCGGCCGAGATCGTCGCCGAAGCGCTCCTCCTCCTGGCGGAACGCCGCGAGCGCCGCATGAGCCGACGCTAGCGCTATCCCCCAGCCAGTTCCCTCGCGTCGAGGAGATCGCGGACGCGCGCGGCGAGATCCGCGTACGAGAAGGGCTTGGTGATGAGTTCCACCCCCGGGTCCAGCCGCCCATGGTGGACGATGGCGTTCCGCGCGTAGCCCGTCGTGAACAGCACCTTCACGTCGGGCCGGATCCCACGGGCCTTGTCGGCCAGCACGGCGCCGGTCATCCCGCCCGGAAGAACGACATCGGTGAAGAGGAGGTCGACCCGACCCTCCCGCTCCAGCAGGCGAATAGCCGAGGCGCCGTCATGCGCCTCCAGGACGCGATATCCGAGCTCGCGCAGCACCTCGACCGAATAGGCCCGCACGTCGTCGTCATCCTCGCAGACCAGGATGCTCTCCTCGCGCGTGCCCTCCGGAACAAGCACGTTCCTGGCCTCCTCCTCTTCCTCGAGGGCCCCGATCAGGCGCGGGAGGTAGATCTTGACCGTCGTGCCGACGCCGGGCTCCGAATAGACCTTCACGTGGCCGCCGGACTGCTTGACGAAGCCGTAGACCATGGAGAGACCGAGACCGGTGCCCTTGCCGACCTCCTTGGTGGTGAAGAAGGGCTCGAATGCACGGGCCGCCGTGTCCGGGTCCATCCCGACGCCGGTATCCGAGACGCAGATCACGACGTACTGGCCCGGCACCACCTCGGCATTCTGCGCGACATAGCCGCGGTCGAGATGCGTGTTCGCAGTCTCGATCGTCAGCTTTCCGCCCTCGGGCATCGCATCGCGAGCGTTTACGGCCAGGTTGAGCAGCGCGTTTTCAAGCTGGTTCTGGTCGACCTCGACGCGCCAGGCGCCCGAGGACAACACTGTCTCGACCTCGATCGTTTCGTCGAGCGTGCGGTGCAGCAGCTCCGACATCCCGGCGACCAGCCGGTTCGGATCGGTTGGCTTCGGGGCGAGCGGCTGGCGGCGTGAGAAGGCGAGCAGGCGCTGGGTGAGGATCGCGGCCCGCTTGGCGCCCGTCATCGCATTCTCGGCCGCGCGACGAAGGCGCGGCGAATCCTCGGGCAGATTGCGCTGGAGAATCTCGAGGTTGCCCGTGACGATCTGGAGGAGGTTGTTGAAGTCGTGCGCGATGCCTCCGGTGAGCTGGCCCACCGTTTCCATTTTCTGCGCCTGGCGGAGGCTCTCCTCGGCGGCGCGGAGTTCGGCCGTGCGCTCCTCGACGGCAGCTTCCAGCGCGTCGCGCGCGAGCCTCGCCTCCGTCACGTCCACGTTGCAGCCCACGTAACCCAGGAAACGGCCCTCCCCGTCCCGGCGGGGGGTGCCAGCACAGCGGAGCCAGCGATACTCGCCTGCCAGGTTCTTTGCCCTGAAATCGCGCTCGAAGTCGCTGTGCGACCGGAACGCCTGCATGAAGGCGGCCTCGAACGTATCCACGTCTTCCGGGTGGACCATGTCCCGCCAATAGCCGTTCTGGATGCGCTCCGGCGTGATCCCGAATTCGTGCTCGTAGCGCCAGTTGACGAAGGTCGGCATCGCCTCCGCATCGCAGGCCCAGATCAGGGCTGGCGCACTGTCTGCCATGTTCCGGAAGCGCGCCTCGCTCTCGCGCAGAGCCGCCTCGGCCAGCTTCAGGTCATGGATATCGGTGCAGGTGCCGTACCATCGAGCAATCCTGCCTCCATCGTCTCGCACCGGCTGCGCACGACCGAGCACCCATCGGTACTCGCCGGACCTGTGCCGGAGGCGATACTCGATGTGGTAAGGGTCACCGCTCTCGAGGCAGTCCCGCCACACGCCCCAGGCACGCCCCTGGTCGTCAGGATGGAACATGTCGTTCCAGCCGGCGCCGTCCGTCGAGCCCTGCGGCACGCCCGTATAATCGTACCAGCGCTGGTTATAGAAGTCGTGGAAACCGTCCGGCCTGGTCGACCAGATCATCTGGTCGACGGAATCGACGATGCCCTTCAGCCGCGCATCGGCCTCCCGCTGGGCCTCGACGGCGCGGACCCGATCGGTGACGTCGGTGCCTTCCACGAAGATCGCCGTGATGCGGCCGTCGTCGTCCTTGATGGGCTGGTAGACGAAATCGAGAAGCCGCTCGGATGGCCCCTCGGGAGTGGCGAGCGTGACCGCCTGCTCCCAGCCACGGAACGGCTCGCCCGTGGTGCTCACCTGGTCGAGCAGCTCGAAGATGCCCTGGCCCGCGAGTTCCGGCAGCGCCTCGCGCACGGACCTGCCCAGCACGTCGCGCCCGCCGATCAGCTGCTGGTAGGAGGCGTTCGTCAGCTCGTAGACATGCCCGGGCTCGCGCAGCAGCGCCATGAAGCCGGGAGCCTGCTGAAACATGCCGGCCAGCCGCTCACGGGCTGCCGCCGTCTGCCGCTCCGCCCGGACCCGCTCCGTGGTCTCGCTGACGATGCAGAGGACACCGCCGACCGACCCGTCGTCGAGGGGAACGGGCGAGTAGGAGATGTCGAAGAAGACCTCCTCACCGTAGCCATGGCGCTCGATATAGAAGGGCCTGTCCTTGGCGGAGACAGTCTCGCCCGTCTCGCGCACCTTGGCCAGGAGGGGCTCGAGATCGTCCCAGAGCTCGCTCCAGTGCTCCCGCGCGGGGCGCCCGAGAGCATGGGGGTGCTTGTCCCCGATCGTCGGCGCATAGGCGTCGTTGTAGAGGGCGACGAAGTCCGGCCCCCAGAACAGCACGATCTGGGCTTGCGCCGGCAGGATGAGGTTGACCGCATTCCGTAGCGCAGTCGGCCAAGTCGACCGGGGCCCGAGCGGCGAAGTGCGCCAATCATAGCGGGCAATCAGCCCGCCCATGCTTCGGCCGTCGGGAAGATGCGCTCGCGGGACCGCAGCGGCGTTTCGCGGAGGCAGGAGAGACATGCGGCCCCCTCCGGGGCGGTGCCGGCGGATCCAAAGGTAGGCGCTTCTAACTGGATGGACGGACTGGCGAAAGCTGCCCTACCTGCGGCGCGTTCACGAGACCGAGAGCGAGGCTGTCGGCCTCAGCTGCGTCCGCCGATCGCGCTGGTCACGAGGGATTCGAGCGTCAGGCCCTCCGGTCCAGGCTCCGGCAGCGCGGGCTGCGCGTCCAGGCCATAGGCGTCCTCGCGGAAGTGCACGGTGCCGTCGGGCGTCGCGTAGCCGGTCAGGTACGTCCAGATGACGGGGATCTGCCGGGTCAGCTTCACGTCGATCCGCTGGCCGGATGCGATCGCGGCGGCGATCTCCGGCTGCCCCCAGCTTGACCCCTGCCCGTTCGGCCCGGCCTGTCCCTCGAGAATCCATTGCGCGAGGTCCCGGATGCCCGAAACGCGCACGCAGCCGGACGAGAGATTGCGCGTGTTGCGCGCGAAGAGCCGCTTCGAGGGCGTGTCGTGCATGTACACGGCCAG
Organism: Enterovirga sp. CN4-39; assembly: GCF_049446235.1. Lineage (NCBI taxonomy): Bacteria > Pseudomonadati > Pseudomonadota > Alphaproteobacteria > Hyphomicrobiales > Methylobacteriaceae > Enterovirga > Enterovirga sp. CN4-39. Next base: position 14,509 of record NZ_JBMSEF010000003.1, on the reverse strand, counting down.
CTTGTTCGGCATGTCGATGCGGATCTCGCCGAGCGAGTTGTCGACGCCGGGGTCCTGGCGCAGCGTGTAGTTCGCGGCCCGGTCCGTCGACCAGTCGATCGTGGCCGGATCGACCTCCGCGCCCTGCCCGTCGAGGATCCGGATCTTCATCTTGGCCAGATAGCCAGGGTCCTTCCGCATGTGCGGGATGATGTCCTTCTTGATGAGGGACACCGGGACGGTCCAGGTCGGGTTGAAGTTCACGTTCTGGATGCGGGCGGCGATCATCGGCGAGGGACGATCCGCCTTGCCGACCACCGCGACGTAGCGCCTGGCGACGAGCCCGCCCTGAACGGCTTCGACGCTGGCGGACGGGATGTTCACGGCCACATAGCGCTCGCCGAACGGAAACTTCGAACCCATGAGCCGGTTCGCCGAGGCCTGGAGCTGGCGGATGCGGGTCGCGACAGGGACGTTCAGCTCGGTCAGGGTCCGCGGTCCGACGAGCCCGACATCCGGGAGGCCGTGCCTGTCCTGGAAGCGGCGGATGGCGGCCTGGACTTCCGCGTCGAGCGCGTCGCCGCCGACGAATTCCGCCGAGAGATCCCCCGACGCGATGAGCCGCGCCCGGAGCGCCGCGACATGCGGGCCCCTGTCGCCGGCCTTCGCTCGCGTGAGTTCGCTCGGAACGGTCGCCCAGCCGCCCGCCTCCGCGATCGTCCGGTAGCGCTCGACGGCGTTCATGGTGGCCACGAAGGTCCCCGGTCCGAGCGTGGGCCGCGGGTCGGCGGAGAGCTTCACGGGCTCGGGGATGGCGGCCGGCGGCTTGGCGGGCGCGGCTGGCGCCGGCGCCTGGACGACAGGTGCCTGGGCGGCGGCCGCGACCGCAGGGGCCGCGTCCTGCGCGACCTTGATGAGAGCGGGACGCGGCGCCGGCGCCGGCGCGGGCTCCGCCCACGCGGCTCCGGCGAGCACCGCCAACCCGCAGCTCAACCCGACCGATCCGATACGCAACAAGGCTCGGCTCCTACACAACGGGCCAAAGCATGGTTGATAGAGGTTGAAGAAACCTCACCCAATCCGAACGGCTCTCTCGGGCAGGTTGAGCCTCGAGGGGGCGGTCACGACCGTCGGCGGCGGGACAGGGCGATGATCCCGGCAGCCGCGAGGCCGGCGATCCCTGCCACGGCGAGCCCGGTGCTGATCCGCCCGGCGGGCGGCAAGCCCTTGCGGTCGAGCCAGCCGCCATCCACGTCGCGGCCCTCCGGGACGGGATGGAGCAGCGCGCCTTCGCTACGCGGGGCTGGGCCGGCCCGGGACACGAGGCGCCGCATCGTGGCTCCGACCAGGATCTCGGTCAAGCGGGGCGAGACGTTGTAGGCGATCTGCGCCGCCCGAGCTGGCCAGCCCACCGCAACCTCGCCCTGAGGATGCTGCGCAACCTCGACCATGCGGGCGGCGACATCCTCGGGCCTGTAGAGAAGCGGGCCGGGATCGAGCGTCTTGCCCGACATGTTCGCGCCATGGACGAAGCCCGGCGTATCGACCATCGCCGGGAACACGGCGCAGACGTGGATGTCCTCTCCGGCCGCGATCTCCTGGCGGAGGCTCGCCGTGAAGCCCCGGATCCCGAACTTGCTGGCCGTATAGGCGGCCGCGAAGGGCGTCGGCGCCCAGCCACCCAGCGACACCATGTTGATGAGGACGCCATGTCCCTGGCGCTTGAAGACGGGGAGCGCCGCATATGCGCCGTGCATGGTGCCGAAGAGGTTCACCTCGACCGTGCGGCGATGGAGGGCGATATCCGCGTCCTGATACGGGCCGAAGACGCCCGTGCCGGCATTGTTGATCCAGACGTCGATGCCGCCGAAGGTCCTCTGCGCCTCTTCCGCGAGCGCCTGGACGGCGCCCGCATCGGTGACGTCAGTCGGGACGGCGATGGCCTCGCCGCCGAGCTCTTCGCAATCGCGGGCGACCTCGTCGAGCAGATCCGCCCGGCGCGCCGCCAGGACCAGCCGGGCGCCCTCGCGCGCAAAGGCGAGCGCGGTGGCGCGGCCGATGCCGCTCGACGCGCCGGTGATGACGACAGATGCTCCACGAAGGTCGCGCGGCTTTCGAACCATTGAGCCTGTCCTGCAGAAGCGAAAGGGTTGGGGTGAGGACGAAACGGGCTGCCTCCGCCCGCGTTCCGACAAGGCCGGTGAGCGATCGCCCGGGGGTCCGCTTGCAGGGCCCGTGGGCAGCCAATAGACCCAGAGGCAATCGCCTCTTCTCGTGAGACAGACCCGTGTCCAGCGTCCCGAACCGTCTCGACAATGCACGCGTGATCCGGGCGAAGCATGGGCCCGAGCTCGATGCCAGGAGCTGGCTCACCGAAGCCCCGCTCCGGATGCTAATGAACAATCTCGACCCGGATGTCGCCGAGCGTCCGGGCGAGCTCGTCGTCTATGGCGGCATCGGCCGGGCCGCGCGCGACTGGGCGAGCTTCGACCGCATCGTCGCGGCGCTGAAGCAGCTGGAATCCGACGAGACGCTGCTGGTCCAGTCGGGCAAGCCGGTCGGCGTGTTCCGCACGCACCCGGACGCACCGCGCGTGCTGATCGCGAACTCGAACCTCGTGCCGCACTGGGCCACCTGGGACCACTTCAACGAGCTCGATCGCAAGGGGCTCATGATGTACGGCCAGATGACGGCCGGCTCCTGGATCTACATCGGCAGCCAGGGCATCGTTCAGGGCACCTACGAGACCTTCGTCGAGATGGGCCGCCGACATTATGGCGGCAGCCTCGCCGGCCGCTGGATCCTGACCGCCGGGCTCGGCGGCATGGGCGGCGCGCAGCCGCTCGCCGCCACCATGGCCGGCGCCTCCTGCCTCGCGATCGAGTGCCAGGCGAGCCGCATCGAGATGCGGCTGCGGACCGGCTATGTCGACGTGCAGGCGCGCGACCTCGACGACGCGCTCGCCATCGTCGAGCGGAGCTGCGCGGCGAAGAAGCCGATCTCGGTCGCGCTCCTCGGCAACGCCGCCGAGATCCTGCCCGAGCTCGTCCGCCGCGGCGTGCGGCCGGATTGCGTCACCGACCAGACTTCGGCGCACGACCCGGTGAACGGCTACCTGCCGAAGGGCTGGACCCTCGCCCAATGGGAGGAGGCGCGCGAGCGCGATCCGTCCGGCGTCACCAAGGCCGCCAAGCGCTCAATGGCGGAGCATGTCCGCGCCATGCTCGACTTCCACCGCATGGGCGTGCCGACCGTCGATTACGGCAACAACATCCGCCAGATGGCGCTCGAGGAGGGCGTGGCGGATGCCTTCGACTTCCCGGGCTTCGTGCCGGCCTATATCCGCCCGCTCTTCTGCCGCGGAGTCGGGCCGTTCCGCTGGGCCGCGCTATCGGGCGATCCGGAAGACATCTACCGCACCGACCAGAAGGTGAAGGAGCTTATGCCCGGCGCCACGCACCTGCATAACTGGCTCGACATGGCCAAGGAGCGGATCAAGTTCCAGGGCCTGCCCGCCCGTATCTGCTGGGTGGGGCTCGGCGACCGTCACCGGCTCGGCCTCGCCTTCAACGAGATGGTGGCAAAAGGCGAGCTCAAGGCACCGATCGTGATCGGCCGCGACCACCTCGATTCCGGCTCGGTCGCCTCACCCAACCGCGAGACCGAAGCCATGAAGGACGGCTCGGACGCCGTCTCCGACTGGCCGCTGCTCAATGCGCTCCTGAACTGCGCGTCCGGCGCCACCTGGGTGTCCCTGCACCATGGCGGTGGTGTCGGGATGGGCTTCTCGCAGCATTCCGGCATGGTGATCGTCTGCGACGGCACGCCGGAGGCGGCGAGGCGGATCGAGCGCGTACTCTGGAACGATCCGGCGACCGGCGTCATGCGGCACGCCGATGCCGGCTATCAGGAGGCAGTGGACTGCGCCCGCGAGCACGGCCTCAACCTGCCGAGCCTCCAAGGCTGAGGCGGGAGATGCCGGTCGTCCTTCAGCCCGGGTCGGTGCCCCTCTCCGCCTGGCGCGACATCTATTTCGGCGCCGAGGTGCGGCTCGACGAGAGCTGCCGCGAGGCGGTCGAGGCCTCCGCTTCGGTGATCGCTGCGATCGTCGAGAAAGGCGAGCCTGTCTACGGCGTGAATACCGGGTTCGGGAAACTCGCCAGCGTCCGCATCGGCCGCGAGGACCTCGAAACCCTCCAGCGCAACATCGTGCTGTCCCATGCGGCAGGAATCGGCGAGCCGGTCGACGTCGACGCCACCCGGCTGATGCTCGCCCTCAAGGTCGCGAGCCTGGCCCAAGGCGCCTCGGGCATCCGCTGGGGCACGCTCTCCTATCTGACCCGCTGCCTCGAGACCGGCATCCTGCCGGTCATCCCTGCCCAGGGTTCCGTCGGCGCCTCGGGCGACCTCGCGCCGCTCGCCCACATGGTCGCGGCCCTGATGGGACATGGCGCGTTCTGGAGCGACGGGGCACAGGTGCCCGCAGCCGATGGCCTCGCGGCGCTGGGCCTGCAGCCGTTGCAACTCGGCGCGAAGGAGGGGCTTGCGCTCCTGAACGGCACCCAGTTCTCGACGGCGCTCGCCCTCGCGGGCCTGTTCCGGGCCGAGCGCGCCTTCCAGGCGGCGCTGGTCACGGGCGCGCTCGCGACTGACGCGGCGAGGGGCTCCGACACACCTTTCGATGCGCGGATCCAGGCCCTGCGCGGCCATCGCGGGCAGGCCGAGGTCGCGGCCGCCCTGCGGGAGCTGATGGCCGGGAGCGGGATCCGTGCGTCCCACCTCACCGGCGACGAGCGGATCCAGGACCCCTACTGCCTGCGCTGCCAGCCGCAGGTGATGGGCGCCTGCCTCGACCTGCTGCGCCAGGCCGCCGGCACGCTCGCCATCGAGGCGAACGGCGTCTCCGACAACCCGCTCGTCTTCCGGGAGACTGGCGAGGTGCTGTCGGGCGGGAATTTCCATGCGGAGCCCGTCGCCTTCGCGGCCGACATGATCGCGATGGCGTTATGCGAGATCGGCTCCCTCGCCGAGCGGCGGATCGCCATGCTGGTCGATCCGGTTCTGTCGGGCCTTCCGGCGTTTCTCACGCCAAGGCCTGGGCTGAATTCCGGCTTCATGATCCCGCAGGTCACGGCCGCCGCGCTCGTGTCCGAGAACAAGCAGAAGGCGTTCCCCGCGAGCGTCGATTCCATCCCGACCTCGGCCAACCAGGAGGACCACGTCTCCATGGCGGCGCATGGCGCGCGGCGGCTCCTCCCGATGGCCGAGAACGTGTCGCAGATCATCGCGATCGAGCTCCTCGCGGCCGCGCAGGGCTGCGATTTCCACGCCCCCCTCCCCTCGAGCGCGCCGCTCGAGGCGGCACGCGGGCTGCTGCGAAACGCGGTCCCCCACCTCGCGGACGACCGATACTTCGCCCCTGAGATCTCGAACTCGGCGAGCCTCGTCCGAAGCGGCGAACTCGCGGCTTCGACGGGCCTGTTGCTTCCGGCGATCGCCGGCGCGTAGCCGGCAAATCCCTACCAGCCGATCGCCCTTGGCAGCCAGGTCGAGATCTCGGGATAGGCGAAGCAGATCACGAGTGCGAGAAGCTGCAGCAGGATGAAGGGCACCACGCCCTTGTAGATGTCGAGCGTAGTGACCTCGGGTGGCGCGACGCCGCGCAGGTAGAACAGCGCCCAGCCGAAGGGTGGCGTCAGGAACGAGGTCTGCAGGACAACGGCGATCAGGGTCGCGACCCAGACCTGGTCGAGGTTCGCCGCCACGATCATCGGCAGGAACATCGGCACCACGATGTAGGAGATCTCGATCCACTCGATGAAGAAGCCGAGGACGAAGATCAGGGCGAGCATGAAGACGAGCCCGCCCGTCGCCCCGCCCGGCACCATCTGGAAGGCGTCGTGGACGAGTTGCTCCCCCTGCAGGCCGCGGAAGGCGAGCGCGAAGACCTGCGAACAGATCAGGACGAAGATCATCACGGCGACGATCCGGGCGGAGGTGTGGACCACGTCGACGAGCGTGCGCCAGGAGAGCCGGCCGGCCAGCGCCGCGACCAGGATGGAGCCGATCGCCCCCATCGAGGCCGCCTCGGTCGGGGCCGCGATCCCGCCGATGATCGAGCCCAGCACCGCGAGAACGAGCGCGATCGGCGGCAGGGCCACCTTGAAGACCTTGGCCATCAGCACGCGCCGCGGCAGCGCATTCCTCTCGTCGACCGGGATCGGCGGGACTTTGTCTGGCCAGATGATGCCGATCAGCAGCATCCACACGACGAAGATGCCCGACAGGAGCAGGCCGGGCAGCACGGCCGCAGCAAAAAGCGTGCCGACGGACTGCCCCATGATGTCGGCCAGTAGGATGATGATCGTCGAGGGCGGGATGAGCTGCCCGAGCGTGCCGGAGGCGCAGATCGTGCCGCAGGCGAGGCTCTTGTCGTAGCCGCGCCGGAGCAGCGTCGGCAGCGTCAGCAGCCCGAGCGTGACGATCGTGGCGCCGACGATGCCGGTCGTCGCACCCATGAGCACGCCGACGAGGATGATGCCGATCCCCATGCCGCCGCGCAGGTTGCCGGAGACGTGGCCGATCACCTCCATCAGCTCGTCGGCAATGCGCGACTTCTCCAGCATCACGCCCATGAACACGAAGAGCGGGATCGCGATCAGCGTGTAGTTGGCCGTCACGCCATAGATGCGCGCCGGCAGGAGGTTGAACAGAAGCGAGCCGAACCCGATCCAGCCGAAGACGAAGCCCGAGATGGCGAGCGTCAGCGCGACCGGGACCCCGACCGCGAGCAGGATGAAGAACGAGGCGATGCAGGCGAGGGCCAGGATCTCGTTAAGGGGCATTGATCGTGACCGTCGACGGCACGTCCCGATGCGGACCGCCAGTGAAGGGGATGAGCGCGCGGAAGGTCGCGGCGAGGCTCTGGATGCCGAGGAGGACGAAGGCGGCCGGAATGAGCGCCTTGAGGATCCATCGATGCGGCAGGCCGCCGGGATCGGGCGAGCCCTCCCCGATGCGGTAGGACTGCATCACGTAGGGCCAGGACAGCCGGACCAGGATGATGCAGAGCGCCACCGCCATGATGGCCGAGAAGAGGCCAATGGCCTCCTGGACCCGCCGCGGGAGGCGGCCGTACAGGATGTCGACCTGGACGTGCCCCTCATGCTTGATCGCGTAGGCGATGCAGAGCAGCGACAATGGCGCCATCAGGTGCCATTCGAGCTCCTGCATGGCGACTGATCCGGTGCGGAACACGTACCGGATGATGACGTTCGCGGCCATGACGAGGACCAGCGCGAGGCCGGTCCAGGACGCGATCCGGCCCGAGGCCTCGACGATCGTGTCGAGGCCCCTGGCCCACCTCTCGAGGCGGTGGGGCATGAAGATCAGGCGCGGATCTGGTTCTGGAAGACGGCTTCGGACACGCCGGCCCAGGAATCGTGCTTCGCCTTGAAGGCCGTGAAGCTGTCGTAGACCTTCTTGATCTTCGCATCCTTGGCGAGATCGTCGAGCACGGTCTTGGTGACCGTCTTCAGCTTCTCGATCACGGGCTGCGGCAGAGGTCCGGCGATGACGCCCTGCTTCTTCAGGTCGTCCAGCGCCTCCGCGTTGGTCGCCTCGCACCAGGTGTGGCTGATCGTGTTGCAGGCCGCGGCCGCCGTGCGGACGATCTGCTTGAGGTCCTCCGGCAGCGAGTCCCAGGCCGCCTTGTTGACCACCAGCTCGGTGACGTTGTTCGGCTCGTGCCAGCCCGTCGTGTAGTAGTACTTCGCCGCCTTCTGCAGCCCGAGCCGCCGGTCCTGGTAGGGGCCGACGAACTCCGCCGCATCGATGACGCCGCGCTCCAGCGCCGGGAAGATCTCGCCTCCCGGGAGCAGCTTCACGTCGACGCCGAGCTGCGCATAGACCTTCCCGGCAAGGCCAGGGATCCGCATCTTGAGGCCCTGGAAGTCCTCGACCTTCTCGATCGGCTTCCTGAACCAGCCCGTCATCTGCACGCCGGTATTGCCCATCGGCATCGGCACGAGGTTGAACGGCGCGTAGAGCTCCTCCCAGAGTTGCAGGCCGCCGCCATGCATGATCCAGGCGGTCTGCCCCTGGAAGTTCAGACCGAACGGCACAGTGGTGAAGAATTGTGCAGCCGGGACCTTGCCGGCCCAGAAGTAGCTGTTGGCTGCATTCATCTCGACAGTGCCGGCCGAGACCGCGTCGAAACCTTCGAGCGCCGGGATTAATTCACCCGCCGCGAAATGCTGGATGGTGAGGCGGCCACCGGACATCGCCTTGACCATGGCGCAGAAATCCGTCGGGCTGCCCGGCCCCGTCACATAGAACGGGGAGCCCGGCCCGTAGGCGTTCGTCATTTTCCAGTTGAAGGATTTCTGGGCGCGCGCGACGTGCGGCATGGCGATTGCGGCGCCGGCGCCCGCGACAGCGCCGGTGATCAGGTTACGTCTCAGCATCAGGAGACCTCATCCGGGGGTGTGCGCGTGCCGACACCCAGGACGGGGCGGCACCGTCGCACACAGAGCGGCGCGACGAGCCTCCTCCAGCAAGGTCCATGCCTGATTGTCGCACGGCAGCGCGCAGCCGCAAGGCCACGCGACCCGCGCGCCGCCGTCAGGGCAGCGGCGGATGTTCTCCTTCAGGCTCCTTCTGCGCAGGCGCGCCCGAGACCGAGCGGCTCGCCACCACGATGCGGTTCCCCTCGCCGCCGAGCGCCACCCAGGCAGGGCCGTCTGCCCCCTCCCGCTTCACGAACTCGTAGCCGGTCTCGTGCCAGGGCAGGATGGTATCGACCTCGTTGTCGAGGATGAGGTCGCCGCGGTCGGTCCGCACGGTGAGCACGGCGTGGCCGGCATCGCGTTTGTCGATCACCACCGTCATGCGCATCGCGCGCCGGGGAAGCCCTGCCTCGGCCAGGAGCTTGCGCTTTAGGAGCTGGATGTCCTCGCAATCGCCCTTGCCGTCGTCCGGGTAGTCCCAGCGATCGTTGACGCCCCAATGCTCCAGGTCCGTGACCTGGATGATCGTCTGGTTGACCGTCAGGTTGACCCGCTTCAGCAGGTCCCAGGATTCCGGCGTCAACGCGATGACGGCCGGCTCGGCAACATCAACCTGGCATTCGGCCGGGAGCCTGAGGCAGAACTCCTTCCATGCCGTCGTGGGGTGATTGTCCTCGCCGCCCACCGGCAGGACCGGTGCAGATGGCAGAGCCGCGATCGACTCCGCCCGCCCCTGCGGCGCCGCAAAGGCCGCCGCCAGCCACAATGCTGCGGATGCGGCCCAGGCAAGCCTGGCCGCGGTATTAGCCCCCATCGTCGTGCCCATTTTGTTGTTCGAGCACGCAGAAGCAGGCTTGAGGCCACAGGCCCTGCGCCGCATCCGCGCACCCACCGAGGCTGAAGCCTCGTTGGTTAACGAGCCGTTATCGCAGGGTCGCCGTCCGGCGGTCGAGCAGCACTTTGCCGCGCATCACTCCTCGGCGGCGCCTCGCGTGCATCTTCCGCCCCCTCCCCCGCGTCAGGGAACGTAGAGGGAGCGAATGCGCGCGTCGGTGAGCTGGCGCACGGCGGGAATGCCGCGGCGTCAGGCGGCAGGAGACGGGAACGGGTCCTCCACCCGCTCCGGCAGCGGCACCTCGAAGGCGTTGATGGTCATCGAGATCAGGCCGTAATAGCCGAGCACCCCGACGAGATCGACGACGCCCCGCTGGCCGAGAGCGTCCATCGCGAGTTGGAACGTGCCGTCGGACACGCGGCGCGTCCGCAACAATTCGCAGGAAAACGCGTAGACGGCCCGCTCGTCGACGGCCGTGAGGTTCGGCTCGCCTCCGGTCCGTATCGCCTCGACGGCGTCGGGGTCGATCCCCGCCCGCATGGCGATCGGGGCGTGGACGGCCCATTCGAAGCCGGCCTGCCAATGCGCGCCGGTGACAATGATGGCGAGTTCGGACAGGCGCTGCGGAAGGCTGGTGCCGTAGCGGCAGAACGCGCCGAGCTCCTGAGCCTTCTCGGCGAGGCCGGGGCTGTTCACCCATACCCGCAGCGGCCCCTGCACGACGCCGCGGGGGCCCGACAGGATGGCGTCGTAGACGCGGCGCTGCTCGGAATCGAGCGTGTCCGGGTCGATGTCTGGAATGCGAGCCATCGTGCGGTGTCAGTCCTCGAGCGGTGTGTGCGTGCCATAGCGACCGCCTGCGAAGATCAGCGGCTCGCCTTCCCGGTAATGGGCCTGGATCACCCGGCCGATGAAGATCATATGATCGCCGCCCTCGATCATGCTTTCCGTGCGGCACTCGAAGATGGCCAGGCTGCCATCCAGCATGGGGCAGCCGCCGATCCCCTCCGAGAAGGCGACATCCTCGAACTTGTCGTGGCGCGGCGTGGCGAAGTGCTGCGAGGTCGTGCTCTGCTCGGAGGAAAGGACGTTGACCACGAACGCGCCCGAGCTCTTGAACGAGGGCAGCGAGGGCGAGGCGAGGCGCAGGCTCCACAGCACGAGCGGCGGATCGAGCGAGACGGCGGAGAACGAGTTCGCCGTCAGGCCCTCGCATTTCCCGTCCGGGGCGCGCGTCGTGATGACCGTGACGCCGGTCGCGAACCGGCCCAGCGCCTGCCGAAGCAGCTTCGGGTCCGTCGCCTCGCGGTCGAGCGGAAGGGACAGCATCGTCATCGCCAATGCCTAGCCGGTCGCGATCCGGAGGGAAACCGGCTCCCGCGGCACCGGGGCGGAGACGCTACGAAGCGCGACGGAAGGCCACCACCGTCATGTCGTCCCGCGCCTTCTCCGCGCCCCGGTAACGCGCGAGATCGTCCTTCAGCGCCGTCATCTGGTCGACAACGGGGAGTTCGCGATGCCGGACGAGGATCTCGCCCAATCCCGCGTGGCCGAGGAGCCTCCTTTGGCCTGGGGACGGGCTGCCCATCTGGTCGGATACGCCATCCGTCATCAGGAAGAAGGTGGTGCCGGCATTCGCCGGTATCCTCACCTCCTCGAGATTGAGGGCTTCGGCGCGACGTGAGGCGAAGCCGAGGCCGCGCTTGGCGCCCCGGATGCGGTGGGCCGCCCCGCCCTCGCTGTAGGTCAGAGACAGGCCGGCACCGGCGAAGACCACCTCCCCCGCGGCGCGATCCCACACGCAGATCCCGCATTCGACGCCGTCATCGGAGGTGGCACATCGCCCATCCTGGCGCAGCCGCGTGCGCACGCGGCCGTCCAGCGCGGCCAGAATCTCGGCCGGCCCGTAAAGCTTCTCCACGTGCAGGATATGCTCCAGGGCGGTCGCCACGATCAGGCTGAGGAAGGCGCCCGGGATGCCATGGCCCGTGCAATCGGCCACGATGATGATCGAGCGCCCTTCGACCTCCTCCATCCAGTAATAGTCGCCGCCGACCATCTGGAGCGGCTCCCACAGGACGGCGACCTCGAGGCCGCTGCCGGCGAGCGCGCCCGCCTCGGGCAGGGTCGCGCCCTGGATCCGGCGCGCATAGCCCAGGCTTTCCATGACGAGCCGGTTGGCCTGCTCGAGCTTGCCGTGGGTCTCTTCCAGCCGCGCCAGCAGTTGCTTGGCCTCGTCGCCGGATTGCAAGCCGTCGACCATCCGGTTGAAGGCGAGGCAGACGGAGTCGATCTCGTTCGAGGGGCGATGCCGTCCTGACAGTTCGACGTGGGTCCAGCTCTTCCGCTCGACCTCGCGCATCGCGGCGAGGAGCCGCTGGAGCGGACCGAGCACGTGGCGCCGGACATTGAGCTGGAGCGTCACCACGAAGGCGAGCATGAGGATGAGGATCGCCGCCATCGCGAGAAGCGCCTGGTGCTGGGCGAAGCCGCGGAAATCCTCGCCCAGGACGAAGAGCGTGAGGCTGCCCTCCGGCGCCGCCTGCCCCTCAGGCGCGATCGGGGCCGCGACCGTGATCATGCCCCAGGCCTTGGGACTGACCTCTTCGCCCTGAGCCGCGATCACTCGCCCGGCGCCGTCGCGCAGGACGGCGCGCCGAACATCCGGCGCGGCCATCACGGCCCGCAACGCCCGCAGGCTGGAAGGGTCCGACATCCATCCGGGCCGCGCGATCGTGTCCGCCGTGACCCGGGCCAGGCTCGCGGCCTGGTTGGTGCGGATGCGGACCGTGTCCTCGTAATTGATGAAGGCGATCGCGCATTGGGTGATCAGGAGCACGAGCCCGATCACCGGGTAGATGCGCAGGAACAGCGTATGGGCGAGGCTGTCGAGGTCCCGCCCCTGGGCGGCGCCCCGCAGGGCGCCGGGGTTCATGGCTGCCGCGGCCGTGGGCAGCGTGCCGATACCGCCGGAGCCACCCTCGAAGGCGGCGGGCCCGGCACCGCGGAGAGAAGCCACCCGCTCCGGGCGAGACGCCTCGCCCTCCGCAGCAGCGCTCACGCGGCGGCGCTCCCCATGCGGTCCGGCGCAAAGACCTGGACGCGGTTCCGCCCGGAATGCTTGGCGCGATAGAGCGCCTTGTCGGCGCGGGTCATGGCGTCCTCGAGGGTATCGCCGGCGCAACCCTGGGCGAGGCCGATGCTGGCCGAGAGCGAGACGCGGCCGCGATCCGAGCTGAGATCGATCGCAGCCACGACCCGCCGGATGTCTTCCGCGATCCGGCACGCCTCGGCGACGCCCGTCTCCGGCAGGACGATGCAGAATTCCTCCCCGCCGATCCGGCCTATCAGGTCCCGTGGGCGAAGCTGCGCCTTACAGGCGAGCGCGAAGCCTACGAGTGCCCTGTCGCCGGCCGCATGGCCGTGCGCATCGTTGATGACCTTGAAGCGGTCGAGGTCGACCATCAGGAGGCAGGCCGGCAGCCGAGAGCCCGCTTGGCGGCCCCACTCGGCCTCGGCGAGTTCGAGGAAGCGGCGGCGCGACAGCGTGTCGGTCAGCGTATCGGTCTCCACGAGGCGGCGCAGTTCGGCCTCGAGCGCGACGCGGTGGGCGATCTCAGCCGAGAGCGTCTCGTTGAGCTCTTGGAGCTCGCGCGCCTGTTCCTCCAGCCGCTGCACGGCGTTGTGCAGGTCGAGCTGCATGCGGTCGCTGATGCGCACGAGCCGGCGCTGCTCGCGGTAGCTGCGCCGATAGGCATGCGCGAGGTCCTGCACGCCGCCCGCGACCTCGGCGAGGCGGCTCAGCATCACCTCGGACTTCTCGAGGACGGCCTCCTCGGTCGCGTAGAGGCTGAAGGAGGGCGTGGCGACGGGCTCGCCGTCCGGGTTGTTGCTGCGGCTCACCTGCGCGCCTCCGCGACGAGCTCGAAACGGGCATGCTGGAAGTCGGCCGCGAAATCCTCGCCGGCTTCCTCGATGGTGTCGTCGTCCGCCGCATAGCGCCAGCGGATCGTCACGGACGCGCCCGCCTCCGCCGCGTCCTCGAGCAGCATGAACATGTTCATCAGGGCCTTGGCGCTGGAGCTGTTGAAGTAGCTGAGCGCGAGCTCGAAGGTCAGGGGCCGGTCAGGGGAGGCCGCGACGTGGCCCGCGATCGCCTCGTGCAGCGGCCCGAAGAAGGCCGCCGCGTCCTCCGGGTAGCTCTCGCCGGAGAGGAGCAGGCTGCCCTGCGCGAAGTCGAACTGGACTTCCGGCGTCCGTTCGGTCGCCGCGATGGAGATGGGCTCCATGTCTCTCGTCCGTCCTCAGATATAGGCCTTGAGGCAGAAGAAGCTGCGCTCCCGCCCGACCTCGCGGAAATCGAACTCGACGGGTGCGGTCGAGCGGCGGGCGATCTCGATGAGGCCGATGCTGCCCCCGAGGGATCCCTCGTCGGCCGGCTGCCGGATCTTCTCCCGGTAGTAGGCCTTGAGCTCCTCCGGGCTCATCCCGGCGATGCGCGAGAGCCGATCGCGCAGGGGCTCGACCTGATCCCGCGGCACCTCGTTCCCGCAGGCGACGAAGAACCGGTCGTTCTCCATGCCCACGACGAGCATGCCGTTGCTTACCACGCGAGGCTTGGCGTCCGGGCTGCTCACCTTGTCGGCCGAGTAGCGGATGATGTTCTGGGCCTGTTCGACGAAGATGGAGAAGACGCGCTTGGCCACGGAGGCATCGGTGTCTCCCTCGACCATCCGGCGCTTCAGCACCTCGCCGAGGGAGAAGAGGACGTTCTCCGACACGTCCCCGCTGAAGGACAGAAGCACCCCGCTCTGTCGCGAGATCTGGTGGAACGAGGTGAAGTCCTGGACGTTCACGGGCCTCTCCAGCCTGCATGGGCCGCGCGTTCTCCGGACCCGCCTCTCTGCCTAGCACCTGAGAGTTACCAGCCGCTTGCCGCGCTGCAGCGTGGTTTCGCCGTCCTCGCGCGGCCCCCCTCCCCCCCCCCGGCGGGCACGGGGCGGTCGGGAAAAAAGTTGGAGCCCCCGGAAAAAGGCGCTTGCAAACGCCGAAAAGGCAGGTATATCAACATCCATCGACGGCGGCGCTGACACGGCGCTTCCGCCGGAGAGCTTCCTCGGATTTCTGGGTGACCTACCCGGCTTCGGTCGGATGGGGAACTTGTTGTCCGCGGTGTTCTGGTTTTTTC